>NZ_VKJP01000008.1 GCF_007280575.1 Streptomyces benahoarensis
CCGCCGCCCCGACCCCGCGAGGCAATCCGCAGTGAACTGGGACGACACCGCACCGTCCGCCGCAACCGACCCGGCCCTGGTCGCCGACCGGCTGGTCGGTGCCGCCGCCGACGGCGAGGACACCGCGGTCGAGGCCGCGCTGCGCCCCAAGGACCTCGGGGAGTTCGTCGGCCAGGAGCGGGTGCGCGAACAGCTCGACCTGGTGCTGCGCGCCGCCCGCGCCCGCGGCGCCACCGCCGACCACGTCCTGCTCTCCGGCGCCCCCGGCCTCGGCAAGACCACCCTCTCGATGATCATCGCCGCCGAGATGGGCGCCCCGATCCGCATCACCTCCGGCCCCGCCATCCAGCACGCCGGTGACCTCGCGGCGATCCTCTCCTCCCTCCAGGAGGGCGAGGTCCTCTTCCTCGACGAGATCCACCGGATGTCGCGCCCCGCCGAGGAGATGCTCTACATGGCGATGGAGGACTTCCGCGTCGACGTCATCGTCGGCAAGGGCCCCGGAGCCACCGCCATCCCCCTCGAACTCCCGCCGTTCACCCTGGTCGGCGCCACCACCCGGGCCGGTCTGCTGCCGCCCCCGCTCCGCGACCGCTTCGGCTTCACCGGCCACATGGAGTTCTACGCCCCGTTGGAGCTGGAGCGCGTCATCCACCGCTCCGCCGGGCTCCTCGACGTCGAGATCGACGCCGAGGGCGCCGCCGAGATCGCCGGCCGCTCCCGCGGCACGCCCCGTATCGCCAACCGCCTGCTGCGCCGCGTCCGCGACTACGCCCAGGTCAAGGCGGACGGCGTGATCACCCGCGACACCGCCTCGCGCGCCCTCGACGTCTACGAGGTCGACGCCCGCGGCCTGGACCGCCTCGACCGCGCCGTGCTCACCGCCCTGCTGAAGCTCTTCGGTGGCGGCCCGGTCGGCCTGTCCACCCTCGCGGTCGCGGTGGGGGAGGAGCGCGAGACCGTCGAGGAGGTCGCCGAACCGTTCCTGGTCCGCGAGGGCCTGCTGGCCCGTACGCCCCGTGGCCGGATCGCGACCCCCGCGGCCTGGGCCCACCTCGGCCTGGTCCCGCCCCAGCAGCAACCGGGCGCAACGGGACAGCAGGGCCTGTTCGGGGCGTGACGGCGCGGAGAATCGCCGGGTCAGGAACTGCGGTGCGATGCTGGGCGTTGTTCCACTGGTGCGGACTGACTTAGACTCCGCCGATGCCGTCCCGGTAGGGGCCGGCATTTCCCACCCCCGCTATACGAGACCGCGGCTCAGCGGTCGTGCGAAGGATTTCTGTCCCGTGAGTACCGTGACTCTCCTCCCCTTCATCGTCCTCATCGGGGCCATGTTCCTGATGACCCGGTCCGCCAAGAAGAAGCAGCAGGCGGCCGCGCAGATGCGCAACGAAATGCAGCCGGGCACCGGTGTCCGGACGATCGGGGGCATGTACGCGACCGTCAAGGAGATCCACGACGAGACGGTCCTCCTTGAGGTCGCCCCCGGCGTGCACGCCGTGTTCGCGAAGAACGCCATCGGCGCGGTCCTTGCCGACGAGGAGTACAACCGCATCATCGACGGCGCCGACCCGGTCGTGCCCGACGACATCTCCTCGCTGACCGGCGATGACGCCACCACCGGTTCGGGTGAGAAGTCCGACAAGATCGACCTGGGCAAGGGTGACGCCGCGGCCGCCGACGAGCCCGAGGCCGACGAGAAGCCCGCCGACGAGGCCCCGGCCGCCACGTCCGAGAAGGACGCGTCCGCCGAGGAGAAGAAGTCCGGTGACGCCGAAGCGAAGAAGTCCGGCGACGCCGACGCGAAGTAGCCCCGTCCCACGGAACCGCGACGCGCCCCGCTGCGGGCGCCGCGGTTCCGTGACCGTCTAGGCTCCGGCGGGGGCACGTCCCCACAACACTTCGTGGCCGCTCGGCAGACACCCCCAGCCGAGCGGTTGGACAGGGAGAAACGAGAAGGTGGCAGCACCGAAGAAGGGCCGCAGGACGCCGGCCGGCCAGGGCAAGCCGGGGCGCACCCTGGTCCTCATCCTGATCGCCATGGTGGCGCTGGTCGGAGGCATGTTCTACTCCGGCACGCTGACGCCCCGGCTGGGAATCGACCTGGCGGGCGGCACCAGCTTCACGCTCCAGGCCCAGAACCAGCCGGGCAAGCCCAACGCGATCAACGAGACCAACATGAAGACCGCCGCGGGCATCATGGAGCGGCGCGTCAACGGTCTGGGCGTGACCGAGTCCGAGGTCCAGACCCAGGGCACCGACCACATCATCGTGAACATCCCCAAGGGGTCGGACGCGAAGCAGTCCCGCCAGCAGGTCGGCACCACCGCCCAGCTCGGCTTCCGCCCGGTGCTCACCACCACCGCGGGCGGCAAGACCCCCGAGCAGCCGTCCGGCACCCCCTCCGCGGGCGGCAAGACGGGTGGCAAGGACACCAGCGGCAAGGACGCGACCCCCGGCGGCAAGGCCACGGACAGCAAGCAGGGCGACGCTCCCAAGCCCGCCGCGAGCGCCACCACCCAGGGCCGCGCCGTCACGGACGCCCTGAAGAAGGACCCCACGCCCGGCGGCTCCGCCACGCAGAAGCCCCAGACGCCCGCGACGCCGCCCGCCCAGGGCGAGGCGGGCATCCCGGCGGCGCTCCAGAAGCAGCTCGCCGCCCTGGACTGCTCCACCAAGCAGAGCCGCGCACTCGCCGGTGAGAAGGCGGCCGGCGCCAAGCCCGGCGACCCCATCGTGGCCTGCAAGGACGACGGCTCGCAGAAGTACGTGCTCGGCCCGGTCGGCGTCGAGGGCACCGACGTCAAGGACGCCAAGGCCGTCTTCGACAGCCAGACCGGCCAGGGCTGGATCGTCCAGATGGACTTCACCTCCGACGGCGGCAAGAAGTTCGCGGACATCACCGGCCGGCTGGCCGCCAAGGCCCAGCCGCAGAACCAGTTCGCGATCGTCCTGGACGGCGCGGTCGTCTCCGACCCGCGCGTCAGCCAGCGGCTCAACGGCGGCAGCGCCACCATCTCGGGCGGCTTCACCCAGCAGACGGCCGAGGACCTCGGCAACATGCTGTCGTACGGCGCCCTGCCGCTCTCCTTCAAGATCGCTGACGAGACGACGGTCACCGCGGCGCTCGGCGGTGAGCAGCTGCACGCCGGGCTGATCGCCGGTGCGATCGGGCTCGCCCTGGTCATCGTCTACCTCGTCGCCTACTACCGCGGCCTGGCGCTGGTCGCCCTGGCCAGCCTCGCGGTCTCGGCGGTCCTGACGTACACGATCATGACGCTGCTCGGCCCCACCATCGGGTTCGCGCTGAACCTCCCGGCGGTCTGCGGCGCCATCGTCGCCATCGGTATCACCGCCGACTCGTTCATCGTCTACTTCGAACGCATCCGGGACGAGATCCGTGAGGGCCGTTCCCTGCGACCGGCCGTCGAACGCGGCTGGCCGCGCGCCCGCCGTACGATCCTGGTCTCCGACTTCGTGTCGTTCCTGGCCGCCGCGGTGCTCTTCATCGTCACCGTCGGCAAGGTCCAGGGCTTCGCGTTCACCCTCGGTCTGACCACGCTCCTCGACGTGGTCGTGGTGTTCTTCTTCACCAAGCCGCTGATGACGCTGCTGGCCCGCCGCAAGTTCTTCGCCAACGGCCACCCCTGGTCCGGCCTCGACCCGCAGCGTCTGGGCGCCAGGCCCCCGCTGCGCCGCCGTAGCACCGCCGCCCCCACCCAGACGAAGGAGGCGTGAGATGTCCAAGCTCGGCAACCTCGGCGCCCGGCTCTACCGCGGTGAGGTCGGCTACGACTTCATCGGTAAGCGGAAGATCTGGTACGGCATCTCGATCCTCATCACCATCACGGCCCTTGTCGGCCTGGCGGTGCGCGGCCTGAACATGGGCATCGAGTTCTCCGGCGGCGCGGTCCTCACCACGCCGAAGACCGCCGTCTCCTCCTCCGAGGCCCAGCACCTGGCCGAATCCGCCTCCGGCGGCCACCAAGCCGTGGTGCAGAAGCTCGGCGGCGGCGCTCTGCGCATCCAGATCAGCGGTCTGGACACCAAGCAGGCCGTCCCGGTCCAGGAGAAGCTGGCCCAGGACCTGAAGGTCCCGGTCAAGGAGATCAACACCCAGCTCGTCGGCCCGAGCTGGGGCGAGGAGATCGCCAACAAGGCATGGCTGGGCCTGGGGATCTTCATGGTCCTCGTGGTCATCTATCTCGCCATCGCCTTCGAGTGGCGGATGGCGCTCGCCGCCCTGATCGCGCTGATCCACGACCTGACGATCACCGTCGGCGTCTACGCCCTGGTCGGCTTCGAGGTCACCCCGGGCACGGTGATCGGTCTGCTCACGATCCTCGGATACTCCCTCTACGACACGGTCGTCGTCTTCGACAGCCTCAAGGAAGCGTCCAAGGACATCACCAAGCAGACCCGCTTCACCTACAGCGAGGTCGCCAACCGCTCCATCAACGGCACGCTGGTCCGCTCCATCAACACCACGGTTGTCGCGCTGCTGCCGGTCGCCGGTCTGCTCTTCGTCGGAGGCGGTGTGCTGGGGGCCGGGATGCTCAACGACATCTCGCTGGCCCTCTTCGTCGGCCTCGCCGCCGGTGCGTACTCCTCAATCTTCATCGCGACCCCGCTGGTCGCCGACCTGAAGAACAGCGAGCCGCAGATGAAGGCGCTGGCCAAGCGGGTCAAGGCCAAGCGTGCCGCGGCCGCCGCCAAGGAGGCGGAGCACCCGGACGCCCAGGACGGCGGCGCCTCGGCCGACCCCAGGCGGGACGGCGACGAGACGGCCGCGGCCGGTCTCGTCGCCCCCCGTACACAGCCCGCCGCCCGTAACCGCGGTCGCGGTCGCCCGTCGGGCAAGCGCCGATGACCGCCCCGGCGGCCCTGCGTGAGCTGCTGCTCAGCCGGATCACGGATGTGCCCGACTATCCGCAGCCGGGCGTGGTGTTCAAGGACATCACCCCGCTGCTGGCGGACGCGGCCGCGTTCGGGGCGCTGACCGACGCCCTCGCCGAGCTGTGCGTACGCCACCGCGCGGACAAGATCGCCGGTCTGGAGGCGCGCGGCTTCATACTGGCCGCCCCCGCCGCCATCCGTGCCGGTGTCGGCTTCGTCCCGGTCCGCAAGGCCGGGAAGCTGCCCGGCGCCACCCTCGGCCAGACGTACGACCTGGAGTACGGCAGGGCCGAGATCGAGATCCACGCCGATGCACTGGAGCCGGGCGACCGGGTCCTGGTCATCGACGACGTGCTCGCCACCGGCGGCACCGCCGACGCGTCGCTCCAGCTGGTGCGGCGCGCGGGTGCCGAGGTCGCGGGCCTGGCGGTCCTGCTGGAGCTGGGTTTCCTGGAGGGCCGCAAACGGCTGGAGGCCGGGTTGAAGGGCGCTCCGCTGGAGGCCCTGGTCACGGTCTGAGTCCGGTCCGGCACCACCACGGCGCCGGGGCGTTCGGGGAGCACATCCCCGGGTGCCCCGGCGCCGCTGTCATGCCCGCGGTCACGGTCGCAGGAGAGGACCGGCGGTGAGGCCGATACGATGGCATCCCGGCCCGGTCGTGGCGCGATCGTGGCCTTGTGGTCCGGAACCGCTTGAGGAGTGCTCTTGCCAGACGAGGCCCAGCCGCTCTCCCCCCGGCCGCGTCCGGCGGGATCCCCCGACGCGCCGGGGAACGAGCCGAAGCCGCGGGTCGCGGGCCCCGCGGGCGCGCAGCCCGAACGCGGGGACGCCCCCCGCGACGCAGCCGCGCCCCGGCCCGGTACGTCCCCCGCCGGTGGCGGAGCACGGCCGGACGCCCCCGGGCCGCAGCCGTCCGACGGGTCCGCCGCCCGGCCGCAAGGCCCCGAACCGGCCACGCCGAAGCCCCCGGCCGTCCGGCCCGACCGGTCGTCGCCGACCTCGGTCGCCAAACCGGCGCCGCCCGCGGCCGCCGGACGCTCCGGCTCCTCCAGCCGCGTCCGCGCCCGCCTCGCCCGGCTCGGCGTGCAGCGCTCCAGCCCGTACAACCCGGTCCTGGAGCCGCTGCTGCGGGTCGTACGGAGCAACGACCCCAAGATCGAGGCGGCCACGCTCCGGCAGATCGAGCGGGCCTACCAGGTCGCCGAGCGCTGGCACCGAGGCCAGAAGCGCAAGAGCGGCGACCCGTACATCACCCACCCGCTCGCGGTGACCACGATCCTCGCCGAGCTGGGCATGGATCCGGCCACCCTCATGGCCGGGCTGCTGCACGACACCGTCGAGGACACCGAGTACGGCCTCGACACCCTGCGCCGCGACTTCGGCGACCAGGTCGCGCTGCTCGTCGACGGCGTCACCAAGCTCGACCGCGTGAAGTTCGGCGAGGCGGCGCAGGCCGAGACCGTCCGCAAGATGGTCGTCGCGATGGCCAAGGACCCGCGCGTCCTCGTCATCAAGCTCGCCGACCGCCTGCACAACATGCGCACCATGCGCTACCTCAAGCGGGAGAAGCAGGAGAAGAAGGCCCGCGAGACGCTGGAGATCTATGCCCCGCTGGCGCACCGGCTGGGCATGAACACCATCAAGTGGGAGCTGGAGGACCTCGCCTTCGCGATCCTCTACCCCAAGATGTACGACGAGATCGTCCGCCTCGTCGCCGAGCGGGCCCCCAAGCGCGACGAATACCTGGCCATAGTGACCGACGAGGTCCAGGCGGATCTGCGCGCCGCCCGCATCAAGGCCACCGTCACCGGCCGCCCCAAGCACTACTACAGCGTCTACCAGAAGATGATCGTCCGCGGCCGGGACTTCGCGGAGATCTACGACCTGGTGGGCATCCGCGTCCTCGTGGACACCGTCCGCGACTGCTACGCGGCGCTCGGCACCGTCCACGCGCGATGGAATCCGGTCCCCGGCCGGTTCAAGGACTACATCGCGATGCCGAAGTTCAACATGTACCAGTCGCTGCACACGACGGTCATCGGCCCGGCGGGCAAGCCCGTCGAGCTCCAGATCCGCACCTTCGACATGCACCGCCGCGCCGAGTACGGCATCGCCGCGCACTGGAAGTACAAGCAGGAGGCCGTCGCCGGTGCCTCCAAGGTGCGCACCGACGTCCCCAAGGGCGCGGGGGGCAAGGGCGACACCGTCAACGACATGGCCTGGCTGCGGCAGCTGCTCGACTGGCAGAAGGAGACCGAGGACCCGGGCGAGTTCCTGGAATCGCTCCGCTTCGACCTCTCCCGCAACGAGGTCTTCGTCTTCACCCCGAAGGGCGACGTGATAGCGCTGCCCGCCGGTGCCACACCCGTCGACTTCGCGTACGCCGTCCACACCGAGGTCGGCCACCGCACGATAGGGGCCCGCGTCAACGGGCGGCTCGTGCCGCTCGAGTCGACGCTGGACAACGGCGATCTGGTGGAGGTCTTCACCTCCAAGGCGACCGGTGCGGGGCCGTCGCGGGACTGGCTGGGCTTCGTCAAGTCACCGCGCGCCCGCAACAAGATCCGCGCGTGGTTCTCCAAGGAGCGCCGTGACGAGGCGATCGAGCAGGGCAAGGACGCCATCGCCCGCGCCATGCGCAAGCAGAACCTCCCGATCCAGCGCATCCTGACCGGCGACTCCCTGGTCACCCTTGCGCACGAGATGCGCTACCCGGACATCTCGTCGCTGTACGCGGCGATCGGCGAAGGCCATGTCGCCGCCCAGGGCGTCGTCCAGAAGCTGGTGCAGGCGCTCGGCGGGCAGGACGAGGCGACCGAGGACATCGCCGAGTCCACCCCGATCCGGCGCTCCAAGCGGCGTTCCAGCGCGGACCCCGGTGTGGTGGTCAAGGGCGTCGACGACGTCTGGGTGAAGCTGGCGCGCTGCTGTACCCCGGTGCCGGGCGACCCGATCATCGGGTTCGTCACGCGCGGCAGTGGCGTATCGGTTCACCGCGCCGACTGCGTCAACGTCGACTCCCTCTCCCGCGAGCCGGAACGGATCCTGGAGGTCGAGTGGGCGCCCACCCAGTCCTCCGTCTTCCTCGTCGCCATCCAGGTGGAGGCGCTGGACCGCTCCCGGCTGCTGTCGGACGTCACCCGCGTCCTGTCCGACCAGCACGTCAACATCCTCTCCGCGGCCGTGCAGACCTCCCGCGACCGCGTCGCCACCTCCCGCTTCACCTTCGAGATGGGCGACCCCAAGCATCTGGGCCACGTCCTGAAGGCGGTCCGCGGCGTGGAGGGCGTCTACGACGTGTACCGGGTGACGTCGGCGCGACGGCCCTGAGCGACGCATCGGGCCGCGCCTCACGGGGCGCGGCCCGGCCCTGACACGTCAAACCCCCGCCCGGTCCCGAAGGTCCGAGCGGGGGTTTTCCGCGGTCGGGGCTCAGCCGCCGAACTCCTCCAGGCCCTTCAGCGCCTGGTCGAGCAGCGCCTTGCGGCCCGCCAGCTCCCGGCCGAGCTTGTCGGCCTTGGCGGTGTTACCGGCCGCGCGCGCGGTCTCGATCTGCTTCTCCAGCTTGTCGACGGCGTCCTGCAGCTGACCGGTCAGGCCCGCGGCCCGGGCCCGCGCCTCCGGGTTCGTCCGCCGCCACTCGGCCTCCTCGGCGCTCTGGATGGCGCGTTCGACGGCGTGCATCCGGCCTTCGATCTTCGGGCGGGCGTCCCGGGGGACGTGCCCGATGGCCTCCCACCGCTCGTTGACCGAGCGGAACGCGGCCCGCGCCGCCTTGAGGTCGGTGACCGGCAGCAGCTTCTCCGCCTCGGCGGCCAGCTCCTCCTTGCGGGTCAGGTTCTCCTGCTGCTCGGCGTCCCGCTCGGCGAACACCTCACCGCGCGCCTGGAAGAAGACGTCCTGTGCCCCGCGGAAGCGGTTCCACAGCTCGTCCTCGTGCTCGCGCTGGGCGCGGCCCGCGGCCTTCCAGTCCGTCATCAGCTCGCGGTACCGGGCGGCGGTCGCCCCCCAGTCCGTCGAGTTCGACAGCGCCTGCGCCTCGGCGACCAGCTTCTCCTTGACCTTGCGGGCCTCCTCGCGCTGCGCGTCCAGCGACGCGAAGTGCGCCTTGCGCCGCTTGGAGAACGCCGAGCGGGCATGCGAGAAGCGGTGCCACAGCTCGTCGTCCGTCTTGCGGTCCAGGCGCGGCAGGCCCTTCCAGGTGTCCACCAGGGCGCGCAGCCGCTCGCCCGCCGCCCGCCACTGCTCGCTGACGGCCAGCTCCTCGGCCTCGGCGACCAGCTTCTCCTTCGCCTGGCGAGCCTCGTCGCTCTGCTTCGCCTTCTGTGCCTTGCGCTCCTCGCGCCGCGCGTCGACGGTGGCGACCAGCGCGTCGAGCCGCTTCCTCAGCGTTTCCAGGTCACCCACCGCGTGGTGCTCGTCGACCTGCTGGCGCAGATGGTCGATCGCGGCCGTCGCGTCCTTCGCCGACAGGTCGGTGGTCTTGACCCGGCGCTCCAGGAGGCCGATCTCGACGACCAGGCCCTCGTACTTGCGCTCGAAGTAGGCGAGAGCCTCCTCGGGGGTTCCCGCCTGCCACGATCCGACGACCTGCTCGCCATCGGCGGTACGCACGTACACGGTCCCCGTCTCATCGACGCGGCCCCATGGGTCGCTGCTCACAGCGCCTCCTCCACATGACACCGACGAGGGCGTGCGGCCCCCCGGCATCGTCCACAGTTTCTGTCCGCCGGGGCTGCGCCCCGGCCGGTCCGACGGGCTGTCTTGCGGGAGAGGGGCCGGCCGTCGGAGCAGGCACCCTCCACATACGCCAATCTAGGCGACCCGGCGGCCGGCTGTCCGCATCCAGCACGACCGAATTCCCTCGGCCCGCAGCTCTTCTAGGAGGTGGTGACCGTCGCCCGGTTGATGACGACGGTGGCGTTGGGCGCGGTGTCGCCGCTCTCCGGATCGGGCGAGGAACCGGCGTCGGTGATCTTCTTCAGCACGTCGGTGCCGCCGGTGATCCGCCCGAACGGTGTGTAGTTGGGCGGCAGTTTGCTGTCCTGGTAGACGAGGAAGAACTGGCTGCCGCCGGTGTTGCGGGTCTTGTCGTTCTTGCCGTCGTAGCGGTTGGCCATCGCGACCGTGCCCGCCGGGTAGACGTCGCCCTTCAGCCGCGGGTCCTTCAGATTCTCGTCCGGGATCGTGTAGCCGGGGGTGCCGCGGCCGGTGCCCGTGGGGTCGCCGCACTGCAGGACGTAGATGCCGGAGTCCACGAGCCGGTGGCAGCGGCTGTGGTCGAAGTAGCCCTGCTTCGCGAGGAAGGCGAAGGAGTTCACCGTGTGCGGCGCCTTCGCGGCGTCCAGCCGCAGCTCGATCTCGCCGCAGGTGGTCCGCAGTTTCGCGGTGTACGTCGCGGAGGTGTCCACGGACATCTCCGGCTCCTTCTTCCACGTCTTCCTCGACGGCGCGCCCTTCTCGGGGCGGGCGCACGGGTCGGCCGGCTTCGTGGGGGCGGCGGCCGCCGCGTCGTCGTGGCCGCCGCCGGCCAGCCCGGCGGTGGCGTACGCGGCGGCGCCTGCGGCGACGAACACGGCCAGTACGCCCGCGATGATGACGTTGCGGCGTTTGGCCTTGTGCCGGGCCTCGGCGCGGCGCTGCTGCTGGCGCGCGTACTTCTCCCTGGCGAGCTGCCGCCGTCGCTGATCGCTGCTGACCACCGGTCGTCTCCTGTCCTGCACTACGTGCCGCGCTCGGTCGCTCGGGTGACCAAGGGCTGTCCCGCCAGGGATGACGGGACAGCCCTCAGCTGGGGGCGAAGGTCTCGGAGCCCCAGGTCGTGGGCCGTGGCCGTACCGTATACGGGTTCGCCGCCGCCACAGGTGCGCCGGTAGGCTCTGGAGCTGCCGAGTTGTTCCGGGAGCGGCCGCCTGCGCGAGGCGCCCGACCCCACGACCTTTAAGGACGAACGTGCTGATTGCCGGGTTCCCCGCCGGGGCCTGGGGGACCAACTGCTATCTGGTCGCCCCCGCCGCCGGCGAGGAGTGCGTGATCATCGACCCGGGCCACCGCGCCGCACAGGGCGTCGAGGAGGCGGTCGCCAAGCACCGCCTCAAGCCCGTCGCGGTCGTCCTCACCCACGGCCACATCGACCACGTCGCCTCGGTCGTCCCGGTGTGCGGTGCGCACGACGTACCCGCCTGGATCCACCCCGAGGACCGCTACATGATGAGCGACCCGGAGAAGGCCCTCGGCCGCGCCATCGGTGCCCCGCTCATGGGCGAGCTGACGGTGGGGGAGCCGGACGACGTCAAGGAGCTGACGGACGGCGGCACCCTTGAGCTGGCCGGGATGGAGTTCTCCGTCGCGCACGCACCGGGCCATACCAAGGGGTCGGCGACCTTCCGGATGCCCGAGCAGGCCGACATCCCGCCGGTCTTCTTCTCGGGCGACCTGCTGTTCGCCGGCTCCATCGGACGCACCGATCTGCCGGGCGGCGACCACGCCGAGATCCTGCGGTCGCTGGCACGCGTGTGCCTGCCGCTGGAGGACTCGACCGTCGTCCTGTCCGGCCACGGCCCCCAGACCACCATCGGCCGCGAGCGCGCCGGCAACCCCTATCTGCGGGAGCTGGCCGCCGGCCTCGGAGAGGGCACCACCGCCCCTCCGCGACGAGGAATGTGACGAGACCTTCCGTGAGCACCTTTCAGGCCCCCAAGGGCACGTACGACCTGCTTCCCCCCCACTCCGCGACCTATCTCGCGGTCCGTGAGGCGATCTCCGCGCCGCTGCGCAACTCCGGCTACGGCTACATCGAGACGCCCGGCTTCGAGAACGTCGAGCTGTTCGCCCGCGGCGTCGGTGAGTCCACCGACATCGTGACCAAGGAGATGTACGCCTTCGAGACCAAGGGCGGCGACCGGCTGGCGCTGCGCCCCGAGGGCACCGCCTCCGTGCTGCGCGCGGCCCTGGAGGCCAACCTCCACAAGGGCGGCAACCTCCCCGTCAAGCTCTGGTACTCCGGTTCGTACTACCGCTACGAGCGTCCGCAGAAGGGCCGCTACCGTCACTTCTCGCAGGTCGGCGCGGAGGCCATCGGCGCGGAGGACCCGGCGCTCGACGCCGAGCTGATCATCCTCGCCGACCAGGCGTACCGCTCGCTGGGGCTGCGGAACTTCCGCATCCTGCTCAACTCGCTCGGCGACAAGGAGTGCCGCCCGGTCTACCGCGCCGCCCTCCAGGACTTCCTGCGCGGCCTCGACCTGGACGACGACACCCGGCGCCGCGTCGACATCAACCCGCTGCGGGTCCTCGACGACAAGCGGGAGTCCGTCCGCAAGCAGCTGACCGGCGCCCCGGCGCTCGGCGACTACCTCTGCGAGGCGTGCAAGGCGTACCACGAGCAGGTCCGCGAGCTGCTGACCGCGGCGGGCGTCGCCTTCGAGAACGACGCCAACCTGGTGCGCGGGCTGGACTACTACACCCGCACCACCTTCGAGTTCGTCCACGACGGCCTCGGCTCGCAGTCCGCGGTGGGCGGCGGCGGCCGGTACGACGGCCTGTCCGAGATGATCGGCGGCCCGGCGCTGCCATCCGTCGGCTGGGCGCTCGGCGTCGACCGTACGGTGCTGGCCCTGGAGGCGGAGGGCGTCACGCTCGACATCCCGGCGGCCACCGCGGTCTACGCCGTCCCGCTCGGCGAGGAGGCCCGCCGGGTGCTGTTCGCCCAGGTCACCGCGTTGCGCAAGGCCGGGATCGCGACCGACTTCGCGTTCGGCGGCAAGGGCCTGAAGAACGCCATGAAGTCGGCCAACCGCTCCGGCGCCCGGCTCGCGCTGGTCGCCGGCGAGCGTGATCTGGCCGAGGGCGTCGTCCAGCTGAAGAACCTGGAGAGCGGCGAGCAGACCGCCGTACCGCTGGACGCGGTGGTCGACGAGGTCCGGCGCACGCTGGGCTGACCACCCGGGACGAGACGGCCGACGGGGGCCGGGGCGGGCGCCTTCGGGCGGCTCGTTCCCGGCCCCCGTCCCGCTCCCTGGGACGGGCGCCCGCGTCAAGGCGGCGCCCGGCCGTTCACCCTCCCGGTTGGTTCGTGCGGCGCCCGCGGAGGGAAGGCGCGGCGCGAAAAGCGGCGACGGCGCTGTTCACGGCGGTGGTGCGGGCGGTGCCGGGGCCCTCACGGACGGGTCGGCCCGGCACCGGAGACGTTCCTCTTTATGCCCTTCGAACGGTGGCACGCACGGCGGGTGGGGCAGAATGTGGGCGCGGCCGCTGCCCGCGGGCCCGCTTGTCCACCCCACCCCACAAGGGATCGACGGAACCGCGATATGACGACGACAGCGCTTGACGACGTGTCCACCGAGGACGACCGCGACGGTGACCGCGCCACCATCGGCGCGGGCCGCGGATTCTCCTGGCTGCTGGTGATCACCGGTGCGCTGGGCATCCTGGCCTCGTGGGTCATCACGATCGACAAGATCGAGCTGCTGAAGGATCCCAACTTCAAGCCCGCGTGCAGCTTCAACCCGATCATCTCCTGCGGCAGCGTGATGCAGAGCGGTCAGGCCGAGGTCTTCGGATTCCCGAACCCGATGGCCGGGATGATCGCCTTCCCCGTGGTCGTCGCGATCGGCGTCGGCCTCCTGGCGGGCGCCCGCTACCGCCGCTTCTACTGGATCGGCCTCAACATCGGCACCCTGCTGGGCACGGTGTTCTGCATGTGGCTGATGACGCAGTCGCTGTACGAGATCAACGCCCTGTGCCTGTGGTGCACGCTCACCTGGTGCGCCACGCTCCTGATGTTCTGGTACACCACCGTCCACAACATCAAGCACCGCATCATCCCGGCGCCCGCCGGACTGCGCGACGCGGTGCTGGAGTTCCACTGGGTCGTCCCGGTGCTCTGGTACGGCTCCATCGCGCTGCTGATCCTCACCCGCTGGTGGTCGTACTGGTCGTCGCTGCTCTGACGCCCCCGCGCCCGGGTCCGCCCGGCCGTCGGCCTCGCGCGGGCCGGCGGCCGGGCGGCGTTGTCAGTGGGGTGACATAAGGTCGTGAGCGTGGAGCCCGACCTGTTCACCGCCGCCGCCGAAGACCGTCAGGAGAAGGACCCCGCCGGGTCCCCGCTCGCCGTACGGATGCGTCCGCGCACCCTCGACGAGGTCGTGGGGCAGCAGCATCTGCTCAAGCGGGGTTCACCGCTGCGGCGGCTCGTCGGTGAGGGCCAGGGCGGCCCGGCCGGACCCTCGTCGGTCTTCCTGTGGGGCCCGCCCGGCATCGGCAAGACCACCCTCGCGTACGTCGTCAGTCAGGCGACCCACAAGCGTTTCGTGGAGCTGTCGGCGATCACCGCGGGCGTCAAGGAGGTGCGGGCGGTCATCGACGGCGCGCGCCGCGCCTCGGGCGGCTTCGGCAAGGAGACCGTCCTCTTCCTCGATGAGATCCACCGCTTCAGCAAGGCCCAGCAGGACTCCCTGCTGCCCGCGGTGGAGAACCGCTGGGTCACCCTGATCGCCGCCACCACCGAGAACCCGTACTTCTCGGTGATCTCCCCGCTGCTCTCCCGCTCACTGCTGCTCACCCTGGAGCCGCTCACCGACGACGACCTGCGGGGGCTGCTGCGCCGGGCGCTCACCGCGGAGCGTGGTCTGGACGGTGCGGTGACGCTGCCCGAGGACACCGAGGCGCATCTGCTGCGGATCGCCGGTGGGGACGCCCGGCGCGCGCTGACGGCGCTGGAGGCGGGCGCGGGCTCGGCGCTGGCCAAGGGCGAGCAGGAGATCAGCCTGCAGACCCTGGAGGAGTCCGTCGACCGCGCCGCGGTGAAGTACGACCGGGACGGCGATCAGCACTACGACGTCGCCAGTGCGCTGATCAAGTCCATCCGGGGCTCCGACGTCGACGCCGCGCTGCACTATCTGGCGCGCATGATCGAGGCGGGGGAGGACCCCCGGTTCATCGCGCGGCGGCTGATGATCTCGGCGAGTGAGGACATCGGGCTGGCCGATCCGTCCGCGCTGCAGACCGCGGTCGCCGCGGCCCAGGCCGTCGCCATGATCGGCTTCCCGGAGGCCCGGATCACGCTGAGCCAGGCCACCATCGCGCTCGCCCTGGCCCCCAAGTCCAACGCCGCGTACATGGCGATAGACGCGGCGCTCGCCGACGTCCGCGCGGGCCAGGCCGGACCCGTCCCGCCGTATCTGCGCGACAGCCACTACAAGGGCGCCGAGAAGCTGGGCCACGGCCAGGGCTATCAGTACCCGCATGATCTGCCCGGCGGGATCGCGGCCCAGCAGTACGCCCCGGACGCGGTGCACGGCAAGCGGTACTACACCCCGACCCGGCACGGCGCCGAGGCCCGTTACGCCGACGTCGCCGACCGGGTCCGGGCGCGGCTGCGGGGCGGCGGGACGGACGGCTGAGGCCGGGCGCGAGCCGTCCGTCGGGCCCGTACGCCGGTACGCGAAGGGCGCGCGGGCCCGGTACGCGAGGCCCGCGCGGGCCTCGTACAGCTGGTGGTGCCGCGACGAGCCCCGGCACCCGGAGCCCCCGCCGTCACCCCTCCGCGGCCTCGAAGAGCGCATGCATCGCGCGCCGCAGTTCGGCCACGTCGCGGACGGGCTCGGGGAAGTCGAAGCGCGCATCGAACGGCGGCCGTCCGTCGCCGGTGAAGCGCACCCGCAGCCCGAAGCGGTCCAGAGCGACCGGCGTGGCCTCGTCGCGGGCGCCGCACACGGTGGAGCTCCGGTCCCCGAGCAGCCCGCACAACCCGCGGACCTGCGGGCCGTGGGCGGAATACAGATGCTGGAGCAGCTCGGCCTCGTGGGCGACGAGCGGATCGGGCGCGGCGGCGGCGAACTCCTCGGGCTCGGCGGTCTCGGCGCCCCACAGGTCGTCCACCGCGCATTCGCCGACCTCCAGGCGGAGCATCAGCCAGGCGGCCCGCCCGGGGATACCGGGCGCGGGCTGCGGCTGGACGGCCTCGCCGATCCCGAGGAGTCCGCCGACGGGGTGCCGCTCGGCGAGCAGCGCCGCGCAGTGGGCCCGGTCGTCGTTGCGTACGGGGGTGAGCCAGCCCGCCACCCAGGCGCGGCCGCGGACGCGATGGGGCACGGAAACGGGCGCGACATCGGTGATCTCCATCACGGCTGCCAGGTCGTCGTCCTGGGCGTATGCGGCGGCCCGGGCGGCCGCGGAGTCGCGGGGAGCCAGCAACAGCACGTCTCCCTGGGGTGTCACGGTCCGGCAGACCGGTGCCGAGAGCCCGCTCGGGTCGGGGTCCTCGACTCCGGGAATGCTCAGCGACCCCATAGCATTGGACGCGACGAGGGTGCGTACGCGCTCGGCGGCCGACGGGCGCCGGGCGTCTTCCACGGGACGCGGCTGACCCGCCTCGGTGCCCTGAGCGGCATCGGGCAGGGGGATCCCAGGTCGAAACATGCGTTCTCCTCACGCTAAGGTAAGCCTCACCTAACTTACACGGAGGTCCGTTCCACGTGAACCAGTCGCGTCCCAAGGTCAAGAAGTCCCGCGCGCTCGGCATCGCCCTGACGCCGAAGGCCGTCAAGTACTTCGAGGCCCGCCCCTACCCGCCCGGCGAGCACGGCCGTGGCCGCAAGCAGAGCAGTGACTACAAGGTCCGGCTGCTCGAGAAGCAGCGTCTGCGTGCGCAGTACGACATCAGCGAGCGCCAGATGGCGCGTGCCTACGACCGCGCTCGGAAGG
This sequence comes from Streptomyces benahoarensis, assembly GCF_007280575.1. Taxonomy (GTDB): domain Bacteria; phylum Actinomycetota; class Actinomycetes; order Streptomycetales; family Streptomycetaceae; genus Streptomyces; species Streptomyces benahoarensis. The sequence continues at coordinate 16,603 of NZ_VKJP01000008.1, forward strand.
TCGAAGGCAAGACGGGCGAAGCCCTCATCATCGAGCTTGAGCGCCGTCTGGACGCGCTCGTCCTGCGTTCGGGCATCGCCCGCACGATCTACCAGGCGCGCCAGATGGTCGTCCACGGCCACATCGCCGTGAACGACCGCAAGGTCGACAAGCCCTCCTTCCGCGTCCGTCCCGGCGACGTCGTGATGGTCCGCGAGCGCAGCCGCGAGAAGCACCCCTTCCAGGTGGCGCGCGAGGGCGGCTACGCCCCCGACGGCGAGATCCCCCGCTACCTGGAGGTCAACCTCCAGGCGCTGGCGTTCCGCCTCGACCGGGACCCCAACCGCAAGGAGATCCCGGTGATCTGCGACGAGCAGCTCGTCGTCGAGTACTACGCCCGCTGATCCAGGCGTAGCCACCGGCACCTTCCGGCCCGCCGCACCGTCCCCGCCGCTCGCGGGGACGGTGCGGCGGGCCGCTGCCGTTCCCGGAGACGGGGGCCGGTGCGCCGCCGCCCGGACCGCGCGCGGGGCGGGCGCCGCCCGACCGTGCAATCGGCCGGCCGCCTTCCCTCCGGCCCTGCCCGCCGACCGTAAATCCGGTCGGACGTGCCGTCACGGCGCGATAGGGTCAAGGGTGCCGTTCGAGCAGGACGGGACCGGAGCGGGACAGCGCGGATGCCCCGTCGGAGAGTGTCGGAGAGTGGTGCCAGCGTGACCGGTGGAGAGGTGGCGGGGATCCTGGTCGCCGTCTTCTGGGCGATCCTCGTGTCGTTCCTCGCCCTCGTACTGGTGAGGCTCGCGCAGACGCTCAAGGCGACGGCGAAGATGGTGGCCGAGGTCTCGGACCAGGCCGTTCCGCTGCTCGCCGACGCGTCCGCGACGGTCCGCTCGGCGCACACCCAGCTCGCCCGCGTCGACGCCATCGCCTCCGACGTGCAGGAGGTCACCGCCAACGCCTCCGCGCTCTCCTCGACCGTCTCCTCCGCCTTCGGCGGACCGCTGGTCAAGGTCGCCGCCTTCGGCTACGGCGTACGCCGCGCGATCGGGAAGAAGGGTGCACCGGAGCCCGAGCGCACCGTCGTCGTCGGCCGTACCCTTCCCGGCGCCCGCCGCGGCGGGCGCCGCAACCGTCGCTCCAAGGACTGATCACCGCGATGTTCCGCCGCGCATTCTGGTTCACCACCGGCGCCGCCGCCGGCGTCTGGGCCACCACCAAGGTCCACCGCAAGCTGCGGCGGCTGCAGCCCGACAGCCTCGCCGCGCAGGCCGCGGACAAGGCCGTCGAGACCGGCCACCGGCTGCGCCGCTTCGCGCTGGACGTCCGCACGGGAATGGCGGACCGTGAGGAACAGTTGCACGAAGCGCTGGGTCTGACCGCGCCCGGTGACGTCCGCGAACTGCCCGCATCGCGCACCCGCGCGGTGCTCGATACGCCCCACCCCACCACGAGAGCGACCGGACCGTCCGGGATCGCCGGACCGACTGGAAATGAGGACCACTGATGGAGTCGGCTGAAATCCGCCGCCGCTGGCTGCGCTTCTTCGAGGAGCGCGGGCACACCGTCGTGCCGTCGGCGTCGCTCATCGCGGACGACCCGACGCTGCTGCTGGTCCCCGCGGGCATGGTGCCCTTCAAGCCGTACTTCCTCGGCGAGGTCAAGCCGCCGTGGCCGCGCGCCACCAGCGTGCAGAAGTGTGTGCGCACGCCCGACATCGAAGAGGTCGGCAAGACCACCCGGCACGGCACGTTCTTCCAGATGTGCGGCAACTTCTCCTTCGGCGACTACTTCAAGGAAGGCGCCATCAAGCACGCCTGGGAGCTGCTGACCGGCTCCCAGGAGGACGGCGGCTACGGTCTCGACCCGGAGAAGCTCTGGATCACCGTCTACCTCGACGACGACGAGGCCGAGCGCATCTGGCACGAGGTCGTCGGCGTGCCCAAGGAGCGCATCCAGCGCCTGGGCAAGAAGGAGAACTACTGGTCCATGGGCGTCCCCGGCCCCTGTGGACCGTGCTCCGAGATCAACTACGACCGCGGCCCGGAGTTCGGCGTCGAGGGAGGCCCGGCCGTCAACGACGAGCGGTACGTCGAGATCTGGAACCTCGTCTTCATGCAGTACGAGCGGGGCGCGGGCATCGGCAAGGAGGACTTCGAGATCCTCGGCGAGCTGCCCAGCAAGAACATCGACACCGGCCTCGGCCTGGAACGCCTGGCGATGATTCTCCAGGGCGTCCGCAACATGTACGAGACCGACACCCTGCGCGTCGTCATCGACAAGGCCACCGAGCTGACCGGCGTCCGCTACGGCGCCACCACCGACACCGATGTCTCGCTCCGCGTCGTCGCCGACCACATGCGCACCTCCACGATGCTCATCGGCGACGGCGTCACCCCGGGCAACGAGGGCCGCGGCTACGTGCTGCGCCGCATCATGCGCCGCGCCATCCGCAACATGCGGCTGCTCGGCGCCACCGGCCCGGTCGTCGCCGAGCTGCTGGACACCGTCATCAAGACGATGGGCCAGCAGTACCCGGAGCTGCTGGAGGACCGTCGCCGCATCGAGACCGTCGCCCTCGCCGAGGAGGCCGCCTTCCTCAAGACGCTGAAGGCCGGCACCAACATCCTCGACACCGCCGTCACCGACACCAAGGCCACCGGTGGCACGGTCCTCCCCGGCGACAAGGCGTTCCTGCTCCACGACACCTGGGGCTTCCCGATCGACCTCACCCTGGAAATGGCCGCCGAGCAGGGCCTTTCCGTGGACGAGGACGGCTTCCGCCGCCTGATGAAGGAGCAGCGGGAGCGCGCCAAGGCCGACGCCCAGGCCAAGAAGCACGGCCACGCCGACCTCTCCGCCTACCGCGCCGTCGCCGACGCCTCCGGCGCCACCGAGTTCACCGGCTACCGCGCCACCGAGGGTGAGTCCACCGTCGTCGGCCTCCTGGTCAACGGCGTCTCGGCGCCCGCCGCCCACGAGGGTGACGAGGTCGAGATCGTCCTGGACCGCACCCCCTTCTACGCCGAGGGCGGCGGTCAGCTCGCCGACACCGGCCGGATCAAGCTGGACTCCGGCGCCGTCGTCGAGGTCCGCGACGTCCAGAAGCCGGTCCCCGGCGTCACCGTCCACAAGGGCGTCGTCCAGGTCGGCGAGGTCGTGGTCGGCTCCGCTGCGTACGTCGCGATCGATGTGACCCGCCGCCGGGCCATCGCCCGAGCCCACAGCGCCACCCACCTCACCCACCAGGCGCTGCGCGACGCGCTCGGCCCGACCGCCGCCCAGGCCGGTTCGGAGAACTCCCCGGGCCGCTTCCGCTTCGACTTCGGGTCCCCGGCAGCGGTGCCCGGCGCCGTCCTCACCGACGTCGAGCAGAAGATCAACGAAGTGCTCTCGCGTGAGCTGGACGTGCACGCCGAGGTCATGAGCATGGAGGACGCCAAGAAGCAGGGCGCCATCGCGGAGTTCGGCGAGAAGTACGGCGACCGCGTGCGCGTCGTCACCATCGGCGACTTCTCCAAGGAGCTGTGCGGCGGTACGCACGTCCACAACACCGCCCAGCTGGGCCTGGTGAAGCTGCTGGGCGAGTCGTCGATCGGCTCCGGCGTCCGCCGGGTCGAGGCCCTCGTCGGCGTCGACGCCTACAAGTTCCTCGCCCGGGAGCACACGGTCGTCTCGCAGCTGACGGAGCTGGTCAAGGGCCGTCCCGACGAGCTGCCCGACAAGATCTCCGGCGTTCTCGCCAAGCTGAAGGACGCCGAGAAGGAGATCGAGAAGTACCGCGCGGAGAAGGTCCTCCAGGCCGCCGCCGGTCTCGCCGCGGACGCCAAGGACGTCCGTGGGGTGGCGCTCGCCGCCGCCCAGGTCCCCGACGGCACCTCCGCCGACGATCTGCGCAAGCTCGTCCTGGACGTCCGGGGCCGGATCCCCGGCGACCGCGCCGCCGTCGTGGCGCTGTTCTCGGTCGCCAACGGCCGCCCGGTCACGGTCATCGCCACCAACGAGGCCGCCCGCGAGCGCGGCGTCAAGGCCGGTGACCTGGTCCGTACGGCCGCCAAGACCCTCGGTGGCGGCGGTGGCGGCAAGCCGGACATCGCCCAGGGCGGTGGCCAGAACGCCGCGGCCGTGCCCGAGGCGCTGGAAGCCGTCGAGCGGCTCGTTGCCGAGGTGGCCTGAGCAGGTGAGTGAGATTCGACGCGGTCGGCGCATCGCCGTGGACGTCGGGGACGCCCGCATCGGGGTCGCCTCGTGCGACCCCGACGGGGTCCTCGCCACCCCGGTCGAGACGGTCCCCGGACGGGACGTCCCGGCGGCGCACCGCCGTCTCAAGGCGATCGTCGAGGAGTACGAGCCGCTGGAGGTCGTCGTCGGGCTCCCGCGTTCCCTGAATGGGGGAGAGGGGCCCGCCGCGGCCAAGGTCCGGGCGTTCGCCCAGGTACTGGCCGGAAACATCGCCCCGATCGAGGTACGGCTGGTCGACGAGCGGATGTCGACGGTGACCGCCGCACAAGGGCTGCGGGCCTCCGGGGTGCGCAGCAAGAAGGGCCGCTCGGTCGTCGATCAGGCGGCCGCGGTGGTGATCCTGCAGAGCGCGCTGGAGACGGAACGGACCTCGGGCCGGGCTCCGGGAGAATGCATCCGAGTGGTCATCTGATGGCAGTACGGTAACGTTCCGCGATGCGAAGCGGTTTCGACAAGCCGCGCAGGTAGAGGCGGGTCGGTACAGCATCCGCGCGCCGGACAGGAGCGCGCCCGCCTCTCGGCTCAAGGGGATCGATGACCGAGTATGGCCGGGGCTACCGCTCCGAACCGTGGCATCCCGAGGACCCGCTCTATGGAGATCAGGGATCCTACGGGGGGCACGCGCAGCACTCCCCGTGGGGCGGCCGGGGCGCCGCCCCGGCCCCTCCGCGGTACGACGGCGGCTGGGACGGCGCCGCACCCGGCGGTGCGCCGTACGACCCGTACGGCACCCAGCAGCCGCACGACCCGCTGACCGGCCCCTATGTCGATCCGTACGCCGCCCCCGCCGGCTACCCGTCTCCGCAGGAGCCGCAGGGGTACGCCCAGAACCCGGGTCAGCCGTACGACCAGGGGTCGTACGAGCAGCAGTACCCCCATGACCAGCGGTATCCGCAGGATCGGGGGTACCCGCAGGACCAGGGGTACGCCGGGCAGCCGGGGTACCCGCAGGAGCAGCAGTACCCGTACGACCCGCAGTACCCGCACGACCCGGCGTACGGTGAGCGGCCGCAGCAGCCGTATCCGCCGCACGACCAGGGCCCGGTCCCGCAGGCGGCGCCCCGTACGGACGAGCCGGAGGACGACTGGCGGCCGGACGGCGGGCGGGAGCCCGACCCCGACCACGCGTTCTTCGCCGACGATCCGGCGGACGACCGGCCGGACGCGGACGACGAGGACGAGCGCGCGGCCGACGTCCGCTCCGGCCACGAGGGCCGCGGCAAGAAGACCAAGCGCCGGGGCGGCTGCGCCCGCTTTCTCATCGCCGTGGTGATCGCCGCCGGTGTCGGCGGGGCCGGATACGTCGGCTACCGGTTCTACGAAAGCCATATCGCCAGCCCCCCGGACTTCGCGGGCGAGGGCTCCGGCGCGCTCCAGGTCGAGATTCCGGACGGCGCACCGATCCAGCAAATGGGGCAGATCCTCAAAAAGGAAGGCGTCGTCAAGAGCGTCGACGCCTTCACTGCCGCGGCGAAGGAGAACCCGAAGGGTTCGGGGCTCCAGCCCGGCAGTTATTCGATGCGCCTCCACATGTCGGCGGCGTCCGCCGTGGACCTGATGATGGACCCGAAGAGCCGTAACGGCCTGACGGTTCAGGAGGGGCTGCGGGCCGGTGCGGTGTACGACCTCATAGACAAGAAACTCCGGGTGAAGTCCGGCACCACGAAGGCCGCGGCCGAGAAGAATCTCAAAACCCTCGGACTGCCGGCCTGGGCCAAGGGCTCCACGGAGATCAAGGATCCGCTGGAAGGATTCCTCTACCCCTCGACGTACAACGTGGGCGGCCAGGCCACCCCCACCGACGTGCTGAAACAGATGGTGGCACGGGCCGATCAGGAGTACGCGCGCTATGACCTGGCGGCGAATGCGAAGAAGTATCACCTCGATTCCCCGCTCCAGTTGCTGAGCGTCGCCAGCCTGACGCAGGCGGAGGGCATAACCCACGAGGACTTCCGCAAGATGGCCGCGGTCATCTACAACCGGCTCGATCCGGGTAACGTGGCCACCAACCACAAGATCGAATTCGACTCGACGTACAACTACGTGAAGAACCAGAGCAAGATCAATATTGGGATCGACGAGATCAGGCGTTACGACGATCCCTACAACACCTACGTCTACCAAGGTCTCCCGCCGGGACCGATCGGTAATCCGGGCGCCGATGCGCTGAAGGCGGCGGTCGATCCGGACAACTCCCAGAAGTGGCTCTTCTTCATCTCCGTCGACGGAAAGAAGACCGACTTCACCACGAATCTCACGGACCACAACAAGCTCGTGCAGCAGTTCAATGAGCGGCAGCAGGCACAGAAGCAGAATGGCTGAGGGCAGGGCAGTGTCGGACAGCAAGCAGGCGGCGGTTCTGGGATCGCCGATCGCCCACTCCCTCTCGCCGGTCCTGCACCGTGCCGCCTACCGCGAACTGGGCCTGGACGACTGGGAGTACGGCCGCTTCGACATCGACGAGGCGTCGCTGCCCGTCTTCATGGAGAAGCTGGACGCGAGCTGGGCCGGGCTCTCGCTGACCATGCCGCTCAAGCGCGCGGTCATCCCGCTGCTGGACGAGATCAGCGCCACCGCCGCCTGCGTCGAGGCCGTCAACACGGTCGTCCTCACCGACGACGGGCGCCGCACCGGCGACAACACCGACATCCCCGGCATGGTCGCGGCGCTGCGCGAACGCGGGGTGACCCGGGTCGAGCGGGCCGCCGTCCTCGGCGCCGGCGCCACCGCCTCCTCGGCGCTCGCCGCGCTCGCGCAGATCTGCACCGGCGAGGTCACCGCGTACGTCCGCAGCGCCCCGCGCGCCGCCGAGATGCGCGGCTGGGGCGAACGCCTGGGCGTCGCGGTCGCCACCGCGCCCTGGGATGCCGCCGCCGAGGCGTTCCACGCGCCGCTGGTCGTCGCCACCACCCCGGCAGGCACCACCGACGCCCTCGCCACCGCCGTCCCCGAGGCGCCCGGCACCCTCTTCGACGTGCTGTACGAGCCCTGGCCCACTGCGCTGGCGGCCGCCTGGTCGGCCCGCGGCGGCGCGGTCGTCGGCGGCCTCGATCTGCTGGTGCACCAGGCGGTCCTCCAGGTCGAGTCGATGACCGGGCGGGCCCCCGCTCCGCTGGCCGCGATGCGCGCGGCGGGCGAGCGGGCCCTCGCCGCCCGCTGACCGGCCGCGCCCGCCCGGTCCGCTCCCTGGACGCGGCGCGGTCCGCCCGCCGCGACGTGGGAGGATCGGGGGAGTAGACGTAGGCGCAGGAGCAGGACAAAAGGAGCACCGTTGAGCAGGTTGCGCTGGCTGACGGCGGGGGAGTCGCACGGCCCCGCACTGGTGGCGACGCTGGAGGGCCTCCCGGCCGGCGTCCCGATCACCACCGATCTGGTGGCGGACGCGCTGGCCAGGCGTCGGCTCGGCTATGGCCGCGGTGCCCGGATGAAGTTCGAACGGGACGAGGTCACCTTCCTCGGCGGCGTCCGCCACGGCCTCTCGCTCGGCTCGCCCGTCGCCGTCATGGTCGGCAACACCGAGTGGCCCAAGTGGGAGCAGGTCATGGCCGCCGACCCGGTGGACGAGGCGGAGCTGGCCGAGCTGGCCCGCAACGCCCCGCTGACCCGGCCGCGCCCCGGCCACGCCGACCTTGCCGGGATGCAGAAGTACGGCTTCGACGAGGCCCGCCCGATCCTGGAGCGCGCCTCGGCGCGGGAGACCGCCGCCCGGGTCGCGCTCGGCGCGGTGGCCCGCTCCTTCCTCAAGGAGGCCGCCGGGATCGAGATCGTCTCGCACGTCGTCGAACTGGCCGCCGCGAAGGCCCCGTACGGCACCGTCCCCACCCCCGCCGACGTCGAGAAGCTGGACGCGGACCCGGTGCGCTGCCTGGACGCGGACGCGAGCAAGGCGATGGTCGCGGAGATCGACCAGGCCCACAAGGACGGCGACACCCTCGGTGGCGTCGTCGAGGTCCTGGCGTACGGCGTGCCCGTCGGCCTCGGCTCGCACGTCCACTGGGACCGGCGGCTGGACGCCCGGCTGGCCGGGGCGCTCATGGGCATCCAGGCGATCAAGGGCGTCGAGGTCGGCGACGGCTTCGACCTGGCGCGGGTGCCGGGCTCCAAGGCGCACGACGAGATCGTCGCCACCCCGGACGGCATCCGCCGCTCCTCCGGCCGCTCCGGCGGCACCGAGGGCGGTCTGACCACCGGCGAACTGCTGCGGGTGCGGGCCGCGATGAAGCCCATCGCGACGGTCCCGCGGGCGCTGGCGACGGTCGATGTCACCACCGGCGAGGCCACCAAGGCGCACCACCAGCGCTCGGACGTCTGCGCCGTCCCGGCCGCCGGTATCGTCGCCGAGGCGATGGTGGCGCTGGTCCTGGCAGACGCGGTGGTCGAGAAGTTCGGCGGCGACAGCGTGCCGGAGACCCGCCGCAACGTCCGCGGTTACCTCGACAACCTGGCGATCAAGTGACGCCGCGCGCCGTCCTCGTCGGCCCGCCCGGCGCGGGCAAGTCGACCGTGGGCGCGCTCCTCGCCGAACGGCTCGGGGTCGGCTACCGCGACACCGACGCCGACATCGTCGAGGTGGCCGGGAAGCCGATCGCGGAGATCTTCATCGACGAGGGCGAACCGCACTTCCGCGAGCTGGAGCGGCAGGCGGTCCGCGCCGCCGTCGCCGAGCACGCCGGGGTGCTCTCCCTCGGCGGCGGCGCGATCATGGACGATTCGACGCGTGCGCTGCTGCGTGGGCTGCCGGTCGTCTTCCTGGACGTCGCGCTGGCCGACGCGGTCAAGCGGGTCGGCCTGGACGCCCCGCGGCCGCTGCTCGCGGTCAACCCGCGGCAGCGCTGGCGCGAGCTGATGGCGGCCCGCCGCCCCCTGTACACCGAGGTCGCGTCCGCCGTGGTCAGCACCGGCGGCCGCACCCCCGAGGACGTCGCCGAGGCGGTCCTCGACGCACTGGAGCCGGGGCGGGCCGCGGGCGAGGACCCGCGCGCCGCCCGCAGGAAGGAAGAGGCATGACGGAGCAGGCCACCCGTATCCACGTCGGCGGTACGGCGGGCAGCGATCCGTATGACGTGCTCGTCGGGCGACAGCTGCTCGAAGAGCTGCCCGGTCTGATCGGCGCCGGGGTCAAGCGCGTCGCCGTGCTGCACCCGGAGGCGCTGGCCGCCACCGGTGAGGCGCTGCGCGAGGACCTGGCGGGCCAGGGCTTCGAGGCCATCGCGATCCAGCTGCCGAACGCCGAGGAGTCCAAGACCGTCGAGGTCGCCGCGTACTGCTGGAAGGCGCTCGGCCAGACCGGCTTCACCCGCAGCGACGTCATCGTCGGCGTCGGCGGCGGCGCCACCACGGACCTGGCGGGCTTCGTCGCGGCCACCTGGCTGCGCGGGGTGCGCTGGATCGCCGTGCCGACCACCGTCCTGGGCATGGTCGACGCGGCGGTCGGCGGCAAGACCGGCATCAACACCGCCGAGGGCAAGAACCTCGTCGGCGCGTTCCACCCGCCGGCCGGGGTGCTCTGCGACCTCGCGGCGCTCGACTCGCTGCCGGTGCACGACTACGTCTCCGGGCTCGCCGAGGTCATCAAGGCCGGGTTCATCGCGGACCCGGGCATCCTCGACCTGATCGAGGCCGACCCGGAGGCCGCCAAGCGTCCCGACGGGCCGCACACCCAGGAGCTGATCGAGCGGGCGATCCGGGTCAAGGCAGAGGTGGTCTCCGCGGACCTCAAGGAGTCCGGGCTGCGGGAGATCCTCAACTACGGTCACACCCTGGCGCACGCCATCGAGAAGAACGAGCGGTACAACTGGCGCCACGGCGCGGCCGTCTCCGTCGGCATGGTCTTCGCCGCCGAACTCGGCCGGATCGCCGGGCGGTTGGACGACGCGACCGCCGACCGGCACCGCGCGGTCCTCGGCGCCGTCGGCCTGCCGCTGACCTACCGCGGCGACCAGTGGCCCAAGCTGCTGGAGACCATGAAGGTCGACAAGAAGTCCCGCGGCGACCGGCTGCGCTTCATCGTCCTGGACGGTCTGGCCCGCCCCACCGTCCTGGAGGGCCCGGACCCGGCCATGCTGCTCGCCGCGCACGCGGAGATCGCCGCATGAACGAGCGAAGCGAGAGAACCATCAAGAGGTGCGCCCCTGGCGAATGCCAGGCCGAGCGAAGCGAGGGATGGGCATGAGCCGCCGGGTGCTGGTCCTCAACGGTCCCAACCTCGGCCGCCTGGGCTCCCGCGAGCCGGACGTCTACGGTGCCACCTCCTACGCGGGCCTGGTCGAGGAGTGCGCCCGGCTCGGCAAGGAGCTGGGGCTGGACGCCGAGGTGCGGGAGACCAACGACGAGGGCGAGATGGTCCGCTGGCTGCACGAGGCCGCGGACGGCTCGATCCCGGTGGTCATCAACCCCGGCGCGTTCACGCACTACTCGTACGCCCTGCGGGACGCGGCGGCGCAGCGCACCGCTCCGCTGGTCGAGGTGCACATCTCGAACCCGTACGCCCGCGAGGAGTTCCGCCACAACTCGGTCATCGCGGCGGTGGCCAGCGGTACGGTCGCCGGTTTCGGCATCGGCTCCTACCGCCTGGCGCTGCGCGCGGTGGCCGAGGAACTGGCCGACTGACCGCCGCCCGGGCCGGGTCCACGCCGTCGCGGACACGCCCTGGCGAGGCACCTTCCGCCGCCCCCGGCCGTTCACACCGTGAGCGCCGGGGGCGGTACCGTTCGTCAGCAGTACCGCACGGACCCGCGGCCTCGGCGCCGCACCGGCCCGCCCGGCGGGCGCCCGGTGTGCCGGACGGCCGCCCGGCATCCGCGCACCGCACCCAGTCGATCCCACGAGACGGAGACCACCGGATGCAGTACGCAGTGGGGGCTCCGCTGCCGCCCCGCCACCAGACGCAGGAGCAGGGGGCGACCCTGAGCTGGACCCCCGGCCCCGGTCACCCCGTGCCGCCGGGCCCGCCGCCGTCCCCGTCCGTGCCGCCGAGCGGCCCGCATCCGGGCGCCGTACCTCCCGGGGCCGGACATCCGGGCGCCGGGCAGCCGGGCGCCGCGCCCCCCGGGGCCGGGCAGCCGGGCGCCGCACAGCCGGGGTGGAGCGCCCCGGCGCCGCAGTCCGCGCCGCCCGTCGTGGACACCACGGGCACCGCCGGGTCCACCGGCCACATCCAGCTGCCGCCCGGCGCCCCCGTCGCGCTGCCCAGCCCCCCGGCCGGGACCGCCGCCCCCGACGCCGCGCACACCGCCGTCGCCGTGCTGCTCATAGGCCCGGCCGGGGCGGGCAAGACGAGCGTGGCCCGCCACTGGGCCGACTGCCGCCGGGTGCCCACCGCGCACATCAGCCTCGACGACGTCCGCGAATGGGTGCGCTCCGGCTTCGCCGACCCGCAGCAGGGGTGGAACGACCACTCCGAGGCGCAGTATCGTCTCGCCCGCCGCACCTGCGGCTTCGCCGCCCGCAACTTCCTCGCCAACGGCGTCTCCTGCATCCTCGACGACGCCGTCTTCCCCGACCGCCCGGTCGTCGGCCTCGGCGGCTGGAAGCGCCATGTGGGCCCGGGGCTGCTGCCGATCGTGCTGCTGCCCGGCCTGGAGATCGTTCTGGAGCGCAACGCCCGCCGCAGCGGCAACCGTCGCCTCTCCGACGAGGAAGTGGCCCGGATACACGGCCGGATGGCGGGCTGGTACGGCTCCGGCCTGCCGATCATCGACAACTCCCAGCACGACGTCGCGACCACCGCGCGGATGCTCGACGACGTCCTCGCCCGCAGCCTCGCCTCGCCGCCCAGCTGGTGACCGGCCGGTGGGCGGAGGTGGCGGGTCCGGGCCGGGTACCCCGCCCGGCCGCTCTCGACCGGCCCGCGGGGTGATTCGCCCGTAAGCTCGGGATATGTCCGAGCTGTACGCGGCCCGGCGCACGCGGCTGCGGGACCGCTGCGCGGCGACCGGAAGCACCGCCGCCCTGATCTCGCGCCCCGCCAACGTCCGCTATCTCACCGGTTCCGCGCCCGCCGGCGCCGCACTCCTGCTGGGCCCGGCCGCGGACGTGCTGCTCTGCGGCGCCCCGCTGACCGGCGACCCGTCCGAGGGGCGTCCCGCCGACGACATCCGCGTCACCGTGCTGCCCGCCCGCGACGGCGATCCCGTGGTGGCCGGCGCCGATCTGGCGGCGCAGGCCGGGGCCACCACCCTCGCCGTCGAGGAACACCATCTGACCGTCGCCCGGCACCGGGCGCTCGGCCGGGTCGTGCCGCGGCTGCGCCTGGCCGATGTGGCCTGTGCCGTCGAGGCGCAGCGGCTGATCAAGGACGACGACGAGATCTCCTGTCTGCGCATCGCCGCGGAGATCACCGATCAGGCGCTCGGCGAACTCCTGGAGTCGATCCTGGTCGGCCGCACCGAGCGGCATCTCGCCCTGGAGCTGGAGCGCCGCCTCGTTGACCACGGCGCGGACGGCCCGGCGTTCGCGACCTCGGTGGCGACCGGCCCGCACTCCGGCCGTCCGGGGCATCTGCCCACCGACCGCCGGGTCGAGGAAGGGGACTTCCTCAGCGTCGGCCTCGGCGCGAACTACCGCGGCTACCGCTGCGAGATCGGCCGGACCTTCGTCATCGGCACCACCCCCGCGGACTGGCAGATCGAGCTGTACGACCTGGTTTTCGCAGCCCAGCGGGCCGGTCGGGAGGCCCTGGCGCCGGGTGTGGAGTGCCGTGAAGTGGACCGGGTGACCCGTCATCTGCTGGAATCCGCCGGGCACGGGGAACGGCTCGGACCGTGGACCGGACACGGCGTGGGGCTCGAAATCGATGAGGACCCTCAGCTGTCGCCTGCGGCCATGGGTAAACTGGACGCTTGCGTGCCGGTCACCGTCGAGCCAGGGGTCCACATCCCGGGCCGTGGGGGTGTCCGGATCGACGACACCCTCGTCGTCCGCCCCGAGGCGGACGGCGGACCCGAGCTACTCACGATCACTACCAAGGAGCTGCTCGCCCTGTGAGCCACCGGGCTCGCTACGGGCGGTTTCTCGGTACCCACCACCTGCAGTCCAGGAGATTCCGCAACCGTGGCTTCCACGAACGACCTCAAGAACGGCCTGGTGCTCAAGCTCGAAGGGGGCCAGCTCTGGTCCGTCGTCGAGTTCCAGCACGTCAAGCCCGGTAAGGGCCCGGCCTTCGTCCGCACCAAGCTCAAGAACGTGCTCTCCGGCAAGGTCGTGGACAAGACCTTCAACGCCGGCGTCAAGGTCGAGACGGCCACCGTCGACAAGCGCGGCATGCAGTTCTCGTACATGGACGGCGAGTACTTCGTCTTCATGGACATGGACACCTACGACCAGCTCATGGTCGACCGCAAGGCCGTCGGTGACGCCGCGAACTTCCTCCTTGAGGGCTTCGAGGCCGTCGTCGCGCAGCACGAGGGCTCGGTGCTCTACGTCGAGCTGCCGGCCGCCGTCGAGCTGGTCATCCAGCACACCGAGCCCGGCGTCCAGGGCGACCGCTCCACCGGCGGCTCCAAGCCCGCCACCCTGGAGACCGGCTACGAGATCCAGGTCCCGCTCTTCATCACCGAGGGCGAGAAGATCAAGGTCGACACCCGCTCCGGTGAGTACCTCGGCCGGGTGAACAGCTAACCGTGGCCGCCCGTAACAAGGCCCGTAAGCGCGCCTTCCAGATCCTCTTCGAGGCCGATCAGCGCGGGGCCGACGTGCAGTCCGTGCTCGCGGACTGGATGCGGCACGCCCGGACCGACCCGAGGCAGCCGCCGGTCAACGAGTTCACCCTGGAGCTTGTCGAGGGGTATGCGGACCACATCGCCCGCATCGACGAACTGCTCGACACCTACTCCGTCGACTGGCCGCTGGACCGGATGCCGGTCGTCGACCGCAACATCCTCCGGCTCGCCGCGTACGAGCTGATCTGGGTGGACGCGACGCCCGACGCGGTGGCGATCGACGAAGCGGTGCAGCTGGCCAAGGAGTTCTCCACGGACGACTCCCCGGCGTTCGTCAACGGGCTGCTGGCCCGGCTGAAGGACCTGAAGCCGACCCTGCGGCGCGAGACGCGATAGCAGCACACCCGGGGCTCACCCGGTGGCACCCGTGAAAGGGCCCGGAGCGCGCAGCACAGGCGCTCCGGGCCCTTCGCGCTGCCGGGGGACGGTGAGAGCCCGTGAGGGGCCGGCCCTGGCCGCCTGGCCGCCTGGCCACGCTCTCGCCCGTACGAACGACGAACCGCCGCCCCGGTACTCCGGGACGGCGGTTCGTCGGTTTACTGCTGCGGGACGGCTCAGAGGTCGTCGTGGGCGACCGCGCGGCGCGCGTCGGCGTCCAGCACACCCCAGCTGATCAGCTGCTCGGTCAGCACCGAGGGGGACTGGTCGTAGATCACCGCGAGGGTGCGCAGGTCGTCCTGGCGGATCGAGAGGACCTTGCCGTTGTAGTCGCCGCGCTGGCTCTGGATCGTGGCGGCGTAGCGCTGCAGCGGACCGGCCTTCTCCTGTGGGACGTGGGCGAGGCGCTCCAGGTCCAGCACCAGCTTCGGCGGGGGCTCGGCGGCGCCGCCGGGCGTGGTGCCGGGCAGCAGCTCCTGCACCGGCACGCCGTAGAAGTCCGCCAGCTCGGCGAGGCGCTGCACCGTCACGGCACGGTCACCGCGCTCGTACGAGCCGACGACCACGGCCTTCCAGCGGCCCTGCGACTTCTCCTCGACACCGTGGAGCGAGAGGCCCTGCTGGGTGCGGATGGCGCGGAGCTTGGCCCCGAGCTGTTTGGCGTATTCGCTGGACATAAAGCTCCCCAGACACCTGAATCGAATCGATATGCGGCACGGCCGCGCGGCTGGTAACTCACTGTGAGGTTACGCAGCGTAATCCTCGTTCGTCAAGCCGGGGGAGTCCGCGGGGGCCTCCTGGGGTCGCACGGGCGTTCCTGCGCGGCCCTGCTAGCCTGTACGGCGGTACATCCGACGTCCTTTAAGGTCCGTCCCGTGAGGCGGAGAAGGAGGTCCGTTTCACATGGACGCAAGCAGTTCCGACGTACGCGTATCCGACCACGCATCCGACGTCGACCCGCAGGTGCCCGCGCGCCCGGTGCTCGAAGGCCCGGACGTCGCGCGGATGCTGACCCGTATCGCCCACGAGATCGTCGAGCGCGCCAAGGGCGCCGACGACGTGGTGCTCCTGGGCATCCCGACCCGCGGTGTCTTCCTCGCCCGGCGGCTCGCCGCCAAGCTGGAGGAGATCACCGGCCGCACCGTCCCGGTCGGCTCGCTCGACATCACCATGTACCGCGACGACCTGCGCCTGGGCCCCGCCCGTGCGCTCGCCCGCACCGAGATCCCCGGTGACGGCATCGAGGGCCGCGTCGTCCTCCTCGTCGACGACGTGCTCTTCTCCGGCCGCACCATCCGCGCCGCCCTGGACGCCCTGAACGACATCGGCCGGCCCCGCGCCGTCCAGCTCGCCGTTCTCGTCGACCGCGGCCACCGCGAGCTGCCGATCCGCGCCGACTACGTCGGCAAGAACCTCCCCACGTCGCTGCGGGAGACCGTCAAGGTCCAGCTCACCGAGGAGGACGGCCGCGACGCCGTGCTGCTCGGCACGCGGCCCGCCGACGACGCCGCGGCGACCGGGCGGCCCACCCGGACCGGCGAGCGCTAGCGCAGCCGCCCCACGGACCCGGCATGCCCGGGGCCGTACCGCTGCCTGCCCTCCCGACGGACATACCCGTACGCCTTTCTCACCCACGGAGAAACCGGATGAAGCGTGACCTCATCTCGGCCGCCGACCTCACGCGCGACGACGCCGTCCTGATCCTCGACACCGCCGAGGAGATGGCCCGGGTCGCCGACCGGCCGATCAAGAAACTTCCCACCCTGCGCGGCCGCACCGTCGTCAACCTCTTCTTCGAGGACTCGACCCGGACGCGGATCTCCTTCGAAGCCGCCGCCAAGCGCCTCTCCGCGGACGTCATCAACTTCTCCGCCAAGGGCTCGTCGGTCTCCAAGGGCGAATCCCTCAAGGACACCGCCCTCACCCTGGAGGCGATGGGCGCCGACGCCGTCGTCATCCGCCACCCCGACTCCGGCGCCCCGCACCGCCTGGCCACCTCCGGCTGGATCGGCGGCTCCGTCGTCAACGCCGGTGACGGCACCCACGAGCACCCCACCCAGGCGCTGCTGGACGCGTTCACCATGCGCCGCCGCCTCGTCGGCGTGGACGCCGGGCTCGGCAAGGACCTCGCCGGCTGCCGCATCACGATCGTCGGCGACATCCTGCACAGCCGCGTCGCCCGCTCCAACGTCCATCTGCTCACCACGCTCGGCGCCGAGGTCACCCTCGTCGCGCCGCCCACCCTGGTGCCGATCGGCGTGGAAAGCTGGCCCTGCGAGGTCTCGTACGACCTCGACGCCGTCCTCGCGACCTCCGACGCCGTGATGATGCTCCGTGTGCAGCGCGAGCGGATGAACGCCGCCTTCTTCCCGACCGAGCGCGAGTACGCCCGCCGCTACGGGCTGGACGGCGAGCGCATGGCCCGGATGCCGCAGGACGCCATCGTGATGCACCCCGGCCCGATGAACCGCGGCATGGAGATCACCGCAGAGGTCGCCGACTCGCCGCGCTGCACCGCCGTGGAGCAGGTCACCAACGGTGTCAGCATCCGGATGGCCGTCCTCTACCTGCTCCTGGGCGGCAACGAACCCGCCCTCACCACCCCCGCCCGCACCGAGGAGAGCAAGTAACCATGAGCAAGACCCTGATCCGCGGGGCGAAGGTCCTCGGTGGCGAGCCGCAGGACGTGCTGATCGACGGCGAGACCATCGCCGAGGTCGGCACGGACCTCAGCGCCGAGGGCGCCCGCGTCATCGAGGCCGACGGCCAGATCCTGCTGCCGGGCCTCGTCGACCTCCACACCCATCTGCGCGAGCCGGGCCGCGAGGACTCCGAGACCGTGCTGACCGGCACCAAGGCGGCCGCCGCCGGTGGCTTCACCGCCGTCCACGCCATGGCCAACACCTTCCCCGTCGCCGACACCGCGGGCGTCGTCGAGCAGGTCTGGCGCCTCGGCCAGGAGTCCGGCTACTGCGACGTCCAGCCGGTCGGCGCCGTCACCGTCGGCCTGGAGGGCAAGAAGCTCGCCGAGCTGGGCGCGATGCACGAGTCCCGCGCCGGGGTGCGGGTCTTCTCCGACGACGGCAAGTGCGTCGACGACGCGGTCATCATGCGCCGCGCCCTGGAGTACGTGAAGGCGTTCGACGGTGTCGTCGCCCAGCACGCCCAGGAGCCCCGGCTCACCGAGGGCGCCCAGATGAACGAGGGCCGGGTCTCCGCCGAGCTGGGCCTGGGCGGCTGGCCGGCCGTCGCAGAGGAGTCGATCATCGCCCGCGATGTGCTGCTCGCCGCGCACGTCGGCTCCCGCGTCCACATCTGCCACCTCTCCACCGCCGGTTCCGTCGAGATCGTCCGCTGGGCCAAGTCCAAGGGCTGGAACGTCACCGCCGAGGTCACCCCGCACCACCTCCTCCTCACCGACGAGCTGGTCCGCAGCTACGACCCGGTCTACAAGGTCAACCCGCCGCTGCGCACCGAGGCCGATGTGCTGGCGCTGCGCGAGGCGCTGGCCGACGGCACCATCGACTGCGTCGCCACCGACCACGCCCCGCACCCGCACGAGGACAAGGACTGCGAGTGGTCCGCGGCCGCCATGGGCATGGTCGGCCTGGAGACCGCGCTCTCCGTCGTCCAGCACACGATGGTCGACAACGGGCTGCTGGACTGGGCGGGCGTCGCCGACCGGATGTCGTTCCGCCCGGCGCGCATCGGCCGCCTGGAGAGCCACGGCCGCCCCGTCTCGGCCGGCGAGCCCGCCAACCTCACGCTGCACGATTCCGCTTACCGTGGAGTGGTGGACCCCGCGGGCTTCGCCTCCCGCAGCCGCAACACCCCCTACGAGGGCCGTGAGCTGCCGGGTCGCGTCACCCACACCTTCCTGCGGGGCCGGGCAACGGTCGTCGACGGGAAGCTGGCGTGACTCCTTACCTCCTCACCTCCGCAGCGGCACAGAAGTCCGCCGAGGTCACCGACTGGGCCGCGCGGATCGGCTGGGTCGTCGGACTCCTGCTGTTCATCGCGCTCCTCTACTGGCTGATGCGCCAGGGCTGGAAGTGGCGCGGCACGCTCCAGAATGGCCTGCCTACACTTCCGACCAGCCCCGATGAGCTGGGCGAGGCCCTCCTCACGGCCACCGGCCGCTACCACGGCTCGACCACCGCCGGGCAGTGGCTCGACCGGATCGTCGCGCGGGACCTCGGCACCCGCAGCCGGGTCGAGCTGACCCTGACCGACCGGGGGCTGGACGTCGTCCGGCCCGGCGCCACCGACTTCTTCGTCCCGGCGGACGCCCTGCGCGGCGCCCGCCTCGACAAGGGCATCGCCGGAAAGGTCCTCCCCGAGGGCGGTCTGCTGATCGTCACCTGGACGCACGGCGGCACGGAGATCGATTCCGGTTTCCGCTCCGACCGGGCCGCCGACCACCCCGCCTGGGTCGAAGCGGTCAACCGCCTCAGCCCCCCACACACCACCGGCACCACCGAGCACACCGAAACGGAAGGCGCACGATGACGACCTCCACCAGGGGGACCAAAATCCCCGCCGTTCTCGTCCTGGAGGACGGCCGCACCTTCCGCGGGCGCGCCTACGGGGCCGTGGGGGAGACCTTCGGCGAAGCGGTGTTCTCCACCGGCATGACCGGCTACCAGGAGACGCTGACCGATCCCTCGTACCACCGCCAGGTCGTCGTCATGACCGCCCCGCACGTCGGCAACACCGGCGTCAATGACGAGGACGACGAGTCGCAGCGCATCTGGGTGGCGGGCTACGTCGTCCGCGACCCCGCCCGCACCCCGTCCAACTGGCGCGCCAAGCGCTCCCTGGACGAGCAGCTGGTCGCGCAGGGCGTTGTCGGCATCAGCGGCATCGACACCCGCGCTCTCACCCGTCACCTGCGTGAACGCGGTGCGATGCGGGTCGGCATCTTCTCCGGCGACGCGCTGCCCTACGAGGGCACCATGCTCGCCAAGGTCCGTCAGGCCCCCGAGATGGCGGGCGCCGACCTCAGCGCCCAGGTCGCCACCAAGGAGACGTACGTCGTCCCGGCGATAGGGGAGAAGCGCTTCACGGTCGCCGCCGTCGACCTCGGCATCAAGGGCATGACCCCGCAGCGGATGGCCGAGCGCGGCATCGAGGTGCACGTCCTGCCCGCCACCGCCACCGCCGAGGACGTCTACGCCGTAGGCCCCGACGGCGTGTTCTTCTCCAACGGCCCGGGCGACCCGGCCACCGCCGACGGCCCCGTCGCGGTCATGCAGGAGGTCCTGCAGCGGAAGACGCCGCTGTTCGGCATCTGCTTCGGCAACCAGATCCTCGGCCGCGCCCTCGGCTTCGGCACCTTCAAGCTGAAGTACGGCCACCGCGGCATCAACCAGCCCGTCCAGGACCGTACGACGGGCAAGGTCGAGGTCACCGCGCACAACCACGGCTTCGCCGTCGACGCGCCGCTCGACAAGGTCTCCGACACGCCCTACGGACGCGCCGAGGTCACCCACGTCTGCCTGAACGACAACGTCGTGGAGGGCCTGCACCTCCTCGACCAGCCGGCGTTCTCCGTCCAGTACCACCCCGAAGCCGCCGCGGGCCCGCACGACGCGGCGTACCTGTTCGACCGCTTCGTCCAGCTCATGGAGGGCCAGCGTGCCTAAGCGCACCGATATCCAGTCCGTCCTGGTCATCGGCTCCGGCCCGATCGTGATCGGTCAGGCCGCCGAGTTCGACTACTCCGGCACCCAGGCGTGCCGGGTCCTCAAGTCCGAGGGCCTGCGCGTCATCCTCGTCAACTCCAACCCCGCCACGATCATGACGGACCCGGAGATCGCCGACGCCACCTACGTCGAGCCGATCACCCCGGAGTTCGTCGAGAAGATCATCGCGAAGGAGCGCCCGGACGCGCTGCTGCCGACCCTCGGCGGCCAGACGGCCCTCAACACGGCGATCTCCCTCCACGAGGCCGGGACGCTCGACAGGTACGACGTCGAGCTGATCGGCGCCAACGTCGAGGCGATCAACAAGGGCGAGGACCGCGACCTCTTCAAGGGCGTCGTCGAGGCCGTCAACCGCAAGATCGGTCACGGCGAGTCGGCCCGCTCGTACATCTGCCACTCCATGGACGACGTCCTCAAGGGCGTCGACGAGCTGGGCGGCTACCCCGTCGTCGTCCGCCCCTCCTTCACCATGGGCGGCGCCGGCTCCGGCTTCGCGCACAACGAGGAGGAGCTGCGCCGCATCGCCGGTCAGGGCCTCACGCTCTCCCCGACCACCGAGGTGCTCCTGGAGGAGTCCATCCTCGGCTGGAAGGAGTACGAGCTGGAGCTGATGCGCGACCGGAACGACAATGTCGTGGTCGTCTGCTCCATCGAGAACTTCGACCCGATGGGCGTGCACACCGGCGACTCGATCACCGTCGCCCCGGCGATGACGCTGACCGACCGCGAGTACCAGATCCTGCGGGACATCGGCATCGCCGTGATCCGCGAGGTCGGCGTGGACACCGGCGGCTGCAACATCCAGTTCGCGGTCAACCCCGAGGACGGCCGGGTCATCGTCATCGAGATGAACCCGCGCGTCTCGCGCTCCTCGGCGCTGGCCTCGAAGGCCACCGGCTTCCCCATCGCGAAGATCGCCGCGCGGCTGGCCGTCGGCTACACGCTGGACGAGATCCCCAACGACATCACCGAGGAGACCCCGGCGTCCTTCGAGCCCACGCTCGACTACGTCGTCGTCAAGGTCCCCCGCTTCGCGTTCGAGAAGTTCCCCGCCGCGGACGCCACCCTCACCACCACCATGAAGTCGGTGGGCGAGGCGATGGCGCTGGGCCGCAACTTCACCGAGGCGCTGCAGAAGGCGCTGCGGTCGCTGGAGAAGAAGGGCAGCCAGTTCACCTTCACCGGTGAGCCCGGTGACAAGGGCGAGCTGCTGGTCAAGGCGCAGGTCCCCACCGACGGCCGGATCAACACCGTCATGCAGGCGATCCGCGCGGGCGCCACGCCGCAGGAGGTCTTCGACGCCACGAAGATCGACCCGTGGTTCGTCGACCAGCTCTTCCTCCTCAAGGAGGTCGCGGACGAGATCGCCGAAGCCGACCAGCTGGACGCCGGAATACTGGCCGAGGCGAAGCGGCACGGCTTCTCCGACGCCCAGATCGCCGGGATGCGCGATCTGCGCGAGGACGTCGTCCGCGAGGTCCGCCACGCCCTCGGCATCCGCCCGGTCTACAAGACGGTCGACACCTGCGCCGCCGAGTTCGCCGCGAAGACGCCGTACTTCTACTCCTCCTACGACGAGGAGAGCGAGGTCGCCCCGCGCGAGAAGCCCGCGGTGATCATCCTGGGCTCCGGCCCCAACCGCATCGGCCAGGGCATCGAGTTCGACTACTCCTGCGTCCATGCCTCCTTCGCGCTCAGCGACGCGGGCTACGAGACCGTGATGGTCAACTGCAACCCGGAGACCGTCTCCACCGACTACGACACCTCCGACCGGCTCTACTTCGAGCCGCTGACGCTGGAGGACGTGCTGGAGATCGTCCACGCCGAGCAGCAGGCCGGACCGGTCGCCGGTGTCATCGTGCAGCTCGGCGGCCAGACACCGCTGGGCCTGGCGCAGGCGCTCAAGGACAACGGCGTACCGATCGTCGGCACCTCCCCGGAGGCCATCGACCTGGCGGAGGAGCGCGGCGCGTTCGGCCGGGTCCTCTCCGAGGCGGGGCTGCCCGCCCCCAAGTACGGCACCGCGTTCTCCTTCGACGAGGCCAAGGCCATCGCCACGGAGATCGGCTACCCGGTCATGGTCCGCCCCTCCTACGTGCTGGGCGGCCGCGGCATGGAGATCGTCTACGACGAGCCGTCGCTGGGCGAGTACCTGACCCGCCACGCCGGTCTCATCGACCGGCACCCGGTCCTCATCGACCGGTTCCTGGACGACGCCATCGAGATCGACGTCGACGCCCTCTACGACGGCACCGAGCTGTACCTCGGCGGCGTCATGGAGCACATCGAGGAGGCCGGTATCCACTCCGGCGACTCCGCCTGCGCCCTGCCGCCCATCACCCTCGGCGGCCATGACATCAAGCGGCTGCGCGCCTCCACCGAGGCCATCGCCAAGGGCGTCGGGGTGCGCGGACTGATCAACATCCAGTTCGCGATGGCCGGGGACATCCTCTACGTCCTGGAGGCCAACCCCCGCGCCTCCCGCACCGTGCCGTTCACCTCGAAGGCCACCGCGGTGCCGCTGGCGAAGGCCGCCGCCCGGATCTCCCTCGGCGCCACCGTCGCCGAGCTGCGGGCCGAGGGCATGCTGCCGAAGACCGGCGACGGCGGCACGCTGCCGCTCGACTCGCCGATCTCCGTCAAGGAAGCCGTCATGCCCTGGTCCCGCTTCCGGGACGCCTCCGGACGCGGCGTGGACACCATCCTCGGCCCGGAGATGCGCTCCACCGGCGAGGTCATGGGCATCGACTCGGTCTTCGGCACCGCCTACGCCAAGTCCCAGTCCGGTGCGTACGGCGCGCTGCCCACCAAGGGCCGGGCGTTCGTCTCCGTCGCCAACCGGGACAAGCGGTCGATGATCTTCCCCGCCCGGGAGCTCGTCGCCCACGGCTTCGAACTGCTCGCCACCTCCGGCACCGCCGAGGTGCTGCGCCGCAACGGCATCAGCGCCACCGTGGTCCGCAAGCACTCCGAGGGCGAGGGCCCGAACGGTGAGAAGACGATCGTCCAGCTGATCCACGACGGCGGCGTCGACCTCATCGTCAACACCCCCTACGGGACCGGCGGCCGTCTCGACGGCTACGACATCCGCACCGCGGCGGTCTCCCGGGGCGTCCCCTGCCTGACCACCGTCCAGGCGCTCGCCGCCGCCGTCCAGGGCATCGAGGCGATGTCCCGCGGCAACGTCGGGGTCCGCTCCCTCCAGGAGCACGCGGAGCATCTGACCGCCGCCCGCGACTGACGACAGGCCCACGAGGGGGACACCGCGCGCGGTGTCCCCCTCGTCATGAGTACCGCCGCTCCGGAGCCCGACGAGGACACCACCATGTACAAGACGTTCTTCCACCTGATCTTCCAGCGGATGGACCCCGAGAAGGCCCACCACCTGGCCTTCGGCTGGATCCGGCTGGCCGCCCGCACACCCGTCCTGCGGACCTTCGTCGCGGCGGCGCTCGCGCCCCGCTTCAAGGAGCTGCGCACCGAGGCGCTCGGCCGCCGGATGCACGGGCCGTTCGGCCTCGCCGCCGGTTTCGACAAGAACGCCACCGCCATCGACGGCATGGCGATGCTCGGCTTCGACCATGTCGAGATCGGCACCGTCACCGCCCAGCCGCAGCCCGGCAACCCCAAGAAGCGCCTCTTCCGGCTCGTCCCGGACCGTGCGCTGATCAACCGCATGGGCTTCAACAACGACGGTTCCGCCGCCGTCGCGGACCGCCTCGCCGCCCGCACCCCGGTGTTCCGCACCACCCTCGGCGTCAACATCGGCAAGACCAAGGTGGTTCCCGAGGAGGAGGCGGTCGGCGACTACGTCACCTCCACCGAACGCCTCGCCGCCCACGCCGACTACCTCGTCGTCAACGTCTCGTCCCCGAACACCCCGGGACTGCGCAACCTCCAGGCGGTCGACCACCTCCGCCCGCTGCTGACCGCCGTCCGCGAGGCCGCCGACCGTACGGTCACCGACCGCCGCGTCCCGCTGCTGGTCAAGATCGCCCCGGACCTCACCGACGCGGACATCGACGCCGTCGCCGACCTCGCCCTCGAACTCGGCCTGGACGGCATCATCGCCACCAACACCACCATCGCCCGTGACCTGGGCCTGACGTCCGACCCGGCGCTGATCAACGAGGCCGGCGGGCTGTCCGGCGCGCCCGTCAAGGACCGTTCCCTGGAGGTGCTGCGCCGCCTCTACGCCCGCGTCGGCGACCGGATCACCCTCGTCGGCGTCGGCGGCATCACCACCGCCGAGGACGCCTGGCAGCGCATCCTCGCCGGTGCCACCCTGATCCAGGGCTACAGCGCCTTCATCTATGAGGGTCCCTTCTGGTGCCGCGCGCTCCACAAGGGCCTCGCCGCCCGGCTGCGCAACAGCCCGTACGCCACCCTCGCCGACGCGGTCGGCGCCGAGCACCAGCAGGTGACACCATGATGATCC
Source organism: Streptomyces benahoarensis (assembly GCF_007280575.1). Taxonomy (GTDB): domain Bacteria; phylum Actinomycetota; class Actinomycetes; order Streptomycetales; family Streptomycetaceae; genus Streptomyces; species Streptomyces benahoarensis. The sequence goes on from NZ_VKJP01000008.1 coordinate 41,061, forward strand.
AGGAAACCGCCCCGGCACCCTTCGGCGCGCGCCTGCGCCGCGCCATGGACGAGCGCGGCCCGCTCTGCGTCGGCATCGACCCGCACGCCTCCCTCCTCGCCGACTGGGGCCTGAACGACGACGTCGCCGGGCTGGCGCGGTTCACCCGTACCGTCGTCGAGGCGCTCGCCGACCGGGTCGCCGTCCTCAAGCCGCAGTCCGCGTTCTTCGAGCGCTTCGGCTCCCGCGGCCTCGCCGTCCTGGAGACCGCCGTCGTCGAGGCGCGCGAACGCGGCGCGCTCGTCCTGATGGACGCCAAGCGCGGCGACATCGGTTCCACCATGGCCGCCTACGCCGCCACCTACCTCGACCCGGCCTCGCCGCTCTTCTCGGACGCGGTCACGGTCAGCCCGTACCTCGGCTACGGCTCGCTGCGCCCGGCCCTGGACCTGGCCGCCGCCCAGGGCTGCGGCGTCTTCGCGCTGGCGCTGACCTCCAACCCGGAGGGCGCGGAGTTCCAGCGGGCGGTACGCGAGGACGGCCGGACCGTCGCGGCCACCGTGCTGGGCCACCTCGCCGCGGAGAACGCCGCGGCCGAGGGGCTGGGCTCGTACGGCGCGGTGGTCGGCGCGACCCTCGGCGATCTCTCCGCCTTCGATCTGGCGATCAACGGTCCGCTGCTGGCCCCCGGCATCGGCGCCCAGGGCGCGACCCCCGCCGACCTGCCCACCGTCTTCGGGGACGCGGTCCGCAACGTGCTGCCGAGCGTCAGCCGGGGGGTGCTGCGGCACGGTCCGGACACCGGTGCGCTGCGGGACGCGGCGGCCCGGTGTGCCGACGAGGTGCGGGCGGCAATCGATCAGCAGGAGGCCCGACAGTAGGTTTAGTCCCGATTTGTCCTGGTCAGCAGAGTCTGACCAGGACTTTTCGTCTGTTCTCGCTGACTCGGGCGCCGTCGGCCGCTAGTCTCCGACGAGAGCACCGCACGTAAGAGCGTTGCTCGTTGCTCCGCCCGTGCGGGGCGACTAGGTTCCACACCGGTCCGTATCCGACAGTTCTACATCCGAGGTGACGTAGGCGTGGCTCTTCCGCCCCTTACCCCTGAACAGCGCGCAGCTGCGCTTGAGAAGGCCGCCGCGGCTCGCCGGGAGCGCGCAGAGGTCAAGAATCGGCTCAAAAACTCCGGCGTCACCCTCCACGAGGTCATCGAGGCGGGCCAGGGCAACGAGGTCATCGGCAAGATGAAGGTCTCCGCGCTCCTCGAGTCGCTGCCCGGCGTGGGCAAGGTCCGCGCCAAGCAGCTCATGGAGCGCCTGGGCATCTCCGAGAGTCGCCGGGTGCGCGGTCTGGGATCCAACCAGATCGCCGCCCTGGAGCGGGAGTTCAGCAGCTCGGCTTCCTGAGTTTTCCGGCACAGCCCGGAAGCTGGAATAATCGCTGCATGGCTGCAACATCCCGGGGGACGACCCCCGTGCCCCCGGACGCTCGTCCGCGACTGACCGTGCTCTCCGGCCCCTCGGGGGTCGGCAAGAGCACGGTCGTCGCCCATCTGCGCAAGGTGCACCCCGAGGTCTGGCTCTCGGTTTCGGCGACGACCCGTAAGCCCCGTCCCGGAGAACAGCACGGCGTTCAGTACTTCTTCGTCGACGACGAGGAATTCGACAAGATGATCGCCAACGGTGAACTCCTGGAATGGGCGGAATTCGCGGGTAATCGCTACGGCACCCCGCGCCGCGCGGTGCTCGACCGGCTGGAGTCGGGCGAGCCCGTCCTGCTGGAAATCGATCTCCAGGGCGCCCGCCAGGTGCGCGAATCGATGGCGGAGGCACAGCTCGTCTTCCTCGCCCCGCCGAGCTGGGACGAGCTGGTCCGCCGCCTCACCGGCCGCGGCACCGAGGCTCCCGACGTGATCGAACGCCGCCTGGAGGCCGCGCGTATCGAGCTCGCCGCGGAGAAGGAATTCGATAAGACGCTCGTCAACACCTCCGTCGAGGGCGTCAGCCGTGAGCTGCTAGCCTTGATGCTGCGGCGTAATGGGGACGGAAAGACCGCAGGCTGACACCGCGGATCTCCCCGGCCCCCGCCAGAGTTTTTGCTTCACCACCGGCTTCACACCCCTTCGGAAGGCAGAGAGTGTCCTCTTCCATCACCGCGCCCGAGGGCATCATCAACCCGCCGATTGATGAGCTCCTTGAGGCCACCGACTCGAAGTACAGCCTCGTGATCTACGCGGCGAAGCGTGCGCGCCAGATCAACGCGTACTACTCGCAGCTCGGCGAGGGCCTGCTCGAATACGTCGGCCCGCTCGTCGACACCCACGTCCACGAGAAGCCCCTGTCGATCGCGCTCCGCGAGATCAACGCGGGCCTGCTGACCTCCGAGGCCATCGAGGGCCCCGCGCAGTAAGCACCGCATCACCACCGAGGGCCCGGCAGCGCGACTGCCGGGCCCTTGGTGTGTCATAGGGGCACACCCGCCGCGGGCGTACGGCATCCGGCCGCCGCCACGGGGCGATCCGGAACTGGCTCGGGGAGCAGCGAAGCGATGGACAAGCAGGAGCGTGTGACGACGCCCAAGGTCGTGCTGGGGGTCAGCGGTGGCATCGCCGCGTACAAAGCCTGTGAGCTGCTGCGGCGGCTGACCGAGTCGGGGCACGACGTCCGGGTCGTGCCGACCGCCGCCAGCCTGCACTTCGTCGGCGAGGCCACCTGGTCGGCGCTGTCCGGCAACCCGGCCACCACCGAGGTCTGGGAGTCCGTCCACGAGGTTCCGCACGTCCGCATCGGGCAGGAGGCCGACCTCGTCGTGGTGGCGCCCGCCACCGCCGACATGCTGGCCAAGGCGGCCCACGGCATCGCCGACGACCTGCTGACCAACACCCTGCTCACCGCGCGCTGCCCGGTGGTCTTCGCGCCCGCGATGCACACCGAGATGTGGGAGAACCCCGCGACCCGGGAGAACGTCGCCACGCTGCGCCGCCGCGGCGCGCTCGTCATCGAGCCGGCGGTCGGCCGCCTCACCGGCGTCGACACCGGCAAGGGCCGCTTCCCCGACCCCGTCGAGATCTTCGAGCTGTGCCGCCGGGTGCTGGCCCGCGGCCCGCGCGCCCTCACCGCGGATCTGGCCGGGCGGCATGTCGTCGTCACCGCGGGCGGCACCCGCGAGCCGCTGGACCCGGTCCGCTATCTGGGCAACCGCTCCTCGGGGCGGCAGGGCTACGCGCTCGCGGCGACGGCTGCCGCGCGCGGTGCGCGGGTCACCCTCGTCGCGGGCAACACCGAGCTGCCGGACCCGGCGGGCGTGGACGTCGTCCGTGTCGGCACCGCCGTGCAGCTCCGGGAGGCGGCGCTGGCGGCGGCGGAGGACGCCGATGCGGTGGTAATGGCCGCGGCAGTGGCCGATTTCCGGCCAGCCGCCTACGCCACCGGCAAGATCAAGAAGAAGGACGGGCAGGAGCCGGAACCGGTCACGCTGGTCCGCAATCCGGACATCCTCGCCGAGCTGTCCGCCGACCGGCCGAAGCCCGGGCAGATCGTTGTCGGGTTCGCCGCCGAGACCGACGACGTCCTCGCCAACGGCCGCGCCAAACTCGCCCGCAAGGGCTGTGACCTGCTGGTTGTCAACGAGGTGGGGGAGCACAAGACCTTCGGTTCGGCGGAGAACGAAGCCGTGATCCTCGCCACGGACGGTTCCGAGACACCGGTGCCGCACGGACCGAAGGAAGCGCTGGCCGACATGGTGTGGGACCTCGTCGCGGGCCGGTTCGCGGGCGCCCCCGACGGCTCCTGAGACGGCCGCCGCACCCGCCCCGGGGACCCGCGCCACAGCGGCGGGTCCCCTTGACCAGCGGGGCCGCACGGCTGATCGTCCCTCTGTGGGCCGTGGTGTGCCAGGCCGCGACGGATCCATAAATCGAGACTGAGTGTCCGAACCTCGCACATGACCGATAAACTGGCCAGCGGATCGGGCCGAGCGCAGCTCTCGAGCCCCTCCAACAAATGATCAGCCAGCAGCCGCTGCAACCCCAGGGAGCGATGTGTCCCGCCGCCTCTTCACCTCGGAGTCCGTCACCGAGGGCCACCCCGACAAGATCGCTGACCAGATCAGCGACACGATCCTCGACGCCCTCCTCAAGGAGGACCCCACCTCCCGGGTCGCCGTCGAGACGTTGATCACCACCGGCCTGGTCCATGTGGCCGGCGAGGTGACGACGAAGGCGTACGCCGACATCCCCAGCCTTGTGCGTAACAAGATCCTCGACATCGGCTACGACTCGTCGAAGAAGGGCTTCGACGGCGCCTCCTGCGGCGTCTCGGTCTCCATCGGCGCGCAGTCCCCGGACATCGCGCAGGGTGTCGACACGGCGTACGAGAACCGTGTCGAGGGCGATGAGGACGAGCTGGACAAGCAGGGCGCGGGCGACCAGGGCCTGATGTTCGGCTACGCGTGCGACGAGACGCCGGAGCTGCTGCCGCTGCCGATCTTCCTCGCGCACCGGCTCTCCCGGCGCCTGTCCGAGGTCCGCAAGAACGGCACCATCCCCTACCTCCGCCCCGACGGGAAGACCCAGGTCACCATCGAGTACGACGGTCACAAGGCCGTCCGCCTCGACACCGTCGTGGTCTCCTCGCAGCACGCCAGCGACATCGACCTCGACTCGCTGCTCGCGCCCGACATCCGCGAGTTCGTCGTCGAGCACGTCCTCAAGGAGCTGGTCGAGGACGGCATCAAGCTGGACACCGACGGCTACCGCCTGCTGGTGAACCCGACCGGCCGCTTCGAGATCGGCGGCCCGATGGGCGACGCCGGTCTGACCGGCCGCAAGATCATCATCGACACCTACGGCGGCATGGCCCGGCACGGTGGCGGCGCGTTCTCCGGCAAGGACCCGTCGAAGGTCGACCGCTCCGCCGCGTACGCCATGCGCTGGGTCGCCAAGAACGTTGTCGCGGCCGGTCTCGCGGCCCGCTGCGAGGTCCAGGTGGCGTACGCCATCGGCAAGGCCGAGCCGGTCGGTCTCTTCGTCGAGACCTTCGGCACCGCCACCGTCGACCCCGACAAGATCGAGCAGGCCATCGGCGAGGTCTTCGACCTCCGCCCGGCCGCGATCATCCGGGACCTCGACCTGCTCCGCCCGATCTACGCGGAGACCGCCGCGTACGGCCACTTCGGCCGCGGGGACGCCGACTTCACCTGGGAGCGCACCGACCGCGTCGACGCGCTCCGCAAGGCGGCAGGTCTCTAGGACCTCTCGTCCGGGGGCGTCGCGGACGCCCCCGGACGCCGAACGGCCCCGCACCGGATGTTCCCGGTGCGGGGCCGTTCGGCGTCTGCGCCGCCTCTCAGGTCGCGGCGGCGACCAGCTCGTGTGCGATCAGCTCCGCCCGGACGTTGATCATGTACATGGAGCCGGCGTAGAAGAGGTCGCCGGAGGTGAGGTCGCCGAGCGCGTACAGCCGTCCCGGGACCTGTCCCCGGTCCGGGCGCAGCGCGTTCGTCGCCGGGTCGATCAGCAGCCCGCCGTGCGGATTGCCGACCACCAGACCCGCGTCCGCCAAGGAGCGCAGCAGCGGCGCGGACCGCGGGCCGGTGGTGGCCAGCCCGGTGCGGGTGGCGTCCACCACGACGTCGGCGCGTCCGGCCCGCCCCTCGTGCACCACCTCGAAGCCGCCGCCCGCCCGGGCCCGGACCCCGGCCGTTCCGGCGCGTACCGTCAGCTGGCCGCTGTCCATCGCCGCCAGCAGCCGCCGGGCGGTCGGCGGCGGCATCGGGTTGTACAGCGGTTTGGCGAGCGGGTGGAAGCGCCGCAGGAACACCCGCTTCTCGTGGTCGCCCCACGCCGTCCACACGCTCTCGCGGACGTCGCGCAGCGCCGTCGTGGCGATCGTCTGGTACGGGTTGCCGTCCAGCCGGGCCAGTTCGGAGCGGAGCCGGTCGTGCGCCGGGCGGGGCGCGGTCTCGTCGGCCAGGTCCGTGCCCGCCGCGGCCAGTTCGGCCCCGAGCAGCGCGAAGGTGTCGCGCAGCCCGAGGGAGCCGGAGCGTTCCAGATGGCGGGCTATCGCCTCCGGCGTCAGATGCGTGAGGGTGAACGGGCGGTGCCGGGCGCGGACACCGGGCAGCAGACCGTGCCGCGACGTCATCGTGATCCGGCCGCGGTGCCCCCGGTGCAGCAACCCCAGCGCGACGTCCACCCCGGACAGCCCGGTGCCGAGGACCATGACGTGCGCGTCCTCGGCGATCCGGGGCAGTACCGCGGTGAGCGGATACGGATCGGGGTGGAAGCCGGGGGCACCGGCCAGCCCGTAGGGGTCGGCCGGTGGCCCGCTGCCCGGGCAGAGCACCACCCGGTCGGCGTGGGTGAGGGAGGCGGCGCCGCGGATCATGACCTCCCCGGCGGACGCCTTGGCGACGGTGGCGAACTCCGGGACCACCGTCACCGTCCAGCCCCGCCGCCGGGCGCCCTGCAGACACGCCTCCCAGTGGTCCACCAGATACTCGCCGTAGACCCGCCGCGGAACGTACGCGTCGGGCGGCAGGGTCCCCAACGGCGTTGCCGCGTACCGGGGTTGGCGGTGCAGCCAGCGCAGGAAGTGATCGCGCTCGGCGCTCCGCACCGACATGAATCCGGCCTCGCGGTTGACCAGTGCGCAGTCCAGGTCGGGGCGGTAGGCGCGGCCGGTGGCCAGCTGCCGCGCCCCTTCGTGGACCGTGATGTCGAACGCGGCGTCGTTCCCGGCGTGGCGCAGCATGCTGTCGAGCAGGCTGACCGCCGCGGCGCCGCCGCCTATGACCGCCAGGCGCATGAGCGGGCTCCTCCTGGGGCCGTGCTATCCGGCCGTGTCGGGTGCGATGACGGGCAGGCCCAGCGTGGTGTCGAGCCGCCGGGTGAGCGCGGTGGGGTACGCGGTGACGAACACCTCCAGGGCCGGGTGGGCGACGGCCTGTTGGAGGTGGCCGCCGACCGTCGTGCCGTCGCGGCGGCCCAGCACGACATGGGCGTGGACGTGCGGCCTCCCGTCCTTGAGCGCGATGTTGCCGGTCAGGCCCAGCACCTCGGTGTGTTCGGTCACCGGGATCGGGACATGGGCCTTGGCGACCGGGTCGAAGAGGGACAGCGCGGCGGAGCCGAAGGCGCCGATTCCGGTGAGGGAGCCCGCGGTCACCTGCTGTTCGGCGGCGAACTTCTCCAGTGCGGGCACCACCTCGTCGCCCGCTTCCAGAACGACGGCGAACTGGCGGGGCGCCATGGCGTCGTCGTGCAGCAGCCGGATGTGCATCGGTGTCAACTCGCTTTCGTGGCATCGGCGGGCTTCTCGCCGCCGGGGACTTCGCTCGGCACGGGCCCGGGGTGCCGCAGGGCCCACCGGGCGCGCACCTTGCCGATCACATCGAACTGGTTGAGGACCAGTCCGAGGATCACCAGTGTGATGGCCGTGGCCTTCATGACACCCAGGGGCTCACCGAGGAGCAGCATCGACGACGCCATGCCGAAGATCGGCACCAGCAGCGTCAGCGGCGCGACCCGGGAGGTGCGGTAGGTGCGCAGCAGATGGCCCCAGAGCGCGAAGCCGAAGAGGATCGTCGGGTAGACCATGTAGAGCAGCGAGCCGAGGCCGGTCCAGCCCATGGTGGTGAAGGAGTGCTCGACGGTGCCCCAGCCGCCGAGGCCCAGCGACAGCAGGAACATCGGGACCGGCGGCACCAGGCTCGCCCAGACCGTGAACGCCAGCGCGTTCTCCGGCTGGGCCTTCTTGATGATCAGGTTGGCGACGGCCCAGGACAGCGACGCGCCGACGACCATGACCGTACCGGCCGCGGTGACCGAACCGTCGGTGACCGCGGCGACCAGACCCATGCCGACGCCCGCCACCACGAACCCCACCAGGAAGCGGGGGCTGACGCGTTCGCCCATCAGCCCCGCCGCCAGGCCGATCGTCCAGAACGCCTGGAGCTGCATGACGACCGAGGCCAGGCCCGCCGAGAAGCCCAGGTCCATCCCGGCGAAGAGCAGCCCGAACTGGCCGATGCCGAAGAACAGCCCGTACAGCAGGAGATAACGCCACGGTACGTTCGGCCGCTTGAAGAAGAAGACCGCGGGGACGGCCGCGAGCAGGAAGCGGAGCGACGCCAGGAGGTAGGGGTCGAACGAGCGCAGCCCGATGTCGATGATGGCGAAGTTCACTCCCCAGATGACCATCACCAGGACGGCACCCAGGAATTTGGACAGTGGCAAGAACGCTCCTCTTTCAGGGGTGTGAGGGGGCCGCGGGGGCGGCCGCGTCGGTGCGGATGACCTGGAACGCCTCGGCGAGGCGGCCGGGGGCGAGCCCGCCGAGGGCCGCCTGCCCGGCCAGCTTGGCGCGCACGTCCTCGCGGAGCCGGTCGCGGTGGGCGGTCTGCGAGACATGGGCGCGCAGCGCGGTGAGCTTCTGCTCGAACGTCTCCGACACATCGACGCGGGTGTCCGGGCGCGGCCCGGTCGTCACCCAGATCTCCGGGACGCTCCAGGGGGCCAGGCCCTCCTCCAGCAGCAGCTCGGGGAAGGCCCGCGGATTGCGCGCGTCCGGGTAGAGCGCCGCCAGCGACGCCTCCCCGGCCGCGCGGTGATCGGGGTGGAGATCGGGCAGGAACGCCCAGTTGATCTCCGGGCTCTGGATCACCGCGCGGTGCGGCCGGGTCTGCCGGATCACCCGGACGATCTGCCGCCGCAGCGCCACATCGGGCCGCAGCAGCCCGTCCTGGTGGCCGAGGAACCGTACGTCCTTGACCCCGAGGACGGCGGCGGCGTCGCGCTGCTCCCGCTCCCGCCGCGCCGCGAGATCGGCGCGCGGCACGGTCGGGTCCTCGCCGCCGCCCGAACCGTCCGTCAGGACCAGATACGTCACCTCGGCGCCCGCGCCCGTCCAGGACGCGATGGTGCCGCCGGCGGTGAAGTCCGTGTCGTCGGGGTGGGCGGCGACGGCCAGCACCCGCAGCGCGCCGTCCGGGGAATCCGTACCGCTCACGCCGCGAGTACCTCGGCGGTGAAGAGGAACGACCGGGGCACGCCGGTCATGGTGCGGGGCGGCACCGGGTGCGGCCAGCGCCCGAAGTCGGCGCCGTCCTCGCCCGGTTGCTTGAGGTCCGTCACGGACCAGCCGCAGTCGGGCAGGAACTCCTCGGGGGAGTCGGTGCCGAAGAGCCAGGGGTTGCCGTCCTCGGCCAGGATCTTGAGGAAGCCGCGGGCGAGCGGGTTGGTGAGGGTGGTGCGGCTCGTCATGTCGCCGAGGAGCACGGAGCCGGGCGCGGACAGCTCCCGCAGCGTGCCCAGCAGCCGCCGTACGACGTCCTCGGGGAGGAAGAAGAACAGCCCCTCGGCCACCCACAGGGTGGGCTGCTCCGGGTCGAACCCGGCGGCGTGCAGATCGTCCTGCCACTGCTCGGCGAGGTCGACCGCGACGGCGTGGCGGCGCGGCCCGCCGACGGTGTCGACGCGGTGCCGGGCGAGAAGTTCGGCCTTGGCGTCGAGCAGCGCCGGGCGGTCGAGTTCGTAGAGCGTGACGCCGTCGGGCCAGGTCAGCCGGGCGGCGCGCATGTCCATCCCGGCGGCGACGGAGACCACCTGACGCAGCCCGCGGTCGCGGACGGCGCGGACGAGGGCGTCGTCGAGGTAGCGGGTGCGGACCAGGACGAAGGGGGCGACGGCGGAGCCGCGGTACCGCTCCAGCAGCGCGAAGCCGGTGTCCCCGGCGACGGCGCGGGCCAGCGGGTCGTCGAAGATACGGTCCGGGCGCTCGGACTCCAGGGCGCGCGCGGCGGCCGTCCACTGTGCCGTCCGGGACACCGGCTCCATCTGCATTTCCGCGCTCGTCATGAGCGGTTACTCCTCTCGGGGCGACGGCTGACCGGCGCGGGGTGTCCGCCGGTGCCGGAGGTCCGGTTCATGTGTCCTGCCCGGCGGGTCTGCGGCGGAAGATGCTGTGCAGCACCATGCTGAAGACCACCGTGCCCTCCTCGTCGAGGAGTTCGCACCGCGGGCGCAGTATTCCGGATTGCTTGCTGTGCAGTACGGGAGCCACGCCCAGCACCGTCAGGCGCGCCCGCAGCACATCGCCGGGGCGCACCGGCCGGTGGAAGCGCATCTCGTCCACGCCCGGTGAGCCGTCACCGGCCGAGTCGGCGAGGATCTCCTCGACGTAGCGGCGCATGAAGAGCGAGGCGGTCAGCCAGCCGCTGGCGACGAGACCGCCGAAGTGCGACTCGCGGGCGCGCTCGGGGTCGGTGTGGAACACCTGCGGGTCATAGGCGCGCCCGAAGGACAGCACCTCTTCCTGTGTCACCTTCACCTCGCCGAGGTCGTAGACCTCACCGACGGGAAAGTCCTCCAAGTACCGGATGCTCACGGCCGCCTCACCATTCCGCGCTGACGAGTTCTTCGGGCGTGGCGCTGGACAGCTGGTAGCGGTCCGGAGCCACCGGGCGCCCGGTGTAGAGCCGCAGCACGTCCGGGACGTCCGCGGTCAGCCGGGCCGTGGGCCGTCCGGGCAGGGCGGAGCCCAGGGTGAGCCGCCGGGTGGGCAGCTGGATCTCCACCAGGGGGGTGCGCACCACGCGTTCACAGCGGCTGAGCAGCGTGAGGGCCGCCTGGTGGCCACGGCTGTGGTACGGATCGTCCAGGCCGATCGCCTCGCGGACATCGCCGCCGTGGATCCAGGTGCCGAGCGCCGCCAGGTCCTTGGCGCCGCCCGCCGCCCGGATCGCCGGGCCCGCGTCCGCGAGGCCCTGGTCGAACTCGTCGATGACCTGCTTGAGCGGCCAGGAGCGGCGCTCCTCGACGTCCCGTTGGTTCTGCTCGTGGCTGGCGCGGTACGCGGGGCCCGCGGCGAGGCCGGTGAGTGCGGCGCCGCAGTGCGCGACGATGTCGCGGACCGTCCAGGCGGAGCAGACCGTGGGCCGCTTCAGATCGGCCTCGGGCAGGGTGCGCAACCGCGGCACGAGGGTGTCGCGTTCGGCGCGGAGCACCACATCGGTGGCGGCGGGTATCTGCGGGCCCGTCATCGCACCCCCGCCCCGAAGTAGCGCGCCTCGATGCGGCGCAGGGTGCGGAAGTCGTCGATGTCGATGCTCTCCATGTCGATGTCCTCACCGCTGAGGCGGGAGACCAGCACCATGAACTCGACGAACGCGAGGGAGTCGATCAGACGGCTCTCCAGCAGGTCGAAGTCCGGCTCGATGTCGCTGACTTCGGCGTGCCGGTCGAGGATCCACTGTTTGATCTGGTCGGTGGCGGACTGCATGGCGGACTCCTTCGAGAGGGTGGGGCGGGGAGGTACGGGCAGACGCGGCGGGCGGGTGCCCGCGCGGCGGATCAGGCCACGGCGGCCTTGTCGAGGGCCGTGGCGACGGCCGCCCAGTCGCCGTGCCGCTCGTGCAGCACGGCGAGCCAGCGCTCCAGGCCGAAGGCGACACAGCTGGTGAACACCGGGCGGCCGGTGCCGGCGATGCGGATGTCGCAGCGCTCGCCGAAGAAGTTGCGGTGCTTGTTCACGGACCCGATGGCGAGGTCGCCGACGAGGAACTCGTACTTCACCGGCGACAGCATCTGGAGCTTGGCGCGCGGACCCTCGCCGTCGAAGAACGGGTCGGACGCGGGCTCCTTGCGCATCTCCAGGCCCAGCGCCTCGGCGAACGCGAGGATGCGCTGCGAGGAGCGTTCCAGATGGTCCTCGACGAACTCCTGGCTGCCCAGCGCGACGATCTCGCGCATATGGAAGCCGAGCAGGCGGCGCAGCCCCTTGTAGTGCTCCTCGCGGCGGAAGCACCGTCCGACGAGGGTGACCAGGGTGTCCCGCTCCAGCGCCGTGCCCTCCAGGCCGAGGTAGACGGCGTAGCAGGTGGCGGGCGGCGGGGCGACCTCGGCGCCTTGGAGCTGGTCGGGCGGGAAGGCGGTGGTCGCCGTCGCCGCCTCGCCCTGCGGGCGCCGCTCCAGGTCCAGGCCGCTGACGGTCAGCGCCTGGTGCGGGAAGTTCTGGTAGTAGTCGAGCTTGGCCAGACCGGCGACGGGGAGCAGGGCCGGTCCGACGACGGGCTCGGCGCCGCGGGCGGTGCCCCATTCGGCGAAGGTGCGGTCCAGGCGGTGGAGCGCGGCGGCTTCGTCGGCGCGCAGGAACAGCAGACCGTTGGGTTCCACGAATCGGCCTCCCGCCCGCTCAGATGCCGGGCAGGACGTCGTCGGCGAAGATGCCGGTCCGGCACATGAACGCCAGCGGCTTGCGCACGGCGCGGCGCTCGGCCTCCCGGCGCGAGGGCTCGGCGAGCAGCCGTTCCCGGAATCCGAGCGGGTCGGGAATGCCGGCGTCGCGGTAGATCTGCGGGTTGTAGAAGGCCCGCAGGCTGAAGGCGATGTACCGCTTGAGGTACTGCTCGATCTCCTCGCGCTGCCCGGGGGTGAG
>NZ_VKJP01000090.1 GCF_007280575.1 Streptomyces benahoarensis
GTGGGGGCCGGACGCCCGCCGACCGGGAGTGTCCCGGCCCCGGGGCGCGCCCTGTCCGCGACGCGCAGCCCGCCGCCCATGGCCGGCCCCCTTCCCCCACACGCCCCACGAAGGAGCGCGCCCAATGATCCGGTTCGAGCAGGTTTCGGTCACCTACGGCGAGGCGTCGGCGCCCGCCGTGCAGGGGGTCGACCTGACCGTCGCCGAGGGGGAGCTGTGTCTTCTCGTCGGTCCCTCCGGTGTCGGTAAGTCGACACTGCTGAACGCGGTGTGCGGGCTGGTGCCGCACTTCACCGGCGGCACGCTCCGCGGCCGCGTCACCGTCGCCGGGCGGGACACCCGTACCCACGCCCCGCGCGAACTCGCCGACGTCGTCGGCACGGTGGGCCAGGACCCGCTGGACCGGTTCGTCACCGACACCGTCGAGGACGAGTTGGCGTACGGCATGGAGTCGCTGGGCCTGGCGCCGGAGGTGATGCGGCGCCGGGTCGAGGAGACGCTGGACCTGCTGGGGCTGGCCGGGCTGCGGGACCGCGCGCTGACCACGCTCTCCGGTGGGCAGCAGCAGCGGGTGGCGATCGGGTCGGTGCTGACCGCCCACCCCCGGGTGCTGGTGCTGGACGAGCCGACGTCGGCGCTGGACCCGGCGGCCGCCGAGGAGGTCCTGGCCGTACTCCAGCGCCTCGTGCACGACCTGGGGACGACGGTGCTGCTGGCCGAGCACCGTCTGGAGCGGGTGGTGCAGTACGCGGACCAGGTCATCCTGCTGCCGGGGCCGGGCGCCGCGCCGCGGCAGGGCCCGCCCGCCGCGATGATGGCGCACTCCCCCGTGCGGCCGCCGGTCGTCGACCTCGGGGCGCTGGCCGGCTGGTCGCCGCTGCCGCTGTCGGTACGCGACGCCCGCCGCCGCGCCCCCGAACTGCGCGCCCGGCTGGCGGGGACGGAACCGCGCCACCCGAACGCCCCGGACGCCGCCGCTCCGGAGCCGTCGCCCGACGGCGCCCCGCCCGCGCCCGCCGCCCCGGGCCGTACCCGCCGACGGAAGCTGCCCGGTCTGCCGGGGCTGCGGCGGGGCGGGCGCCGGGGCGCGGCCGACGGGAGCGCGCCGGACGGTGCCGCGCCCGGGGCGCCGCTCGCCGAGGTGCGGCGGCTGGCCGTCCGCCGGGGCCGGACCGAGGCGCTGCGCGCGGTCGATCTGACCGTCGGCGCCGGGGAGACGGTGGCGCTGATGGGCCGCAACGGCGCCGGGAAGTCGACGCTGCTGGGCGCCCTGGTGGGGCTGCACGAACCGGCGTCGGGCACCGTCACCGTCGGCGGCGCCGTCCCGCACCGCACCGCGCCCGGCACGCTGGTCCGGCACGTCGGGCTGGTGCCGCAGGAGCCGCAGGATCTGCTGTACGTGGACACCGTCGCCGCCGAGTGCGCCGCCGCCGACCGGGACGCGGATGCCGCGGCGGGCACCTGCCGGAAACTGGTCGCGCGGCTGCTGCCGGGGGTGTCGGACGCGACGCATCCGCGGGATCTGTCCGAGGGCCAGCGGCTGGCGCTGGCGCTGGCCGTGGTGCTGACCGCGCGGCCGCCGCTGCTGCTCCTCGACGAGCCGACGCGCGGCCTGGACTACGCGGCCAAGGCGCGCCTGGTGGAGGTGTTGCGGGAGCTGGCGGCGCACGGGCACGGCATCGTCCTCGCCACCCACGACGTGGAACTCGCCGCCGAACTGGCGCGGCGGGTCGTCATCCTGGCCGGCGGGGAGATCGTCGCCGACGGGCCGACCGAGGAGGTCGTGGTGTCCTCGCCCGCGTTCGCCCCGCAGGTCGCGAAGATCCTCGCGCCGCTGCCGTGGCTGACGGTGCCGCAGGTGGCCCGCGCCCTGGGGACCGCGCCGTGACGGCCGCACCGGAGCCCACGACGGGCACGGGACGGCAGGCACGGGCGGTACGGCTCGGCCCCCGCTCCGTCGTCGCGCTGGCACTCGTGTCGGTGACGGGCGTGATGGCGTTCGGCTGGCCGCTGCTGGCCTCCTCCGCCTCCGGGCTCGCGCACTCCGCGGACGCGCCGTGGCTGTTCGCCGCGTTGCTGCCGATGCTGCTGGCCGTGGTGGTGGCGACGATCGGGGACTCCGGTCTGGACGCCAAGGCCATCGCGATGCTCGGCGTCCTGGCCGCGGCGGGCGCCGCGCTCCGCCCGCTCGGCGCGGGCACGGCGGGCATCGAGCCGATGTTCTTCCTGATGGTGCTGGCCGGGCGGGTGCTGGGCCCCGGTTTCGGGTTCGTCCTCGGCTCGGTGGCGATGTTCGCGTCGGCGCTGCTGACCGGCGGCGTCGGGCCGTGGATGCCGTTCCAGATGCTGTCGATGGGCTGGGTGTCGATGGGCGCGGGCCTGCTGCCCGGCCCCGACCGGCTCCGCGGCCGCCGCGAGCTGGCGCTGCTCGCCGGGTACGGGGCGGTGGCCGCGGTCGCCTACGGGCTGGTGATGAACCTCCAGGGCTGGCCGTACATCGCCGGGCTGGCCTCGGGTGTCTCCTTCGTCCCCGGCGACCCCCTCGCCGACAACCTGGCGCGGTACCTGGCGTACTGCCTGGCGACGTCGCTGGGCTGGGATCTGCCGCGCGCGGCGGTCACGGTGGCCTTGACCCTGACCGTCGGCGGCCCCCTGCTGAAGGCGTTGCGGCGGGCGACCCGGAGGGCGGCGTTCGATGCACCGGTGGAGTTCGCGACGCCGCCCGAGGGGGCGGAGCCGTCGGCGGAGGGGGAGCCCACGAGCCATGACAAGCAGGCCCCCTGCCCTCACCCACCCCCACCGAACGACGCATCCCGCAACGTAAGGACATAACCCGCCGTCACCGCCACACCACGGTCCTCATCGCGTGACAACTCCCCAAGGGCGCGTGCCGCCGTATCCCCCGGGATCCCGGCCAGCGCCTGGGCCAGCCGCCGCCGTACCGGCGCGCCCGTGGCGCCGGGAGCGAGACGGGCGACGAGCCCGGTGGCGATCTGCTCCGCCACCGCCGGATCGCCCGCCAGGGCGCTCAACGCATCGGCCGCGTCGACGTCGTTGGCCTCCTCGGCGACCATGTCGACGAGGGTGGGGATCGCGTCGGTCAGCCCCCGGGCGCCGAGCGCCAGGGCCGCGCCCCGGCGGACCGCGGTGTCGGGGTGGGCGAGGGCGTCGCGCAGCGGTGCGGTCGTCGCGTCGCCCGGGAGTGCGGCGAGGGCCTGCACGGCGCGCTGCCGCGTCGCGGCCGCCGGGGCGTCGAGGGCCTTCGCCAGCAGCGCCGGTGCGGCGTCTCCGGAGCGTGCCAGAGCCCAGCGGAGGGCCCCGGCGACGTTCGGGTCCGACTCGCTCAGCACCGCCTCGACCAGGGCTTCCACCGGTGTGGGCCCCTCCGCCGCCGCGGACAGGGCGGCGCGCTGCCGCCGCCCGGCGCTCTCCGACCCCAGCGCCTGGAGGAGGGCGACGGTCTGGAGGACGTCCGCCCAGTCGGCGGGTTCCGCGGCGCCGATCCGGCGGAGCCGGGTGAGCAGCGCCGTCTCCGTGGCGAGGCGTTCCCGGGTCTGCCGGATGAGGTCGTCGACGAGCTCCGCGGGCGCGAAGCCGGGGCCGTCCAGCGCGCGCCCGACCTCCCGCAGCGACAGCCCCAGCGACCGCAGGCTCTCGACTTGGAAGAGGCGCCGCAGATCGTCACCGGAGTACTCCCGGTACCCGGATCCGCTGCGGCCCGTCGGCCGCACCAGGCCGAGCGTGTCGTAATGCCGGAGCATCCGGGCGCTGACCCCGGAGCGCCGCGCCACCTCGCCGATCAGCACTCCGTCACTCCTCCCGGTCGTCCGTGCCGAGAGCCACGATGCGCTTCGCCTCCTCGATTGCGAAATCGAAACCGGCGTCCGGGTCGCGCCGCAGCTGCTCCGTGGCGAGGGCGTGCCGCCGTACGTGGGGTTCGCGGTCGGTCGTCGCGGCGTGCAGGGCCGGCGTGCTCGCCTCGCCGAGCGCGATCAGCGCCCGGCTGAGGCTGAGCTGCGTCTCCCGCCCGCCGCGCCCGAGCTGCGTCGCCAGCGCTCCGGCCAGTGCCTGTTCCTCGCCGTCGGGTACGAGGACGACCGCCGCGCGCCAGGCGCTCCGCGCCACCTCGTCGTCGGCGTCGGTCAGCAGGGACCGGGTGAGCGCCGGCCACGCCCGCCGGTCCCCGATCTTGGACAGCGTGTGCAGCGCCTGGCTGCGGGCCTGCGCGCGCTCCGAGCGGAGTTCACCGAGGAGCCCGGGGAGCGTCGCCGACGACGGGTGCCGGGTGAGCGCCCACGTCAGCATCTCCCGTACAGGGAACTCCGGCTCGACCGCGCACCGTTCGATGAGTGGTGTGACGCACGGCGTCGCCGGGTCCGTACCGACCGCGAGCGCGGCGCGCAGCCGTACCGACGCGTCGCCGTGCGCCAGCGCCCGGAGCGCGCGCGTCGTGGGTGTGTCCTCGTCCGACAGGGTCATCGCGACCACCTCCGGGGCCCAGGCAAGACCTTCGCACCGTGTGAAGGTCAAGCCCGGCCCCGGCCCGTCACAACCGCTGGATGATCGTCCCCGTCGCCAGGGCCCCGCCCGCGCACATCGTGATCAGCGCGAACTCCTTGTCCCGGCGCTCCAGTTCGTGGAGGGCGGTGGTGATCAGGCGGGCGCCGGTGGCGCCTACGGGGTGGCCCAGCGCGATGGCGCCGCCGTTGACGTTGACCTTCTCCAGGTCCTGGTCGAAGACCTGCGCCCAGGACAGGACGACGGAGGCGAACGCCTCGTTGATCTCGACGAGGTCGATGTCCTTGAGGGTCATTCCGGCCTTACCGAGGACGGCGCGGGTCGCGTCGACGGGTCCGTCGAGGTGGAAGTGCGGATCGGAGCCGACCAGCGCCTGCGCCACGATGCGGGCGCGGGGCTTGAGTTTGAGGGCGCGGGCCATGCGCTTGGAGGCCCACAGGACGGCGGCGGCGCCGTCGGAGATCTGGGAGGAGTTCCCGGCGGTGTGGACGGCCTGCGGCATGACGGGCTTGAGGCCGCCGAGCGCCGCCATGGTGGTGTCGCGCAGCCCCTCGTCGCGGTCGACCAGGCGCCACATGCCCTGGCCTGCGGCCTGTTCCTCCTCGGTGGTGGGGACCTGTACGGCGAAGGTCTCCCGCTTGAAGCGTTCCTCGGCCCAGGCGGCCTGGGCGCGCTGCTGGGAGAGGAGGCCGAGCGCGTCGACGCGTTCGCGGGTCAGGCCGCGGCGGCGGGCGATGCGTTCGGCGGCCTCGAACTGGTTGGGCAGGTCGACGTGCCACTCGTCGGGCCAGGGTTTGCCGGGGCCGTGCTTGGAGCCGCTGCCGAGCGGCACCCGGGACATCGCCTCGACGCCGCAGCCGATGCCGATGTCGATGACGCCGGACGCGATCATGTTGGCGACCATGTGGTTGGCCTGCTGCGAGGAGCCGCACTGGCAGTCGACGGTGGTGGCGGCGGTCTCGTACGGCAGGCCCATGGTGAGCCAGGCGTTGCGGGCCGGGTTCATCGACTGTTCGCCGGCATGGGTGACGGTGCCCCCGACGATCTGCTCGACGCAGTCGGGCTGGATGCCCGTACGGCCGAGGAGTTCGCGGTACGTCTCGCCCAGGAGGTAGGCGGGGTGGAGATTGGCGAGCGCGCCTTGGCGCTTGCCGATGGGGGTGCGTACGGCTTCGACGATGACGGGTTCCGCGGCCATGACTGACTCGTCCTCTCCTCGCGTCCGCGGGGCGTCCCGGCACCCACGGAAGAAGAACTAGTACGCGTTCTAGTTCTTCGGTCAGTCTCATGAGCCGTACCCCGGGGGCGCAAGGGGCATGCAGCCGCCGGGTCCGCGTCGCGCGCGCCGGAATTGGCCGCCGGGGCACCCTTGCCGACGGGTGGATGGCGCCGCGCCCCTTGCCACTTGCAGAACTCGTCACTACCTTCGCCGCGACATCTGATGACTCGTCAGAAGCAGTGGTGGCGCCGGCGTCACCCGGCCCGTGACGGCCGGCCGCCGGGCCGCGCCGGACCGGATCAGGAGCCGCCGATGCCATGCCCCGCGCTGCCCGAGGGTTTCGACTTCACCGACCCCGACGTCTACCAGTCCCGCGTCCCGCTCCCCGAATTCGCCCGGCTGCGGCGCACCGCGCCGGTGTGGTGGTGCGCCCAGCCGCACAACATCGCCGGTTTCGGCGACGACGGCTACTGGGTGGTGACCCGCCACGAGGACGTCAAGGAGGTGTCCACCAAACCGGACATCTTCTCCGCGCACCGCAACACGTCGATCATCCGCTTCCACGAGTCCATGACCCGCGACCAGATCGACGTCCAGAAGCTGATCATGCTGAACATGGATCCGCCCGAGCACACCCGGGTCCGGCAGATCGTGCAGCGCGGCTTCACCCCGCGCGCGGTGCGGGCACTGGAGGACGCGCTGCGGGAGCGCGCCGGGAAGATCGTCGAGGGTGCACGCCGCTCCGGCACCGGCGACTTCGTCACCGACATCGCCTGCGAACTGCCGCTCCAGGCCATCGCGGAGCTGATCGGCATCCCCCAGGCGGACCGGGCCCGCATCTTCGACTGGTCGAACAAGATGATCGCCTACGACGACCCGGAACTCGCCATCACCGAGGAGGTCGGCACCACCGCCGCGATGGAGCTGATCTCGTACGCGATGAACCTCGCCGCCGACCGCAAGGCGTGCCCGGCGCAGGACATCGTCAGCAAGCTGGTCGCCGCGGAGGACGACGGCAACCTCGGCTCCGACGAGTTCGGGTTCTTCGTGCTGCTGCTGGCGGTCGCGGGCAACGAGACGACCCGGAACGCCATCACCCACGGCATGCACGCCTTCCTCACCCACCCCGAGCAGTGGGAGCGGTACAAGCGGGAGCGGCCCGCCACCGCCGCCGAGGAGATCGTGCGCTGGGCCACGCCGGTGGTCTCCTTCCAGCGCACCGCCACGCAGGACACCACCCTGGGCGGCGCGCGGATCCGTGAGGGCCAGCGGGTCGGCATCTTCTACGCCTCCGCCAACAACGACCCGGACGTCTTCGACCGCCCCGAGGTCTTCGACATCACCCGCGACCCCAATCCGCACCTCGGATTCGGCGGCGGCGGACCGCACTTCTGCCTCGGCAAGTCCCTCGCCGTCCTGGAGATCGACCTGATCTTCCAGGCCATCGCCGACGCCCTGCCGGACATCGCCCTCACCGGCACGCCCCGGCGGCTGCGCTCGTCGTGGCTCAACGGGGTGAAGGAGATGCGGGTGCGGTACGCGTAGCCGACGCGTTGCCGACGCGTTGCCGTGCGGGACGGGCCCGTCGTCTACGGGGCGGCGGGCCTTCGCGTGCGCCCGGGGCGGCGGGCCGTCGTATGCCGTCGGGCGCCGGAGACCGGGCGTCACGGGCCCGCGCAGTCGGCCGAAAACCGTCGCACGCGTGTCCTTGCCAGCGGACAGCGGCGGAATTACATTCAACTCGCCGGTAACACCCGTGGTAACACCGGCAGTTCAGCGCCACCGGCAGCGCGCCGTCCGCAGGCCCTGCCGGCACGCTCCCGTACCGCCGCACGGTCACCGTGCCCGCCCGCGCCCCACGCCGCCCGACGGCCGCGGCGCCCGGACGGTACGCCGCGTACCCGCACCTGGCACGCCCCCACACGTTCGACAGCGCGACCCACCGCACTCATCGAAGGGGACACGTCGTGAAGGACGCACACGGCAGACACGTCACGGGACGCATCAGCTGGCGGCGGTTCGCCGTGCTGACCGTCCCCGCCGTCGCCGGCACCGCCGCCCTGGGCATCGCCCTCGCCAACGGGGCGCTCGCGGCCTCGTTCGCCGTCTCGGGACAGCAGTTCAAGGTGTCCGCGGACCGCCTCACCGGCGACGGATTCGCCCAGTACGGCAGCGTGGACACCAACGCCAGGGGCGATCTGCTGCCGGTCGCCGTCACCGCCATCAAGACCGCCGAACTGCACCATCTGTGCCAGTCCGTCGTCACCCATCTGCCGGTCCTCGGCGACATCTCGCTCAACCTGACCGCGGGCGCCGACAAGCCCGTACAGGCGTCCGACCTGTTCGTTGACGCCACCCAGCTCTCCGGGGACGCGTCCTTCCACCGCATCGAGATCGGCCGGGACGCCTCGACGCTCACCAAGGGCCCGGCCGACGCCAAGGGCCTCCAGGACCTCTTCGCGCAGCAGGCCGACGACATCGCCATCAACCATCTGCGGCAGACCGCCTGGTCCACCAACGCCGGGACGTTCCGGCTCTCCGGGCTCAGCATGAAGGTGTCCAAGGGCGCGAAGGAATGCTTCTGAGATGGGCGCCGCCGGAGCGCGGGCCCGCTGGCGGCGCTGGCGGCGCGGCCGTCCCTTCTGGGGCGGGCTGGCGGCGGTGCTGGCCGGGGCGGAGATCTGCGCCCTGCCGCTGGCCCCGCTGAAGATCATGCTCCAGCAGGGCATCGCCGGTGTCCCGTCGGTGCTGATGGGGCTGGTGATGATCCTGATGGGCCTCTCGGCGTGGTTCACCCCGCAGCACCGGACCCTCGCCGGCGTCCTGACCGTCCTCGGCGCGATGGCCGCGCTGGTCATGTCCAACCTCGGCGGCTTCCTGGTCGGCACCGTCCTCGGCATCCTCGGCGGCGCGATGGTCTTCGCATGGCAGCCGGTGGAGACCAGGACGCCTCCGGACGCGGACGGGGCTCCGCCCGTAGGGCCCGCCGCGGCCGAGGCGTCCGGTGCACCGGACGCGGACGGGGCTCCGCCCGTGGCGCCCGGCGTGCCGGACCCGGCCGTGGAAAGCCGCATTCCGTGACGCGGTAGCCCCCGCCCGTCCCGGAGTTCGTCCCCCGCCTTCCGTACGGCACCCCACAGCCGACCGGCCCCGTACGGCTGCCCTTTCCCCCGCGCACGGTGTCCGCCGTGCGCCCCCACCACGCCGCGCGGCCATGCGTCCGTGTGCCGCCGCGTGTGCCCGCACCACCGCACTCCCCCCCTCACAGCCCGGCCCCGGGCACCCACCCGTACGAAGGAGTTCAGCGATGACCCAGCACCTCTCCCGCACCGTGCTCACCGCGTCGGCCGGTATCGCGGCGGCCCTCGGGCTGACGCCGGCCGTGACGGGACCGGCGATCGCCGAGCCCGCCCCCACGGCGCGGACCGCCGCCGCGTCCACCACCGTCACGCCCGCCGGGCACGCCTTCGGCGCGAAGCTGTCCGGCTCCGCGACGTTCTCCG
Organism: Streptomyces benahoarensis; assembly: GCF_007280575.1. Lineage (GTDB taxonomy): Bacteria > Actinomycetota > Actinomycetes > Streptomycetales > Streptomycetaceae > Streptomyces > Streptomyces benahoarensis. The sequence goes on from NZ_VKJP01000090.1 coordinate 9,241, forward strand.
CCGGTTCGGTGACGGTGACCTGCACCGCCTCCGACGCCACCGGTTCGGTCCCCGCCGCACCCGGCAACGCCAACGCCTCCGGGCCGGTGAGCAGCGCCGTCTCCGCGCCCACGTACAGCTCCTGCACCACGAGCATGCCGGGCGTCAGCGCCACCGTCACCACGACCGGCGACTGGACCGTGGCCCTGCAGAACGGCGCCCCGGCGACCGCCGGGCTCACCATGCCGTCGGGCGGGTTCGTGCTGAAGACCAGCGGTCTGGCCAGCTGTACGGTGACCGCCGCACCGACGGCGGCGGCGACCGTCAACGGCACCTGGACCAACGGCGCGCCGTCCACCCTGAAGTTCACCGACGCGGCGGTGCCGGTGAAGGTCGAGGGCGGCTTCGGCTGCCCGACGACCGCGACCAGCTCGCACTTCAACGCCACCTACACCGTCAGCGACACCACCGACCCGGCGTCCCGGATCACCGTCGGCGGCTGACCCCGCACCGCCCACGCACCGCCCGCACTCCGGTCGGCCCACGCGCCGCGCCGGTCCCGCCGCCGACGGCCGTTCCCCCCGGCCGTCGGCACCACCACCGGGCAGGCGCCACGGAACCGGCCACCGCTGTCGGTCCGGCGCCGCGCAGATCGACCCGGGGCCGCCGCCTCACCGACCGCCCAGGGCGAAGCCCACCGCCGCCGCCACCACGACCGTGCCCGTCGCGTACCCGGTCAACAGGCGTCGCCGCAGCGCCCGGTGGACGCTCGCGTACTCGGCGCGCAGTGCGGTGGCGCGTGCCGCGATCCGCTCCAGGCAGTCGCGGGACAGCTCCGCCTGGTCGTGGCAGTAGCGGCGTTCGACCTCCGCGCGCTGGCTTTCGGTGAGCCAGGGCAGCCCGGCGCAGAACGCCTCGGCCCGGCCCCGCGCCCGGCGCTTCTCCGCCTCCCACAGCAGGAAGCCCTCGATCTCGTTGATCGCCTCGTCGGTCCGCATCCCGCCGGTCGTCCCGCTCATATCCGGCCGCTCCGCTCGGGCACGAGCGCCGCCCGTTCCCCGTTCCGTGGCGCATTGCCCTCGGCGGCGATCTCCGGATGGTGCAGATCGAACGCCGGGGATTCGGAGCGGATACGCGGCAGGGTGCGGAAATTGTGGCGCGGCGGCGGGCAGGAGGTCGCCCATTCCAGGGAGCGGCCGTAGCCCCACGGATCGTCCACCTCGACCTTTTCCCCGTATTTCGCGGTCTTCCAGACGTTGTGGAAGAACGGCAGGACCGACAGGCCGAGCAGGAACGAGAAAATTGTGGAGACGGTGTTCAGCGTGGTGAAGCCGTCGGCCGCCAAATAGTCCGGGATGCGGCGGAGCATGCCTTCCGCGCCCAGCCAGTGCTGGACGAGGAACGTGCCGTGGAAGCCGACGAACAGCGTCCAGAAGGTGATCTTCCCGAGGCGTTCGTCCAGCATTTTTCCGGTGAACTTCGGCCACCAGAAGTGGAATCCGGAGAACATCGCGAAGACGACCGTACCGAAGATGACGTAGTGGAAGTGGGCGACCACGAAATACGAGTCGGTGACGTGGAGGTCGAGCGGCGGTGAGGCGAGGAGGACGCCGGTCAGGCCGCCGAAGACGAAGGTGATCAGGAAGCCGATCGCCCAGAGCATCGGCGTCTCGAAGGAGAGTGAGCCCTTCCACATCGTGCCGATCCAGTTGAAGAACTTCACCCCGGTCGGCACCGCGATGAGGAAGGTCATGAACGAGAAGAACGGCAGCAGTACGCCGCCGGTGGCGTACATGTGGTGCGCCCAGACCGTCACCGAAAGGCCGGCGATGGAAATCGTCGCGGCGATCAATCCGACGTAACCGAACATCGGCTTGCGGGAGAAGACGGGAATGACCTCGGAGATGATGCCGAAGAACGGCAGGGCGATGATGTAGACCTCCGGATGCCCGAAGAACCAGAAGAGGTGCTGCCACAGCAGCGCCCCGCCGTTCGCCGCGTCGAAGAGGTGCGCCCCGAATTTCCGGTCCGCCTCCAGGGCGAACAGCGCGGCGGCGAGCACCGGAAAGGCGAGGAGGACCAGTACGCCGGTGAGCAGCACGTTCCAGGTGAAGATCGGCATGCGGAACATCGTCATACCGGGCGCCCGCATGCAGATGATGGTGGTGAGGAAGTTGACGGCGCCGAGGATCGTGCCGAACCCGGAGAGCGCCAGCCCCATGATCCACATATCGCCGCCGATGCCGGGCGACCGGACCGCACCGGACAGCGGGGTATACGCGAACCAGCCGAAATCCGCCGCCCCTTGCGGCGTGAGGAACCCGCCGACAGCTATCAGGGACCCGAAGAGATAGAGCCAGTACGCGAGCATGTTCAGCCGCGGGAAGGCGACATCCGGCGCGCCGATCTGCAACGGCATGATCCAGTTGGCGAATCCGGCGAACAGTGGCGTCGCGAACATCAGCAGCATGATCGTGCCGTGCATCGTGAACGCCTGGTTGAACTGCTCGTTCGACAGGATCTGGTGGCCGGGCCGGGCCAGTTCGGCGCGCATCAGCAGCGCCATCACCCCGCCGATACAGAAGAACGCGAACGCGGTGACGAGATACAGCGTGCCGATCGCCTTGTGGTCCGTGGTCGTCAGCCACTTCACGGGAGTTCTCATGCCCGGTAGGTGTCCGGCGGCCCGCCCCGTGTCACCGTTCCGCGCCGCCGGGGGCCGTGGGATGGATCACCGCGGCGGGGTGTGACGATCCGGGGTGTGCCGGACACCAACGGATCATGAGCACGGACGATGCCTTCGCCGCTGCCTACCGCGCCCACTACTGGGCGGTCAGTCGTTTCGTGGCGCGGCGACTGGACGGGCAGGCGGACGAGGTCGAGGAAGTAGTCGCGGAGGTCTTCTCCACCGCTTGGCGGCGCCGCGCGGACCTCCCCGACTCGCCCCTGCCCTGGCTGTACGGGGTGGCCCGCAACTGCCTGGCCAACACGGTGCGCGGCAGGGGCCGTTACCGCCGCCTCCTGCACCGCCTGGGCAACCACGAGATCGCGCACCGCGGGGGGACGGTGGAGAGCCCGGACGCGGAGCGGCCCGGCTCCTGGGTGCACGAGGCGCTCGCCCGGCTCTCCCCCGCCGACCAGGAGGTGCTGCGGCTGACGGCGTGGGAGGAGCTGACCGTCGACGAGCTCGCCGTCACCCTCGGCTGCGGCCGGAGCGCGGCGGCGATGCGGCTCCACCGGGCGCGGGCCCGGCTCCGTACCCAGATCGACCGGATGCGGACGCCGATGTCCGCGCGAGCAGGAGGCGAGTGCGATGGATGACGAACTGGAGCTGCTGCGCACGGCCGATCCCGTGTCGGCGCACACCGGACCGTGGCGGGAGCGACCCCTCGGCCACCGGGCCGAACGGGAGCTGAACCAGCTGCTGTACCGCAGCCGCCGCAAGAAGATCGGCCGCCGTCTGGTGCTCCGCGCCGAGGCGGCGGCGCTGGCCCTCTTCGCGGTGCTCGCCTACACCCTCTCCGGGCCCGGCTCCACCCCGGCCGCCGCCGTCCCGGCCGCCCTCCAGGTGCGTTCCGGCGACCCGTCCGTGCCGCTGGCTGAGCTGGCGCGGCGCGCCGAGGCGTACGCCGCCGCGGCGGGCCCCGGGGCCGGGCCGCACCGGGGCAGCCATCTGCAGAGCTGGTACCTGGACCGCCGCACCGGCACCGCGGACGCGCCGCCGCTGACCGTGCCCGAAGAGCGGCTGACCCGTTGGAACGCCGACGGCAGCGGCGCCGAGCTGGTGGTGGCGACCGATCCGCGCCACCCGGGGCGCCCGGTGATCCACCCCACCGGCGACGGCCGCCGCGGCACCGTCGAGGACGGGAAGGTGCTGCACCGGGTGGTGTATCCGGCGGGCGTCGAGGCGCAGCGCGGCGGTCTGGCGTCGCGGACCCCGCCGCCGGACGACCCGGAGGCGCTGCGGCGGCTGCTGGGCGCGCTGTACGGCGAGGCCGACGGCGGGACGCCGCTGCTGCTCCAGGCGCTGTCCGCGTTCCGTCAGGAGTGGACGCCGGGGCCCCGGGAGAGCGCCGCCGTGGTGCGGCTGCTCGCCAGCGCCGGTGATCTGCGCCCGGTGGGCCAGGTCACCGACCGGCTGGGCCGCCGCGGCCAGGCGTACGTCTGTGCCGGGCGTGAGGGCGCCATGGAGGGCACCCGCCAGATGCTGATCCTCGACCCGACGACCGGTCGCCTCCTGGGCAGCGAGACGACCACCACCGAGGACATCCCCGGTACCCGGGTCGAGGCCGGTGCGGTGCTGTCGTACGAGGCGTGGATGGAGTGAGCGGTGCCCTCCGGGTGGCGGTCCGGGCGGACCGGGCGGATCCTTGAGTGACGCGACGATCCCTCGGCGCGGTGGCCCGCCACGGGCTGCCGCGCCGGTCGTGTGTGCGGGCCCGGTACGAGGCGTACGTACGGGCCGTCGGTCCCGTGCGGGCCGTACGGCAGCCCCGTGCGCGGCGGGCGGGAAGGCGTGCGGGAGCGGCGCGTGCGAGGAGGGCTGCGCGCGGGGTGTGGGCCGCCTCACCCCGGCGTACGGTTGCAGGCTCTCACCGCGATATGGCTCACACCACGACTCACCGCGGGAACGTCTCCGGAGCCGCGTTTGCCCTGCGTGGAACGGGTAGGCGACCAATTGCGCGGTCATCCGCGCACCGTCCGTGATGACCGGGTCTGCCCCTATGGTCGACTTCGCCCGTCACCCCGTGACGGGACTTTCCTTGTAGTCGACCCAGAGAGCGCAGGCGAGCGAACACGTGCCGACGCAGTCCCCCGTCGCACCGGGGCCCCGTGGCAAGGGCGGCAGCCAGACGGCTGCCGCATCCGACTCGGAAAAGCGCACCGGGGGAACGTCCTCCAGAGGACCTGTCGACGAGGTGACGGTCGTCGAACCGGCGATGGTCAAGCGCGCGGTCTCCGCCGCGGCGCTCGGCAACGCGATGGAGTGGTTCGACTTCGGCGTCTACAGCTACATAGCGGTCACCCTCGGCAAGGTCTTCTTCCCGTCCGGGAACCCGACGGCGCAGCTGCTGTCGACGTTCGGCGCGTTCGCCGCGGCGTTCCTGGTCCGGCCGATCGGCGGCATGGTCTTCGGTCCGCTCGGTGACCGCATCGGCCGCCAGAAGGTCCTCGCCGTCACCATGATCATGATGGCGGCGGGCACCTTCTGCATCGGCCTGATCCCCTCGTACGCCTCGATCGGCGTCGGCGCCCCGATCCTGCTGCTCGTCGCCCGCCTGGTGCAGGGCTTCTCCACCGGCGGTGAGTACGGCGGCGCGTCCACCTTCATCGCCGAGTACGCGCCCGACAAGAAGCGCGGCTTCCTCGGCAGCTGGCTGGAGTTCGGCACCCTGGCGGGCTACGTCGGCGGCGCCGGTCTGGTCACCCTGATGACCGCGCTGCTCTCCACCGAGGACCTGCTGTCCTGGGGCTGGCGGATCCCGTTCCTGATCGCGGGCCCGATGGGCATCATCGGCCTCTACCTGCGGATGCGGCTGGAGGAGACCCCGGCGTTCGCGCTGCTGGAGCAGGAGGCGCGGACGAAGGAGAAGGAGCGCCGGGAGGCGGAGAAGCGCGTCAGCGTCCGCGAGATGATCTTCGGGCAGTGGCGCTCGATGCTGCTCTGCGTCGGCCTGGTCCTGGTCTTCAACGTCACCGACTACATGCTGCTGTCGTACATGCCGAGCTATCTGACCTCGGAGCTGAAGTACGACGAGACGCACGGGCTGCTGGTCGTCCTCGCGGTGATGGTCGTGATGATGTGCGTCCAGCCGTTCGCGGGGCGGCTCAGCGACCGCTTCGGCCGCCGCCCGGTGATGGCCGCGGGATGTGCAGGGTTCCTGCTTCTTTCGGTGCCCGCGCTGCTGCTGATCCGGCAGGGTTCGCTGCTCGCCATCGCCCTCGGTATGAGCGCGCTGGGCCTGCTGCTGGTCTGCTTCACCTCCACGATGCCGTCGGCGCTGCCCGCGCTCTTCCCGACGAAGGTGCGCTACGGCTCGCTGTCCATCGGCTTCAACATCTCCGTGTCGCTGTTCGGCGGCACCACCCCGCTGGTCGTCACGGCGCTGATCGGCGCGACCGGCGACCGCATGATGCCCGCCTACTACATGATGGCGGCGGCCGTCATCGGCGGTATCGCGGTCTGGCGGATGTCGGAGAGCGCCCGCAAGCCGCTGCCCGGCTCGCCCCCCGCGGTCGAGACCGAGGCGGAGGCCCGCGAGGTCATCCACGCCACCCGCCAGGAGGCCGCCGCGGCCGCCTGACCGGCAAGTCGGTCGGAAGCGGTACGGAAACATGCAGGAGCCCGGTGCGTTACGGCACCGGGCTCCTGCGCGTCCGGAGCCACCGGCCGGGCTCGCTCCCGGACCGCCGGACGCCGCCCCACCTGCCGGGCCCGCATCCGGCCCGTGTCAAGCCACGCACATGACCATTGCCCCGCCTGCACGCCACGGGGGAGACGTACAGACGGGCATTCGTGAGGCGACTCAGACCAACGCGATACCGGCCTGGGTCTTGATGACATCCACGGCGTCACTTGTCAGCCACCTGAGCGGGACGACGGTCCAGCGGTCACTACCGGGCTTCCGCATGACGACGGCCTTGCCGTCCTGGATCAGCTCGCACCGCATGAACCCGTGATCGCGCTTGAGGTCGTCCGCCAGGTGCTCACCGTGGATCATCCCTGCTACTCCTGTTCGCGGTCCTTGTCGTCCGCCATGGCGCTGTGCACGTCGCCGTTCTGGGAGACACGGGTGTCCGGGTCAGTCGACTGCCCCTGGCTCGCCTGGGGATCCCACGGCTCCCCCGCGCTCTCGAAGTCCTTCTTACCCATTCTTTCGCTCCTTCCGGTGTCACGTCTTGAACGTCATTCGCCGTCCGCCAGACAGGCCGGGCAGTTCACAGCGCGCAGCCACTGGTCGACCTGCCCCTTGGGCTTTCCGGCATCGCACTGAGAGCGGAGGTTTGCGCCGTCCCGAACGAGCTTGTGCACGGTGAGCACGTCGTCTCCGACGGTGCCTGCCCCCACGGCTTCCAGCTCGCCAGTCGCGGTCATACCCGACTCGTCCTTCCGTGAGGGTGCTGCCGGATCTCCACGTTGCAGTCGGACACCCGGGACAGGTCGCCCTGCCTCCGCGCTTCCTCACGCCGCCCGGCCAACGCACGGCACACGTCACACCCGTGCTCGCCCTGCGGTTCCGTCCACTCCAACATCGAGAGTTCTACCGGTGGTTGCGCATACGTGATCGGCTTCACGGCCCCGCCCCTCCTGTCGTCTGCGAGACGACGCTAAGGAGCGGCATCAGCCAGAAGCCAGGAAGTTCTACAAAGTTCTAAGCCGTCACTCCAGCGCGTCTATCGCGGCAGTGATGCGGGCCCGTGCTGCGGCCCCGTAGACGGCGAGCCCGGCGAACTCCCCGAAAGCCTTGAGGTACTGCCGCACCTCGGACGGCGCGGTCACGTTCACCTGAGCGGTCAACAACTCGACCTGGGCCTGTTCTTCGTCGTAAACGCTGAACGTCTCCGTCATCCACATGCTCCGCTCGGCGGTGAACGGGATCACGCCGAGCGAGACGGACGGAAGGGCCATGACCGACAGCAGGTAGCCCAACTGGCCGGCCATCGCCGCAGCGTCGCCGACGCGATGCCGTAGGACTCCCTCCTCGACGAGCAGCGCGAAGCGGTGGTTTCCCTCACGGATCACGTGCGAGCGCTCCATGCGGGCGCTCACGGCCTCCGAAATATCGTTGCGCGTTCCTCGAAAGTGCGCGATGGACGACAGCAGCGCATGGGCGTACGCGTCGGTCTGGAGCAACCCTGGGATGACGTTGGAGCAGTACACGCGGAACACGCGCGTGCGCTCGAACAACGGCACGTACGACTCCTGCAAACGGCGCATCCCCGTCCGCTGCAACCGCCGCCACTCGACGTACGCGTCCTCAGCGGTCCGGGTGGCGGCGATGAGATCCGCGGCCTGGCCCTCCGCGCCGCAGGCCCGGCACCACGCGTGTACATCAGCTTCAGACGGCGGGGTGACCGCGTTCTCAAGGCGCGACACCTTCGACGGGTACCAGCCTGTCCTGCTCGCCACTGCCTTGGCACTGAGGCCCGCGTCCCGGCGCATTTCCCGCAGCCGGGCGGCGACCGCCTTTCGGGCATCCTGAACGCTGGAAGAGGGGGACGCGGGCATGTGCTGGCCGGAACCTCAGATCTTGTACCGGTTGTGGGGCGTGGCCCGCTCCCACACGGTCTCGAACGCCGACGCGCACAGTTTCGCCACGTCGGGCTCGTCGGTGACGTCGTCCCCCAGGTACGCGCCCTCACCGGAGAAGTGGCCGAACCTCACCAGCCGGTCATCGAACAGCCAGAAGTCGTTCCCCGGCAGTGCGATATCCGACGCGTTCCGGCGCGACAGCCAGCGGATTTGTTCACCCGCCGCAATGTTGGTGAGCGTGCCGTCGTACAGGTACCGGGTGTACTCGCTCACCGGCTCCGACACGATCCGGGCCCGGCGGATGACGACACCCCGGGTAACGGTCTCGGACACCAGGTCGAGCCACGGTCGCCACCACGACTCCCGGTCGTCAGGGTTCGGTAGGTGGCCTGCCTTCCACGCGGCTACGCGCGGCGCTTCGTCCGGGTCGTCGTAGTGGTCCCGCATCTCCAGGTGAACCGCTGACCGCCGGCAGCCCGCCAGCAACTCACCGAACGGCGGCGCGCTCTGCCACATCACATGCCTCCCGGATCGCGGCCACCATGCGAAGGGGGGAGCCGAACTACGTCTCCGCTGTCAGGGATCGGTCCGGTCTCCAGGCACTTCGCGAGTGTCTCGGCCTCGGCCTTCCAGCCCTGCACCACGATCTCTTGCTTCTCGTCATCCACCCACACCGTGGGGCAGTTCGCCCCGTCGGTCTCCGGGTCCGTGGCGATGAACCGTAATGCCATGCCTGCCTCCGATACGTGATCGCTTCCACACGGTTCTACGAGGCTCACTCGGCACGCGTGGCACGTCAAGCGCCTTCGTGGAACGGGGAAAGCTCCGGCGGCTCGGTCCACGCGGGCCCGCCGCCGGGCGCCCTCCGTGGTCAGCAGGTCCGTCATCGCGGACATGACGCTCTGGAAGAGCTGGGCGCTGAACTTCGTCTGGCCCAGGTTCCGGCTCATCGCCTCCGCTACGTACACCGCACTGAGCCAGTCCGATTGCTCGTAGAACTGGTACTGCCCGGAGTCCTTCAGCGCCTGGAACCAGCGCTTGGCGATCGGGTGCCAGTCACCGGATGCCCGGGGGACCGTCGGGGCCTTACCGGCCTCCGCCTTCACCAGGGCCGGGCCGTCCGACTCGTTGCGCCTCCGGCGCTGGTCGGATCGCTTCGGGACGGGGCCCGGCATGGTGACACCTCCAACAACGCGAACGTCGATCAGTCGCCAGGGTTCGCCAGATGGTGCGCCCCTTCCGCACCCGTGTCAGATGTGCAACGTCGCCCGAAGGAGGACCAACATGCCCACACGTCAAACACCCCAGCAGGACACAAGTCCGAAGTTCGAACTTCGCTGGGGAGGGCTCCATCTCAGCATCCAACGCATCCCGGCATGGCTACTCACCCTGGCGAGTACAGCAGTCGGCAGCGGCATCACTTGGTGGACCGCCCGATGAAGCAGGGCAAGCGGACTCACCGGCCGCTATCGCGAGCCCGGACCGCAAGGTCCAGCGTGTCTACCGAGCAACATGCCGGTCGACCGGCTCCCCTGACGACCTTGGAACCCGTACAGATTCCGAGCCGCTATCACGCTTCGGTCTTCCTGCCGGGACAGAAGGGGGTATCCCCCAGGTCGGACCGCCGCCGCTCCGCGTAGTTCTCGCTCTGGAAGCAGAACGCGACGAAGATGCCACGGGCGCTCAGCCCAGATCGCCCGGATGCCGACCGACCGGCCGCCGCCTGGACACCGGCCTCCGCCGGGCCGCCGCACCCTCCGCGGACGACTTCCGCGCGTAATGCCAGCGGCACAACGCTTGAAGGTTCGCCGGGTTGTGATTGTCGCCGGGGACGATGTGGTCCACGTCGGTAGCCGGTGCCGTACACCGCACCCCCGTGTCCCGCAACACGCCCCGGCACTGGAAGCCGTCCCGCTTCAACACGGACAGGCGGCGAACCGCCCAGTCGCTGGGCAATTGGACCCGTCGGCCACTCCCAGCCCATTGCATAGCTCTCCCGAATTGCAGGCCAGACGCATTAAGAGTTCGACTAAGAGTTATCGAGAGGCGATTCGGTAAGCCGCAGAATCAATTCGAGTTGGAGTCTTGAAGTCTGGCGCTCGCGCCTGCCACGCCAGCTAGCGCGCCTGCCTGTCGCGCTCATCTAAGGGTTGTCCCGTAAATGATCTTCGAATCACCTCGGGCATGGCTGACCGCGGTGCGGCCCGCTGGCCTATCCGGCGAGGGTGAGGTTGTGCATGCGGGCGATGCCGAGCATGGCGTGGTGGACGCCGTCGCCTTTGA
>NZ_VKJP01000091.1 GCF_007280575.1 Streptomyces benahoarensis
CTCCCGCCCCCCGCAACAGGCCCCGCCGCCCGCGAGAGGGGCCGTTTGTCAGTGGCATGGTGTGCAATGGGTTCCGTGGCCGCGCTCGACGAACCTCTGAAGAAGACCCTCGGTGGCACCACCGCGAAGGTGCTCGCCGACCACCTCGGCCTGCACACGGTCGGCGATCTCCTGCACCACTACCCGCGCCGGTACGCCGAGCGCGGTGAGCTGACCCGCCTCGCCGACCTTCCGCTCGACGAACACGTCACCGTCGTCGCCCAGGTCTCCGACGCCCGCGTCCTGCGGTTCAACGGCGGCCGTGGCCAGCGGCTGGAGGTCACGCTCACCGACGGCGGTGGCCGCCTCCAGCTCGTCTTCTTCGGCAAGGGCATCCACAAACCGCACAAGGACCTGATGCCCGGCCGCCGTGCGATGTTCGCCGGCAAGGTCTCCGTCTTCAACCGCAAGCTCCAGCTCACCCACCCCGAATACGCTCTCCTCGACCAGGAGTCCGGCAGCGAGGCCGTCGACGCGTTCGCCGGCGCGCTGATGCCGATCTACCCGGCCTGCCAGCAGATGGCGTCCTGGAAGCTCGCCAAGGCCGTCGACGCCGTGTTGCCCCGCGCCCACGAGGCCGTCGACCCGCTGCCCGAGGCGCTGCGCGCGGGCCGGGCACTGGTGGAGCTGCCCGAGGCCCTGGAGAAGATCCACCGCCCGCACACCAAGGCCGACATCGCCGACGCCCGCGCCCGGCTGAAGTGGGACGAGGCGTTCGTCCTCCAGGTCGCCCTGGCCCGCCGCCGCTTCGCCGAGACCCAACTCCCCGCCGTACCCCGCCCGTTGACCGAGGGTGGCATCCTCGACGCGTTCGACGCCGCGCTGCCGTTCACCCTCACCGAAGGCCAGCGCAAGGTCAGCGACGAGATCTTCGCCGACCTCGCCACCGACCACCCCATGCACCGCCTCCTCCAGGGCGAGGTCGGCTCCGGCAAGACGATGGTGGCGCTGCGCGCGATGCTTACCGTCGTCGACGGCGGGGGCCAGGCGGCGATGCTCGCCCCCACCGAGGTCCTCGCCCAGCAGCACCACCGTTCGCTCACGGAGATGATGGGGGAGCTGGCCGAGGGCGGAATGCTCGGCGGGGCCGAGCACGGCACCAAGGTGGTGCTGCTGACCGGCTCCATGGGTGTCGCCGCCCGGCGGCAGGCGCTCCTCGATCTCGTCACCGGCGAGGCCGGAATCGTCATCGGCACCCACGCCCTGATCGAGGACAAGGTGCAGTTCCACGACCTCGGGCTGGTCGTCGTCGACGAACAGCACCGCTTCGGTGTCGAGCAGCGCGACGCCCTGCGCGGCAAGGGCCACTCCCAGGGCGAGAAGCGGACCCCACATCTCCTGGTGATGACCGCGACCCCCATCCCGCGCACCGTCGCCATGACCGTCTTCGGCGACCTGGAGACCTCCGTCCTCGATCAGCTCCCCGCCGGGCGCTCGCCCATCGCCACCCATGTCGTGCCCGCGAAGGACAAGCCGCACTTCCTCGCCCGCGCCTGGGAGCGGGTCCGCGAGGAGGTCGCGGCGGGCCACCAGGGCTACGTCGTCTGCCCCCGGATCGGCGACGAGGAGGACGCCCCCGGAACGGCCAAGGGCGGCAAGGGCGGTGCCGAGGCCGGGCCGTCGCCCGAGGACACCGAGGAGAAGCGGCCGCCGCTCGCCGTGCTCGACGTCGTCCGGCAGCTCACCGCCGGGCCGCTGGCCGGACTGCGGGTGGCCGCCCTGCACGGCCGGATGGCGCCCGAGGACAAGGACGCCGTCATGCGCCGCTTCGCCGCCGGTGAGCTGGACGTCCTGGTCGCCACCACCGTCATCGAGGTCGGCGTCAACGTCCCCAACGCCACCGCCATGGTGATCATGGACGCCGACCGCTTCGGCGTCTCCCAGCTCCACCAGCTGCGCGGCCGCGTCGGCCGGGGCGCCGCCCCCGGGCTCTGCCTGCTGGTCAGCGAGATGCCCGAGGCCAGCCCCGCGCGCGCCCGCCTCGCCGCCGTCGCCGCCACCCTCGACGGCTTCGAACTCTCCCGCATCGACCTCGAACAGCGCCGCGAGGGCGACGTCCTCGGCCAGGCCCAGTCCGGTGTGCGCTCCTCGCTGCGGATGCTCGCCGTCATCGAGGACGAGGAGGTCATCGCCGCCGCCCGCGAGGAGGCCACCGCCGTCGTCGCCGCCGACCCGTCCCTCGACACCTACCCCGAACTGCGCACCGCGCTCGCCGCCCTGCTGGACGATGAACGCGAGGAGTATCTCGACAAGGGGTGACGGGATCGGGCTGCCGGGCGAGGCCGCGCGCCCGGCCCGGCCCACGGTGCGGGGCCGCGCGACCGGCCAGGCCCGCCACATGAGGCCCGCCCCCGTACGTGAGAAGCCTCACCCTCCCCGGCGCCCCCGCCCGGACCGGCCACCCAGCAGGCGCCGTCCTGTGCCCACCCGGAATATCGTGGAGGCCACGGCGCCGCACCCCGGCCGCCGTCTCCCCACCGACCCCGCACCACGTAAGGACGGGCCCATGACCCGCGTGATCGCCGGTACGGCCGGCGGCCGCCGCCTGGCCGTACCCCCCGGCAACGGCACCCGCCCGACCTCCGACCGCGCGCGCGAGGGCCTCTTCTCCACCTGGGAGTCGCTGGACGGCCCGATGAGCGGTGCCCGGGTCCTCGACCTCTACGCGGGCTCCGGCGCGGTCGGCCTGGAAGCGCTCTCCCGGGGCGCCGCCCACGTCCTGCTCGTCGAGGCCGACGCCCGCGCCGCCCGCACCGTGCGCGAGAACGTCAAGGCCGTCGGCCTGCCCGGCGCCGAGGTCCGCACCGGCCGCGCCGAACAGACCGCCGCCGGTGCCGCGCCCGGCGACCCGTACGACGTCCTCTTCCTCGACCCGCCGTACGCCGTCACCGACGACGAACTGCGGGAGATCCTGCTCACACTCCGCCGAGCGGGCTGGTGCGCGCCCGGCGCACTCGTCACGGTGGAGCGGAGCACCCGAGGCGGCGCGTTCTCCTGGCCGGACGGTTTCGCGGCGATCAAGGCCCGCCGCTACGGCGAGGGGACGCTTTGGTACGGTCGCGCCGCTTCGACGTCCTCCGACGAGACGTCGGAACGCGTGTCATGAACGCATCGGAGAGCGAGGAACCAGAGTTGCGCCGCGCCGTCTGTCCCGGGTCCTTCGACCCCATCACCAATGGGCATCTGGACATCATCGCCCGTGCCTCCAAGCTGTACGACGTCGTGCACGTCGCCGTGATGATCAACCAGTCGAAGCAGGGGCTGTTCACGGTCGACGAGCGCATCGACCTGATCCGCCGCGCCACCGCCGAGTACGGCAACGTCGAGGTCGAGGCGTTCCACGGCCTGCTCGTCGACTTCTGCAAGCAGCGCGACATCCCCGCGATCGTCAAGGGCCTGCGCGCCGTCAGCGACTTCGACTACGAACTCCAGATGGCCCAGATGAACAACGGGCTCTCCGGCGTGGAGACGCTGTTCGTCCCCACCAACCCCACCTACAGCTTCCTCTCCTCCAGCCTCGTCAAGGAGGTCGCGGCATGGGGCGGCGACGTCGGCCACCTCGTCCCGCCGTTCGTCCTGGAAGCGCTCACCGAGCGGCTGCGGCAGCGCTGAACCGCACCCCGGTGCACCCGCCGGGCGTCACCACCTGCTGACGGGCCGTCAGCAGGTGTCGGAGCGGGGTCCGGTGGCCGTACAGTCGTGGCGTTCCCTCGTTCCATCCCTTCAGAGAGTGGCGAGTCCAACGTGGACGTGCAGAAGAAGCTCGACGAGATCGTCGACAACATCGGCAGCGCCCGTTCCGTGCCCATGTCGGCGTCCTGCGTGGTCAACCGGGCCGAACTGCTCGCCCTGCTGGAGGAGGTGCGCGCGGCGCTGCCCGGCTCGCTGGCCCAGGCGCAGGAGTTGCTCGGCGGCCGTGAGCGGATGGTCGAGGAGGCCCGCGTCGAGGCGGAGCGCATCATCGAGTCCGCCCACGCCCACCGCGGCTCGTTGATCTCCGACACCGAGGTCGCCCGCCAGTCGCAGGACGAGGCGGACCGCATCCTCGCCGAGGCCCGCCGCGAGGCCGAGGAGATCCGCGCCGAGGCCGACGACTACGTCGACAGCAAGCTCGCCAACTTCGAGGTCGTTCTCACCAAGACCATCGGCTCCGTCGACCGCGGCCGCGAGAAGCTGCTCGGCCGCGGCCCCGGTCTCGACGAACAGGGCTATGCCGACGCGGAGGCCCCCGAGCGCAGCGCCGACCCGGCGACGCTCACCGAGCGCGCCGACGCCTATGTCGACGCCAAGTTCGGCGCCTTCCAGGCGGTGCTGACCAAGACCCTCGAAGCGGTCGGCCGCGGCCGCGACAAGCTCCAGGGCGCCCGCGCCGTCGACGAGCTGGGCGCCCATCTGGCCGCCCAGACCGACGAGCGGGCCGGCGGCCACCAGGCCGACGCGGAGTTCCTCGCCGGACTCGCCGACGTCGCCCCGCAGCAGCACGCAGCCCCGGTGCACCCCGCCCCGCAGCCGCTCCGGGCCGCGGCGGAGGCCCCGCAGTACGTCCAGCCCGGCTACTACCCGGACCAGGGCTACGCAGCGGGCCAGGACGGCTACGCCTACGGGCAGCAGCAGTACGCCCAGCCGCAGGACCCGTACGGCTACGGCTGGCAGCAGCAGACCGCCCCGCAGGTCCCGCAGCAGGGCTACGACCAGCGGACCGGCTACCCGGACGCCCCGCAGCAGGCCCCCCAGCAGCTCCCGCAGGCGCCCACGCAGCCCGGCGCCCTGGAGGAGACCAGCCTCTTCGACACCAGCATGATCAACCTCGACCAGCTCCGGCAGTACGAGGAGGGCCGCCCCTAGTGTTCTGAGTCGGGAATTCTGTTCAGTTGTATAGGTTTGGTCTGTGGTGCGTACTGGGCGGCCGAAGGCCGAGTTGATCCTGTCGGATGAGGAACGGGCTGCGCTGGAGGGGTGGGTGCGGCACCGCAGAGCCCACGCCGCAGGCGTGGGCTCTGCGGTGCCGCATCATCCTGGCCTGCGCGGAGGGGTTTTCGAATAAGGATGTGGCGGTTCGGTTCGGCTCGACTGCGCATGCGGTGGGCCGCTGGCGGGCGAGGTTCGTCGAGCACCGGATCGTCGGTCTGGGAGACATGCCCCGCTCGGGTGGTCCCCGGTCGGTCACCGACGAGCAGGTAGCCGCACTGGTCGCAAAGACTCTGGAGTCCGCCCCGAAGGATGCGACGCACTGGTCGACGCGGTCGATGGCGAAGCGGACGGGACTGTCGCAGTCGACGGTGTCACGGGTGTGGCGGGCGTTCGGTCTGCGGCCGCACCGCTCGGAGACGTTCAAGCTGTCGACGGATCCGTACTTCGTCGACAAGGTCCACGACGTCGCCGGTCTCTATCTGGACCCGCCCGAGCGGGCTCTGGTGTTCTGCGTGGACGAGAAGTCGCAGATCCAGGCCCTGGACCGTTCCCAGCCGGTGCTACCGATGGTGCCCGGCGTCCCTCAGCGGATGGGGCACGACTACGTCCGCGCCGGCACCACCACCCTCTTCGCCGCCCTGGAGGTCGCCACCGGCAAGGTCATCGGTTCCCTGCACCGCCGCTTGGAACACCGACCCCAAGCCCTACGTCTGGACCAAGACCGCGGACGAGATCCTCGAACGCCTCGCCTCATGTTTGAACAGAATTCCCGACTCAGAACACTAGGGAGTCCCGTCCGGAGGGGAGCGGATTGGGCCTATCCGGGCATGTCCAGTATCCTGGCTGTTCGGTCGCGTGTACGTCCGCGATCCCGGCTGCCCGTTTCCGTCTCCGCCCGCTCCCTGAGCCCGGTGGCCGGAAGGCGGAGCGCCGGACCCCCGGTACAGAAAGCAGGAAAGCCATCAACGCCCGCCTCGACCACCGTTCCCCGCTCGTGTTCGACACGCGCGAGCTGGGCCGTCGTCCCGGCGCGCTCCAGCGGCTCTCCCGCACCGTCGAGGCCCCCCGGGACCTCGGTAACGAGGTGATCGGTGTGCCCGAGGGCACCCCGTTCGCGCTCGACCTCCGCCTGGAATCGGTCATGGACGGGGTACTTGTCACAGGTACCGCCCGTGCAACCGTGAAGGGGGAGTGCGTAAGGTGTCTGGAGCCGCTGGAGCGCGAGCTCGCAGCGGACTTCCAGGAGATGTTCGCCTACCCCGACGCCGATGCCCGGACCCGCACCGCGGAATCCGGCGACGACGCCGAGGACGAGGAGGACACGCTCTTCGTCGAGGACGACCTGTTCGACCTCGAACCCGTGCTGCGGGACGCGGTGGTGCTTGCACTGCCGCTGCAGCCGGTGTGCCGGGAAGACTGCCCGGGTCTGTGTTCCGATTGCGGAGCACGGCTCGCGGACGACCCGGACCACCACCACGATGCCGTCGACATCCGTTGGGCGGCACTGCAGGGACTCGTCGGGACCAACCAGGACGACGAGAAGGACAACATGGGCGGCGCCGATGCGGGCGTCGACGAGAAGCAGGAGAAGTAGCCGTGGCTGTTCCGAAGCGGAAGATGTCGCGCAGCAACACGCGCCACCGCCGGTCGCAGTGGAAGGCTGCGGTCCCCACCCTGGTGGCGTGCGAGCGCTGCCACGAGCCGAAGCAGCAGCACATCGCGTGCCCGAGCTGCGGCACCTACAACAAGCGCCAGGTCCTCGAGGTCTGAGCGGCTGGTGACAGGCACTGTGTCTAGCCCCAAGAAGACGCAAGACGCCCACCCCTCGGCCAGCACCCGCGGCGAGGAGCAGGCACCGGCGGACACGGCCTCGTCCCACACGATTCTGGAAGGGCGGCTCGGGTACCACCTTGAGTCCGCCCTTCTGGTACGTGCGCTGACGCACCGTTCCTACGCGTACGAGAACGGCGGTCTGCCCACCAACGAGCGGCTGGAGTTCCTCGGGGACTCCGTGCTCGGCCTGGTGGTCACGGACACGCTGTACCGCATCCACCCCGATCTCCCGGAAGGCCAGCTGGCCAAGCTCCGGGCCGCGGTGGTCAACTCGCGCGCGCTCGCCGAGGTGGGCCGCGGCCTCGACCTCGGCGCCTTCATCCGCCTCGGACGGGGCGAAGAAGGCACGGGCGGCCGGGACAAGGCATCCATCCTCGCCGACACCCTCGAAGCGGTGATCGGCGCGGTCTACCTCGACCAGGGCCTCGACGCGGCCGGCGAGCTGGTGCACCGGCTCTTCGACCCGCTCATCGAGAAGTCCTCCAGCCTGGGCGCCGGCCTGGACTGGAAGACGAGCCTCCAGGAGCTCACCGCGACCGAAGGTCTCGGCGTTCCGGAGTACCTGGTCACCGAGGCCGGACCGGACCACGAGAAGACGTTCACGGCTGCCGCCCGCGTCGGTGGTGTCTCGTACGGCACCGGCACCGGCCGCAGCAAGAAGGAAGCCGAACAGCAGGCGGCGGAGTCCGCGTGGCGTGCCATTCGCGCCGCGGCGGACGAGCGCGCCGAGGCCGGGCAGGACGGCTCCGCCGCCGACCCGTCCACGGCTTCCGGCGACTCCTCGACGCCGGCCTGCTGAACCACCCCTTCTGACCCCGTCGGGCGACACCGCCCGACGGGGTCAGAAGTCTTTTCCGTACCCTGCCGAAACCCGTGAGGAGAGCCGCGGTGCCCGAACTGCCCGAGGTCGAGGTCGTACGCCGAGGACTGGACCGCTGGGTCAGCGGCCGGACCATCGACTCGGTCGAGGTGCTGCACCCGCGCGCGATCCGCCGTCACACCGCGGGCGCGGCCGACTTCGCCGCCCGGCTGACGGGGCTGCGCATCGACGCGGCGCGGCGCCGTGGCAAGTACCTCTGGCTGCCGGTGTCCGGTGGCGGCCCCGCCGCGCAGACCGCGGCCGAGGGCCTGGCGCCGCAGATCACCACCGATGTCACCCATGGCCTCGCGGTCCTCGCCCACCTCGGGATGAGCGGTCAGCTGCTGGTGCAGCCGCAGGACGCGCCGGACGAGAAGCATCTGCGGATCCGGGTCCGCTTCGACGACACCGTGTCCCCGCCGCCCGAGGACGCGGCCGGGACCGAGCTGCGCTTCGTCGACCAGCGGACCTTCGGCGGTCTCTCGCTGCACGACACGGTGCCCGGCGACGCGGACCAGCTCCCGGACGCCATCGCGCACATCGCCCGCGATCCGCTCGACCCGTGCTTCGACGACGCCGCGTTCCACGACGCGCTGCGCCGCCGCCGTACCACCGTCAAGCGCGCCCTGCTCGACCAGTCCCTGATCAGCGGCGTCGGCAACATCTACGCAGACGAGGCGCTGTGGCGCTCGCGGCTGCACTACGAGCGGCCCACCGCCACCCTCACCCGCCCGCGCACCGCCGAACTCCTCGGCCACGTACGGGAGGTGATGGCCGCCGCCCTCGCCGTCGGCGGCACCAGCTTCGACAGCCTCTACGTCAACGTCAACGGCGAGTCCGGCTACTTCGAGCGGTCCCTCGACGCGTACGGCCGGGAGGACGAGCCGTGCCGCCGGTGCGGCACCCCGATCCGCCGCCGTCCCTGGATGAACCGCTCCAGCTACTTCTGCCCGCGCTGCCAGCGGCCGCCGCGGCCTTGAGCGCGGGCCGTCCGGCGCCCGCGGTCAGGCGCTGGGCGCTTCGGTGAGATGCCAGCGGCCGACCTCGCGGTACTCCGAGTCGTACACCGCCGAGCCGTCGCCGGGTGCCATCGCGTAGTGGTGGAGATTGCCGCCCCAGTAACGCAGGATGCGGCCCAGTTCGCCCGCCGGGTCCTGCGCGATCCTGCCCTCGTCCACCTCGACCTCCAGTACGAACTTCATGCCGCGGCCTCCCTCTCGTCAGGGGCGTCGTTCCGCCCGGTCTCAAGTCTTCCATTCCTGTGCGAGCAGGGATTTCGACGATGTCTGCGCAGGTGGTGGTGGGAAATGGGCGGGAAAATCTCAACTGGCGGTGAGGCGGCGGGACCCTCCGGAAACGGTGCCCGCCGGGGCGGTCCGGCCCGTAAGCTGACCGCGTCGGACGGAACGGGGCGGCGGGGGAGGGCGGCGTGAGGGACCGGTTGCGGGCCGGTGAGCTCGCGCGGGCGGCGGGCCTCTCCGTGCAGCAGTTGCGCAGCTATCTGGACACCGGGGTGCTGCCTCCGGCACCGCGCAGCGCGGGCGGCCACCGCCGGTTCACCACCCTGCACGCCGAGGCGCTCACCGCTGCCCGGGCGCTCGCCGCCGGACACGGCTGGGCCACCACCCGCACCGTCATGCGCGCCGTCCACGACGGCGACGAGGAGACCGCGCTGGCCGCGCTCGACGCGAGCCACGCCCGGCTGGACCGGGAGCGCGGTGAGCTGGCGGCGGTGCACGACGCCCTCGGCACCGTGCTGGCCGCCGAGCCGCCCGCGTCCGCGCCGCGCCCCCTGCGGATCGGCGACGCCGCCCGCGTCGTGGGCGTCCGGCCGCCCGTGCTGCGGCTCTGGGAGCACCACGGTCTGCTGCGCCCGGAGCGCGAACCGGCCACCGGATACCGCCGCTATCCCGCCGCCGAAGTGCACCTCGCGCACGTCACCGCGCTGCTGCGACGCGGCGGCCACCCGCTCGCCGCCCTCGCCGCCGTCCTCCGCGAACTGCGCACGACCGGCAGCCCCGACCGCCTCCGCACGGAGCTGGCCCGCCGCCGCGACGCCCTGCACCAGGCGTCCCGCCACCGCCTCACCGCCGCCGCGGCCCTGCACACCTATCTCCTGCGGCGGGCGGAAGAACGCCCGGAACACGGCACGGAAGGATGCGTGGGGCCGGTGAAAGGAACGTCCACGGAGCCGCCGGGATGAGCGCCGTCATCGCCGCCATGCTCACCGCCGTCGTGGGCGTCCTGGGCACGCTCTTCGCCCCACTGCTCACCCACCGCATCACGCGGCGGCAGCGCGTCGAGGAGGCGGCGGAGGAGGCGGCGCGCCGCTCCCTCGACGAGCGGCGCACCGCGTACACCGCGCTCAACCGTGCCTCCCGGCAGTTCCACACCCTCCTCAAGGACGCGCTGCACCGGCTGCGCGACGGCGTCTACGGTGCGCACGAACGCGAGCAGACGGAGGAGGCGCGGCTGGAGTACCGCGACCGCTATGCCGAGGCGCAGATGAGCGTCCCCGGGGCGGTGCTGGCCGCGTCGCGCGACGTCAACCGGGTCCTGGCGCACGCCGACGCCGTCGTCAAACGCCTCGACCGGGGCCGCGCCGACGACGGCGAGAGCGCCGACCGGGCCCTGACGGACCTGAAGGCGGCGGAGCCCGCGCTCAGCGCGTTGAGCGCGGTGATGCGGCGGGATCTGGGGGTTCCGGACTGAGGCCGGGCCCGGTGGCGGTCGGCGTCAGAAACCGAAGTCCTGGGTCCACCAGGGCCCGCCCGGCCCGTGGTGGACGCCGACGCCGAGGATGCGGTACTCGCAGTTGAGGATGTTGGCGCGGTGGCCGGGGCTGTGCATCCACGCCTCCATGACGGCCGCGGCGTCCGCCTGGCCGCGGGCGATGTTCTCGCCGCCGAGGCCGGAGATACCCGCCGTGCGGGCGCGGTCCCAGGGGCCCGCGCCGTCCGGGTCGGTGTGGTCGAAGAAGCCGCGCGCGGCCATGTCGTCGCTGAAGTCCCGCGCCAGCGAGGCCAGTTCGGCGTCGGCCTTGACCGGCGCGCAGCCGGCCCGGGCGCGCTCCTCGTTGACCAGCGACAGCACCTGCGCCTCGGCCGATGTCCCGGAGCCCACCGAGCGCCGCGGGCGTGCGGACGGCGTCGGCGCCGTGGTGGGCGCCGCGCCGGAGGCGGCGCCGCCGCTCCCGCCGTGCCCGGATCCGGCCGTTGGCGACGCCGACCTGTGGTGCGCCTTCGGGGACGGAGAGGTGGACGGGGACGCCGCGGAGGTGGGCCGGTCGGTGCCGGGGGCCGTGGCGCGGGCACTGCCGCGGCCGACCGCACCCGATGCCCGGTCCGTCGGTGCGGCCGACTCGCCGCCCTGCGGGGAAGCGTCCGGCAGCGCACCGGCCCGGACCGGCTGCCCGGCCTCCTCACCCACGACATACCGGTCGCCGCCGCCCGGGATCAGCCCCGAGGCGACCGCGACGGTGCCCATCGCCACCGCGGCGGACGCGCCCATCAGCCCCGTGCGTACCGGCACCGTGCGCCGGGCACGGCGGCCCCGTCGGCGGCCCTCGCCGGGCGTGGCGTCGGTGGGCGGTGCGCCCACCGGTCCGGTGGCAGGGGGAACAGAGCGTCTGTGGCGGCCCATCCGCTGGCGTCCTTCCGTCCTCAGCATCGAGAAATTCACCCGAAAGGGTGAGCTGGATTGCCGGGTGACTGTACGCCATGACTCTCCGGGCCAATGTGCTCGCCGGCCGATCGGCCGGATACCGTGCACGCCATGAAGGAAGAAGTCCGCCTGACGGCATGGGTGCGCGGTCGGGTCCAGGGCGTCGGGTTCCGCTGGTTCACCCGCGTCACCGCCCTGCGCATCGGCGAACTGGTCGGATTCGCGCTCAATCTGGACGACGGACGCGTCCAGGTCGTCGCCGAAGGCCCGAAGGACCGCTGCGAGGAACTGCTGGAGTGGCTGCGCGCCGGGGACACGCCCGGGCGCGTCGACGGTGTGACTGAGATATGGGACACCCCGCGCGGGGGTTACGACGGCTTCGCGACGCGTTGACGGACGGCGGAAAGCCGACCCGGAGTGGCCTCGGGGATGATCTTCAGACCGTGCCCCGGAGGCCCGCCGTCGGGAGATTTGGCCTGGTGGTTGCCAACTCGGCCGTCCCGTGCAAGGCTGCCGCTGTACGGATGATCTCCACGCCCCTGCGGGACCTTTCTGGAGCATCGGCGCCCGGCCGTCACGGCAGCGCCGGCTCAGGTGCCCGGCGATACGGGGCGTGATCGTGTTGACCGTCAAAACATTTGGTGAGACTCTGGAATCCCCGCGCACCTTAGCTGTTTGGCATGGAGAACCCCGCAAATGACAAGCACCGCGGGTGCGCGAATCCCTCACGACCCACACCGCTTCGGTCGGTCACTCATTGTGGAGGACCATCCATCATGGCAAAGGCGCTTCTCGGTTACGTCGGCGGCTCCGACCCCCGAGTCCTCTCCGAGATGCGACGGCTTCAGCAGCGCGTGCAGGACCTGGAATCCGAACTGATCCGGATGCAGGCCGAAAACGACATGCTGTCCGCTGCCGCACGTCACGACGGTTCGATGCTCGACGTACCCCAGGCGGAGCCCGCGCTCACCTGACCCCCGCCTCAAGGGCCGGTACGGCGTATGCCACCTGCTTGAGGAACTGCAATCAGCACGATCCGCGCCACGCGAGATCTGCAAAAGGGACGCTTCGGCGTCCCTTCGTCATGTCCGCCCTCCCCGCGCCCCGAGTGCCGGCTCCGTCCGGCGCTTACCGCATGATGTGCCCTGCGCCACGCGGCATGAAACCGAAAGAGAACGCGAGGCGGCGCGGCGGTCTCCGCCGGGCCCCGGGATGTCGTCCGGGGCGCCCGGAATCGGCCGGTAAAGTCGCACGGCGTGCACCTCAAGAGTCTGACCCTGCGAGGCTTCAAGTCCTTCGCCTCCGCCACGACGCTCCGCTTCGAACCGGGCATCACCTGCGTCGTGGGGCCCAACGGATCCGGTAAGTCCAACGTCGTGGACGCGCTGTCCTGGGTGATGGGTGAGCAGGGTGCCAAGTCGCTGCGCGGCGGCAAGATGGAGGACGTCATCTTCGCCGGTACGACCGGGCGGCCGCCGCTCGGCCGGGCCGAGGTGTCGCTGACCATCGACAACTCCGACGGCGCGCTGCCTATCGAGTACGCCGAGGTCACCCTCACCCGGACGATGTTCCGCAACGGCGGCAGCGAGTACCAGATCAACGGCGACACCTGCCGGTTGCTCGACATCCAGGAACTCCTCAGCGACTCCGGCATCGGCCGGGAGATGCACGTCATCGTCGGCCAGGGGCAGCTTGACGGCGTCCTGCACGCCGACCCGATGGGCCGCCGGGCCTTCATCGAGGAGGCCGCCGGGGTCCTCAAGCACCGCAAGCGCAAGGAGAAGGCGGTCCGCAAGCTGGACGCGATGCAGGCGAACCTCGCCCGCGTGCAGGACCTCACCGACGAACTGCGCCGCCAGCTCAAACCGCTCGGCCGGCAGGCGGCGGTCGCCCGGCGCGCTGCCGTCATCCAGGCCGATCTGCGCGACGCCCGGCTGCGGCTGCTCGCCGACGACCTCGTCACGCTGCGCCGCGCGCTGCACGCCGAGATCGCCGACGAGGCGGCGCTCAAGCAGCGCAAGGAGGCCGCCGAACAGCGGCTGCGGGACGCCCGGCGGCAGGAGGCGGAGTTGGAGGAGCGACTGCGGACGCTGACGCCACGGGTGCAGCGGGCCCAGCAGAACTGGTACGAGCTGTCGCGGTTCGCCGAGCGGGTGCGCGGCACCGTCTCGCTCGCCGAGGCGCGGGTCCGCAGCGCCCAGCAGGCGCCGCCGGAGGAGCGGAGCGGCCGGGACCCCGAGGACATGGAGCGCGAGGCCGCCCGCATCCGGGAGCAGGAGGCGGAGCTGACCGCCGCGGTGGAGGCCGCGAGCCGGGCGCTGGAGGACACCGTCGAGCACCGCGCCGCCCTGGAGCGGGAGTTGGCCGACGAGGAGCGGCGGTTGCGCGATGTGGCGCGGGCCCTCGCCGACCGGCGCGAGGGCCTGGCGCGGCTCAGCGGGCAGGTCAGCGCCGCCCGCGGCCGGGCCGCCTCCGCACAGGCCGAGATCGGGCGGCTCGCCGCCTCCCGCGACGGTGCCCGGCAGCGGGCGCAGGAGGCGCAGGAGGAGTACGAACGGCGCGCGGCGGAGGCCGGTGCCCTGGAGGCGACGCGCGCCGAGGACGCCGAACGGGACGAGGCCGCCCGGCAGGAACTCGCCGCGGCGGACGCCGCGCTGGAGGCCGTGCGGGAGGCGCTGACCGTCGCGGAGCGCGGGCGCGCCGCGACCTCGGCCCGGCATGACGCACTCGCGTCGGGGCTGCGGCGCAAGGACGGCAGCGGCGCGCTCCTGGCCGCGTCCGAGGAGCTGACCGGCCTGCTCGGACCGGCCGCGGAGCTGCTGACCGTTGCGCCCGGCCACGAGGTGCCGGTCGCCGCCGCGCTCGGCGTCGCGGCCGACGCCCTCGCGGTCAGCGGACCGGCTGCCGCCGCCGACGCGATCCGTCTGCTGCGCAAGCAGGACGCGGGCCGGGCGGCGATGCTGCTGGCCGCCCCCGGGGCGACGGTGCCCGCGACGACCGGCCCCGCCGTGCCCGCGCACGGGGCCCCCGGTGGTGCCGCGGCCCCATGCGGCGTGCGGGTCCCGGCGCCCGCGCGGGAGGCCGGTACGGAGCCGGACGGGGCGGGCGCCCCGGAGGCCGCCCGGCTGCTGCCCGGCCCCCGGGAGCCGGGCGTACGGGCCGCCGAACTCGTCGACGGACCGCCGGAGTTGACCCTGGCCGTCCGGCGGCTGCTGCGGGACGTGGTGGTCGTCGCGACGCTGGAGGACGCCGAGGAGCTGATCGCGGCGCGCCCCGAGATGACGGCCGTCACCGGCGAGGGCGATGTGCTCGGCGGGCACTTCGCGCACGGCGGGTCGGCCGGGGCGCCGAGCCTGCTGGAGGTCCGGGTGGCCGTCGACGAGGCGGCCGCCGCACTCGCGGCGCTGGACGCCCGCTGCACGGCGCTCGCCGAGGAGCGGCACGGGGCCGCCGAACGGCGCGCCGCGGCCGCCGCGCACGTCGCGGAGCTGGACGCCCGGCGGCGTACCGCGGAGCGTGAGCAGTCACAGGTCGCCGGGGACCTCGGGCGGCTCGCCGGGCAGGCGCGGGCGGCGGCGGGGGAGGCCGAACGGGCCGCCGCCGCGACGGCGAAGGCCGAGGAGGCCCTGGCCCGCGCCACCGAGGAGGCCGAGGAGCTGGCGGAGCGGCTGGCGGTCGCCGAGGAGGAGCCGGGCGAGGAGGAGCCGGACACCTCGGTACGGGACCGGCTGGCCGCCGACGGTGCCAACGCCCGGCAGACGGAGATGGAGGCCCGGCTCCAGACGCGTACGCACGAGGAGCGGGTCAAGGCGCTCGCCGGGCGGGCCGACGCGCTGGACCGGGGGGCGCGCGCGGAGCGCGAGGCGCGGGCGCGCGCGGAACGGCGGCGCGCCCGGCTGCGTCACGAGGCGGCGGTCGCCTCGGCGGTCGTCTCGGGCGCCCGGCAGCTGCTGGCGCACGTCGAGGTCTCCCTCGTACGGGCCGAGGAGGAGCGGGCGGTGGCGCAGCGGGCCACCGCCGGGAGCGAGGAGGCGCTGGCGGCCGCGCGGGAGCAGGGCCGGCAGCTCGCGTCGGAGCTGGACAAGCTGACCGACTCGGTGCACCGGGGCGAGGTCCTGGGGGCCGAGAAGCGGCTGCGGATCGAGCAGTTGGAGTCGCGTTCCCTGGAGGAGCTGGGCGTGGAGCCGTCCGCGCTGGTCGCGGAGTACGGACCGGACCAGCCCGTGCCGCCGTCGCCGCCCGCGGAGGGGGAGCGGCTGCCGGACGATCCGGAGCATCCGCGGAACCGGCCGGTGGCGTACGTCCGTGCCGAGCAGGAGAAGCGGCTCAAGGCGGCCGAGCGGGCGTATCAGCAGCTCGGGAAGGTGAACCCGCTGGCCCTGGAGGAGTTCGCCGCACTGGAGGAACGGCACCAGTTCCTGAGCGAGCAGCTTGAAGACTTGAAGAAGACCCGGGTCGATCTGCTCCAGGTCGTCAAGGACGTCGACAAGCGCGTGGAGCAGGTCTTCACCGAGGCATACCACGACACGGCGCGGGAGTTCGAGGGCGTTTTCGGGCGGCTCTTCCCGGGCGGCGAGGGCCGGCTGGTGCTGACCGATCCGGAGCACATGCTGACCACCGGGGTGGACGTGGAGGCCCGCCCGCCCGGCAAGAAGGTCAAGCGGCTCTCGCTGCTGTCCGGCGGCGAACGGTCGCTGACCGCGGTGGCCCTGCTGGTCTCGATCTTCAAGGCGCGCCCCAGCCCGTTCTACGTGATGGACGAGGTCGAGGCGGCGCTCGACGACACCAACCTGCAGCGGCTGATCGGGATCATGGAGGAGCTGCAGGAGAGCAGCCAGCTGATCGTGATCACGCACCAGAAGCGGACGATGGAGGTCGCCGACGCCCTCTACGGCGTCTCGATGCAGGGCGACGGTGTCTCGAAGGTCATCAGCCAGCGGCTGCGCTGAGCCCGACACCTCTGTTCAGAACTTGAATTCAGGTCACCCAACGGGGTGGATGCGTCTTTTCATCTCGCGCTATTGACTTAGAAACTTGAACGAATAGTCTCTGCCATGTCGTTTTTGCCTTCACGTGGTGGCTGCCCTCGACGTATGCGCCACTGGAAGTGCCAGCCCCCTACGCCCGGCAGCGCAGCCGGGCCACTGGAGTACACGTTGACCAGCACCGCGCAGCCGGCGGTACCGGAAGGCCGCAAGGCTCAGCCGGACCATCTCGGCCATGTCATCTTCATCACCGCGGCTGCCGCGATGGGCGGCTTCCTCTTCGGCTACGACAGCTCCGTGATCAACGGCGCCGTCGAGGCGATCCGCGGCCGGTACGACGTGGGTTCCGCCGTTCTGGCCCAGGTCATCGCCATCGCGTTGATCGGCTGCGCGATCGGCGCCGCCACCGCGGGCCGGATCGCCGACCGGATCGGCCGCATCCACGTGATGCAGATCTCCGCGGGGCTCTTCACCGTCAGCGCCGTCGGGTCCGCGCTGCCGTTCGCGCTCTGGGACCTCGCCATGTGGCGGGTGCTCGGCGGTATCGCGATCGGCATGGCGTCGGTGATCGGCCCGGCGTACATCGCCGAGGTCTCGCCGCCCGCGTACCGGGGGCGGCTCGGCTCGTTCCAGCAGGCCGCGATCGTCGTCGGCATCGCCGTCTCCCAGCTCGTCAACTGGGGCATCCTCAACCTCGCCGACGGCAACCAGCGCGGCAAGCTCGCCGGTATCGAGGCGTGGCAGTGGATGCTGGGCGTGATGGTGATCCCGGCGCTCCTGTACGGCCTGCTGTCGTTCGTCATCCCGGAGTCGCCGCGCTTCCTGATCTCCGTCGGCAAGATCACCAAGGCGAAGCAGGTGCTGTCCGAGGTCGAGGGGCACAGCGTCGATCTCGACACGCGGGTCGAGGAGATCCAGGAGGCGATGCGCCGGGAGCACAAGTCGACGTTCAGGGATCTGCTGGGCAGCCGGGGCGGCTTCCTGCCGATCGTGTGGGTCGGTATCGGATTGTCGGTCTTCCAGCAGCTGGTCGGCATCAACGTCGCGTTCTACTACTCGTCGACGCTGTGGCAGTCCGTGGGCATCAACCCCAGCGGCTCGTTCTTCTACAGCTTCACCACGTCGATCATCAACATCATCGGCACCGTCATCGCGATGATCTTCGTCGACCGGATCGGCCGCCGCCCGCTGGCCCTCATCGGCTCCGCCGGTATGGCCGTCGCGCTCGCCCTGGAGGCGTGGGCCTTCTCCGCCAAGACGGCGGCCGGGACGCTGCCGACGACGCAGGGCACCGTCGCCCTCATCGCGGCCCACTGCTTCGTGCTCTTCTTCGCCCTCTCCTGGGGCGTGGTGGTCTGGGTCTTCCTCGGCGAGATGTTCCCCAACCGCATCCGCGCCGCGGCGCTCGGCGTCGCCGCCTCCGCCCAGTGGATCGCCAACTGGGCCATCACGGCGAGCTTCCCGAGCCTGTCCGACTGGAACCTCTCCGGTACGTACGTGATCTACATGGTCTTCGCCCTGCTCTCGATCCCCTTCGTGCTGAAGTTCGTGAAGGAGACCAAGGGCAAGGCGTTGGAGGAGATGGGCTAACCCACCCCGCCAGTCCGTTTCCTCGGAAGTGGATGCTGCCCCGGCTCATTCGGAGAGCCGGGGCGGTGTCGTGTGTGGGGGTGTTCCGGTGGGCGCCGCGTGGTGCGTGGGCCCCCTGCGTGGCTGCGCCGTGCGTACGGGGGGCGCGGTTCCTGTGTGCCGCCCCATGCGCGTTCGCCCCATGCGCGTCGGCCCCATGCGCCGCGGCATGCGGCGTTCCCCGGGCCCGTCCGCTCGTCAGGTACCGGCGTTCCCGGGTGGCACGGGGGAGCGGTGGCGGAAGGCGCGGCGGTAGGCGGCCGGTGTCGTGCCCAGGGCGTCGTGGAAGCGGCGCCGCAGGTTGGTCGCCGACGAGAGGCCGACGCGCGCGGCCACCGCCTCGACCGGCAGATCGGTCTCCTCCAGCAGCGTGCACGCCGCCGCGATCCGGCGGGCCAGCAGCCACTGGCCGGGGCTGGTGCCCACCTCCTCGGTGAAGCGGCGCGCCAGCGTCCGCGGCGAGACCCGCAGCCGCGCCGCCATCTCCGCCACCGACACCCGCGTCCCCAGCCGCCCGGACACCCAGTCCAGCAACGGCGCCAGCGACGGGTCCGCCCGCCGGGGCGGCGCCTCCGCGGTGAACTGCGCCTGGCCGCCCTCACGGTGCGGCGGTACCCCCATGTGGCGGCCGACGCGCGCCGCGTACCCGGCACCGTGGTCGGCGCGCAGCAGATGCAGACAGAGATCGACCCCGGCGGCCGCCCCCGCGCTCGTCGCGACGTCGCCGTGGTCGATGTACAGCACCGTGGCATCCATCTCCACGCGCGGGAAACGGGCCGCGAAATCCGCCGCGCGGTTCCAGTGGGTCGTCGCCCGCCGCCCGTCCAGCACCCCGGTGGCGGCCAGCGCGTACGCGCCCGAGCAGAGCCCTATCAGGCGGGCGCCACGCCGGTGGGCGGCGCGCAGCGCCCCGTGTATCGCCTCGGGTAACGGCGCGTCGGGCGCCCAGCCGGGGACGACGACGGTGTCGGCCTCGTCCAGCGCGGACAGCCCCGCCGTGGCGTGCAGCGTGTACCCGGCGGTCGTCGCCACGGAGCCGGGCCGCAGCGCACAGATCCGGAAGTCGTAGTACGCGGGGAGGCCGGGCCGCCGGGTGCCGAAGACCTCCGCGGCACAGCCCAGTTCGAACGTAGGCTGCGGTGCGTGCACCAGCGCCACGACCTGATGACGCGCCCCTTCCCCGCCCGGTGGCACGGCGGTGCGGGACGACGATTTGATCATGGCAGGAAAGTACCCGGCGGGGTCGGTTCTGGCACTGGGAACGGCCCCCACCGGCCCGACAAGCTGTCCCCATGAACGTGAACACGCAGGTCAACGACGAGCAGGACGCGGCGCCCGAGGGCATAGCCGCCGGAGCGGTGGCGGGGGCGCACCCCGGGGGCGTGGGCGGCACGCCCGGCTACCTCTTCCGTACGGTGGCCGACGCCGAGCCCATGGAACCCGCACCCGGTATCAGCGCCCGGCTGCTGTGGACCGGGGAGAACGGCGCGAAGGCGATGGTCGTGGAGTTCGCCCCCGGCAGCTGCTGGGACGGGATCGACGTCCACGAGCCGGGCCCCGAGGAGGTCTACGTGGTCTCCGGAACCTTCCACGACGGCGACCGCGCCCACTCCGCGGGGACCTTTATCCACGCACCCGCGGGCTCCTGGCACGTGCCGCAGTCCGCGGATGGCTGCACACTGTTCGTTTTCTACCCGGAGGGCTGACGTTACGGGGGTACGGGGCCGGGCGGCGGCGCAG
>NZ_VKJP01000092.1 GCF_007280575.1 Streptomyces benahoarensis
TCAAAGGCGACGGCGTCCACCACGCCATGCTCGGCATCGCCCGCATGCACAACCTCACCCTCGCCGGATAGGCCAGCGGGCCGCACCGCGGTCAGCCATGCCCGAGGTGATTCGAAGATCATTTACGAGGCATCGACGCGTTCGCGCCCGGCAGCTGGTCGATGACGCGCCGGGCTCTCGCCCCGAGGATGGGCGTGCGGTGCGCTTCCGGTACTCGCATGTAGGTTATTGAAGCCAGCTGGCATGCCTCCGTGGCGCTGCGGTCGTGCGCCAGGCACAGGGCGGCCTCCAGATGCAGCAGAGCGGGGTCGATGGCGGTGTGCGAGGGGTACAGGGCAAGCGCCTCTTCCTGCACACTGCGCGCCTGCGAGGTGCGCCCCATGGCCGTGAAAACTCCACTGAGGTAGAGCAGGAATCGGCGCCGCGGGAACGCGAAGGCATCCTCGTTCGCATCAGCTGGCAGCCGATCGAAGAGAACTTGCGCTTCGCGTACGCGCTCGTCTGCGCCCGCTCTGTTCCCTTGCTGCGCCAGGGCTCGCGCCTCCGCTACCGCAGCGAATACAGCGGTTGGCGAGGGCTTGCTCCGAGTCATTATCCGTGCGTCACGAGCAAGCGAGACAGCCGACTCCAACGGACCGTAGTAGTAAGGCAACATGGCAGCCTGCACCCTCACACGAGCCTGAAGGTCTCGGTTGCCACTCTCGTCAGACGCATGCCGGGCCGTGCTGTACCAAGTGCGCGACCGGTGCAGGTCCCCCAACTTCATCAGCGAGTCAGCAATCAGGGTGGCGAGTACGGCCGTCAATTCGGTCAGCTTCACCTGTACGGAGGCTGGCTGCCGTTCCTGAGAGAATGCCTCCACTTCCTTCAGGTCGTAGAGAAGTTGCTCAAGCATCGGGACCGGCGGGCGGTGAACGTATTCGGTTCGGTCCAACAGGACCCTCTCCTCCAACAAGTCCAACTGCCCAATGCTGATGCTCCCGACACCCAGGCTTCGATCAACAGAACGCCGCGTGGCATCGATCAAATCGGTGAAATGATCGTTCCCTTGCCGGCCCGGCTTGGTCGTGACTGTTCCGGCAGGTTTAGCTATCGGCAGCATGGCGCCTTCTTGAACAGGCATCAAGCCCAGTTCGTACGGATCGCTACCGTACAGCTGGCACAACATAGCTATTGCCGGCGTCTTAGAGGGCGGTATGAGAGTGTATAGGCGTTTTATCGTCACCTGAACGTGTGGCGGCACGGCATCCCGGCCGGTCGGCGGCCATGGGCATGTTGGGCTGGTCGCTGTGAGCGAGCGCAAGTCCTACAAGACCGACCTGAGCGATGAGCAGTGGGCGTTGGTCGAGCCGGTGATCATCGCATGTAAGGGTGCGCACCCCTCGGTCAGCGGCCATCAGGGTCGGTACGCGATGCGGGAGATCGTCAACGCACTGCTCTACCAGGGCCGGACCGGTTGTCAGTGGGACCTGCATCCCGCACGACGCCAGGGTCCCGAAGGCGGCCCCGCCGGTGGCCGATGACGGATGCTTGTCGCTCGATGTGATGGGTCACCGAGACACCTCGCCATCACTGTCGGGCTCTCCCACGCGGCCGTGGCCCTGACGGCGAAGCAGGCCGGAGAGACGGACCCGTGGCCGGGAGCGCCGCTGGGGCGGCAGCGGTGGTGGGGCAGGGGCCAGGTGATGCTGGAGCCGGGTGTGGCGGAATTGGTAGAACGCTCCGTTTCGGCGCAGTACGCCACGTCGGTTGGCGTCCTCCAGGAAGGCGCTCACGGCCCATGGCAGTCGTCTGGTCAGCGGCAGCCAGCCGCGCGCCAGAATCAGCCAGCGGCCCCAGGCGGTCAGCGTGAGCGCGGCCACGAGCGCGCTCCCGAGCCCGATCAGAATCCCGGATCGCAGCCCCAGGGCGGGGGTCCACACTACGGTGGTTCCCCACATGTGCCGGGGCAGCAGACCGGCCATAATCCAGCTCCCGAGCAGGATGAGAAGCCCGAACACCACTCCGAGTACCAGCGCCTGGCGGAGCACCGTCGCACGGTTGGTGTTCAGCAGACCGGTGGGACTGGTGGCCTCCTGCGTGTCGATGGGCTCCTCGAACCAGGCCGTGGAGCCGAAGACGAGCGCGGCCCCGACCCCGACCACCAAACCCCAGTACCCCGCGTTCAGGACCCTTGCCAGCAGCCAGAACGGCTCCTGGTAGGCCGCCACGTTCACCACTCCGGCGAGCAGATTGCCGGTGACCTGGGCAATCGGCCCTACCACGAGCCCTGCCATGAACCGGGGCAGGAACCTCGGGCGAGCCCGCCCGGTCTGCCGGCCGCGAAGGCTCAGCCGTACGCGTGACGGCTGGAAGGCCCCGTCGATGAACCTGGCCGCAACCCCGTGCGCGAGTCCGAAGGACAGCCCGGTCATGAACCCGTTGAGCAGCCCGCTCACCAAGACGTCCATGAGCCCGAACCCGCCCAGCCCGTGCACCAGGCAGGACAGGAGTCCGTACACCAGTCCGGTGGCGATCCCGGCCAGCACCATGCGCGACGTCAGGGGCACGGTGGTGCCGAGCTGCCACCAGGCCAGATCGGGCGTGCGCAACTTGTTGAGATGCCGGGCGAGGAAGCTCAGCCAGCGGTGGGCCTCCTCGCCGCTCCACCTCCGGGTGTCCTCCCCGGGAAGATCGCGGGAGTACACGGCCGGGATGAGGCGTTCCAGGAGGTGCTCCTCCACCGCCGTCCGGTCGGCGAACCGGCGGACCCCTTCCTGTTCGGCGAGCAGTTCCGCGGGCTCGGCCGCCGAGGTGTCCGCGTAGGCGGTACGGGCGAGCCAGGCCATCAAGGGAGTGGACAGTGCCTGGGCCACCGGCCCGCCGGGGGTGCTTTCCACCTCGGCGAACAGGGGATCCCAGCAGCCGGTCCGGGCGGGGGCCGTGCTCACCCGCAGATAGGTCTGCAGGTCGGCCGGGTCCAGCGGGCACAGCTCGACCACCGCGGCGGCGGTGAGCACCGTACTCCCCACCGTCCGCTGGTACTCGTCAGCCCGGCAGGTCAGCACCAGCGGTTCGCCCCGTCCCAGCTGCCGGCTCAGGGCCGCCAGCGCTTGTGACCGCGCCTGCGGGGGCATCTCGTCCAGCCCGTCCAGCACCGGCAGCACCTGTCCGGAGGCGATCAGCTCCTGGCCGAGAGTCGCTCCCGACCCCGACCGGGTGCGCAGCGCCGGGTCGTCCTCGGCCAGCCGACGGGCCATCCAGGAGTGCAGAGTCTCCTGGGCGGGGTCCCAGGATCCCATGGAGAGGAGAACGGGCACCCGCTCCCCCTCCTGGCGCCGGTCGAGCAGATGCAGCACCAGATTCAGGGCGAGGACGGTCTTGCCCGCGCCCGGTGCGCCGAGGATCACGAGCCGCCGTGACGCCACCCGGTGGAACACAGCGACGATGCTGTCGTCCGCCCGGCCGTCCCCGTCCAGCCGTCCGGACAGATCCACCTGTTCGACCTGGTTCTGGGCGCCGTTGATCGCCTCCCAGTGGTCTGCCACCGGCCGTGCGGTGTTCTCCCATCGCAGTGGCATCGGCCATGGCGCCTGCAGCTGGAGGGCCGTCTCCTCCCTGCGCCACTGCTCGGCCACCGCGGTGGCCAGTGTCCCGGCGAGCTCTGCCACCGGCTGTGGCTCGTTCGGCTGTCCGGCCATGGAGCCCAGTACGGCGAGGGCTGTGGCCGCCATGAAGAGGACGACCGCGAAGGTGGTGTGCTGTTCCATCCAGGCGATGAACGGCGGCGGGTTCTCCTTCATCCACTCGCCGAGGGGGCCGAAGTAGATCGGCAGCCACATTCCCAGCACCGCCGCCGCCATGAGCAGTAACCGTCGGCGTCGCCCGGGGGGAGGGCCTGAGCGGTTCCTACGCACCCGTCCCTCCGACAGCCGCTCCGCCACTGGCCTGGCCGCCGCCCGGCCGCGGGGGTGCGGCGGCCCGAGCCCGTGTCCCTGCCCGTGGTGTTCGTGCCACGGCCCGGATCCTGGCCGGCGTCCCGGGCCGTGGCCGTCCCGGGGGCTGAGGATCCTTCCGCGCGTCAGAGCCGTCCGCGTCCCACACAGTCAACCGTGCCCCCATTTTCCGCTTCGGCGGTGGCACCGGCCTGTCGGCTCCCCACCGGACACCTTCATTCTGTCCGACCTCCGGTGCCGGAGGGACGGAACGCCCGGTTCCCCCGCCGGAGGCCGGACGGTGACGGCGGGAACCGGTTCCAGTCGACGACGACCAGGCGGTGGGGCTGCACGAGGCGCTTGAGAAGCACCTGTCGGGCGTCGCCAGCCTCCACGACTACTTACTCAGAGGGCGGTATTAGACCTGATGCCCGATTCTTGGTTTCGTCCGGGGGCGGGTCGCGGCAGCGCCGGGCGGCTATGGCCGGGGCTGAGTGAACAAGCCCTGCTCGGTCTCGACCAGGATCGCACGGTCGGCCAGCCGCTTGAGCTTCAGGCGGGTGTTGTTGATGGTGTTGGGCGCGACCGTCAGGTCCATCGCCTCGCAGACCTGTCGCGCCCGCAGCGGATGGTCGGCCGCGGTGAACACCTCCATGATCTGCTGGTAGGCCGGATGGTCCGGAAGTTTCGGTGCCGGGGGTGCGGGCGGTTGTGGATCGGGCAGCTCCAGCAGTGTCTTGCGGGTGATCCGAACTTCCTCGGCGGCCCGGTCGAGTTCGTCGAGCCGTGCGGTCAGCTGCGCGATCTGCTCCCTCGTCGCCTCGGCCCGCACGGTGATCTCTCCCTCCCGCTCCTCCAGCCGCGCCAGCACCGCCCCGAGCGTCAGCTCCCCGCCACTCATGCGGTGTGCCAAGCCGGCGCGGTCGCCCCGGTCAACCGGCGCAGTATCACCGAGGTCATCGCCCAGTACACCCGTGACTCCGAACTGCGGGGCCGGTGTTCGTAGTCGCGCACCAGCCTGCGGTGCAGCATCAAGATCCCATAGGCGCGCTCCACCACCCACCGCTTGGCCTGGGGAACGAACCCGGTCTGCGCGGGATTGCGCTCCACGACCTCCACCTCAATGTTCACCTTCTGCCCGTGCGCGACAAGCGCGTTCTTGAAGCCCCGGTCGACCAGGGCCTTCTCCACGGCGTCGGTGTCGGCGGCGACCTTGTCCAGCAGCGCGATACCGACGGCGTTCTCGTGCGCCGACGCGGCCACCACGACCACTGAGATCACCAGCCCCAGAACGTCAACGGCCAGGCCGCGCTTGCGGCCCGGTACTTTTTTTGCCGCATCACGTCCCGTCGACTCGGCGGGTACTCCGGCCGCCGCGTGCACGCTCTGGGTATCGAGCACCACCAGGCTCGGATCCGCCTTCCGGCCCATCTTCTCCCGCACCTGCCAGCGCATCAGGTCGTGGATGGTCTGGTCGGTGCCGTCGTCGCGCCAGGTGTAGAAGTAGTACTTCACCGCGCCGGGCGGCGGAAAGTCGTGCGGGAGCAGGTCCCACTGACAACCGGTCCGGCCCTGGTAGAGCAGTGCGTTGACGATCTCCCGCATCGCGTACCGACCCTGATGGCCGCTGACCGAGGGGTGCGCACCCTTCCATGCGATGATCACCGGCTCGACCAACGCCCACTGCTCATCGCTCAGGTCGGTCTTGTAGGACTTGCGCACGCTCACAGCGACCAGCCCAACATGCCCATGGCCGCCGACCGGCCGGGATGCCGTGCCGCCACACGTTCAGGTGACGATAAAACGCCTATACACTCTCATACCGCCCTCTCAGATCCTCAGGATCCAGTCTCTCGTGTGTCCAGGATCAAGGGTCAAGGCCCGCGCATCGCCGATCCCCGCGGCCCGGACTCGTCGACGCCCGCCTCGTCCATTGCTCGGGCGGTCTCCTCGGAGACGTACAGGTCCCGGTCCGTGTATCGCGGACCTTTCTCCTCGGTTGGGATCTCCTCGCCCGGCCGGAGCACGGTGTTGTGGTCGATGAGTGGGCCCTCGGTCGGGGCGACGGAGGGCACCAGGCCCTCGTCGTCGACGAGGGCGGCGTCCACAACCTCATTCGCCGGAACGAGAGTTGTCACGTGGTCCTCCTTCCCTGGTAGCCGAGGAGCGCTTCGTGGCCGCAAGGCTCGAAGGCGAGGCGCGCTGCGAGAGGTGCGCCTGGCTGTTGCTGCGGGAGAAGTGGCGGACCGCGCCGACAGGGCGTTGGCACACGGGACAGGGGGAATCCCGTGCTCGCTGTCCAGTACGCGTCGGTACTCAGTTTCGTACTGATGCCAGGTCAGGTGCGGCAACTCCAGCGCGGGGCAGCGCTCCTGCGGGGATCGGTCGTTCAATGGCCCTCCACCAGGTCGGATGACGGCAGGGCTCAAGATTACCGACGACAATCGTAGTTATCGTTGGCTACCCACTGGAACCCCTCAGGACGCGGTGGGGGCTTCCAGCCGTTCGGCGAGGCTCGGGGCCGCGTCGTATGCGGGGCCGGCGTCGAGGGCTCAGCACCGCCAGGTGTATCGGTCGGTGGTGCGCGGGTCCTTGTGGTCAGCGCCGTGCTGGATTCTTGTCGCGACGGGCGTCGGTCGGTCGGCCATGTCATAGCTCTTGAGGTGCGCTGCGACAGCAGCACGCGACCGCTACTGTCCCGCCGAGAGGTGATTGGCACTGCGGTCGACAGATCGTCTGGGATTGGTTTCGTGACGGCGCTGCCACAACACTTCTCCCGACCGGATAGGTCCGGGGCGGCGCGCGTCTGACGTGTGGCGTCGGAAGGGCATTCGCCCACGGCAGACGAGAAAGAGCCCCAAGGGACTGGAACCTTCTCCGGGACCATGCCAACGTACAACGTCCCGGAAAACACCAGGTCAGCGAAGGGATGCGCGCTTCCGGGGCGACCGGCAGACAGCCCGG
This sequence comes from Streptomyces benahoarensis, assembly GCF_007280575.1. GTDB lineage: Bacteria > Actinomycetota > Actinomycetes > Streptomycetales > Streptomycetaceae > Streptomyces > Streptomyces benahoarensis. Next base: position 6,879 of record NZ_VKJP01000092.1, read on the forward strand.
TCGCCACGGCATCCCTTACCCCGTCCGGCTCTGTCTCGCTGCCGAGGCCCGTCCCAAGGAGGTACACCTGTCGAATCCCGCTCTCCGATCCGTCCGCTTTACTGCCCCCGTCCTCTTGGCGCTTGGCGCTGTGAATGCGTGGACCGCGCAGGAGACAGAGGACTACGGTGCCCTGTCCGCAGCGCTGTGCCTCTGTGTCTGGGCGGCCGGGCTGTTCGGCGAGGACCTGGTGCAACGCGGCTACCGTCTCGATCGAGCGGTCCTCGCGCACGTCGCGGTGCACCCCGGAGCCGCACCCCGACACGTCGCCCGAGCCGTTGGCGCCTCCGAGCGCGTCATGGCCCGCAACCTCGACCGACTCACCGACGACGGGCTGCTGGTGCTCGTCACGGACGGAGCAACCCCCCCGCTCTCCGGTCGTACCGGCTGGCCTCCTGACCGCGGCTGATACAGCGGGTGATGGGCAAGGTCTCGTCGCGCAGCGCGATACATAGCAGACGATCCCCGGTTACCGAAACCGGGGATTGTCCAGAGCATTGATGGTGTTCGCACTCGGCTGTGCTTGGCGGTGGAGCCGTAGCGGACGCAGTAGGCGGTGCCGCACGCATTCGCGAGGAGGTAATAGGGCGGCTGCTGCCGCCTGCTGCTACATCAATGTCCGCGCCTTCATGCCTATGGCTATGGCTGGCTGCTCGCTACGCAAGGTCTCCTCGCTGACCGCTCGCCTGTGTGCCGTGAGGAAATCCCACGCTATGTCGATCCGTGATGCCTGGTCGCGCCTTGTCGTCCACCCCACAGTGGGCGGCTGTGCAGAAATATGAGTCTGTGCTGCGCATCGATATGCGTCCGGATTTCCAGCATGAAGTCTTTCAATTCGAAGGTGATACTGCATGGCTCGTCCTCCGGCGCTGAAACTCGCCGAGGTTCTGGCGGAAATCCGTATGAGTTCGTCGGCGTTTTACCGAATGCGCGCTCGCGGGCAAGCGCCCCGCATGGTCAAGTTGCCCAATGGTGAACTCCGGTGCCGACGCGCTGACCTGGACGCCTGGTGGGACGCATGTGAGAGGGATTCCGACACTTGGCGATGAGTTACCACGTCCGCTTCTGGGACATACGCGAGCGCCCTGGCCGGCGTAACCGTTTCCAGGTGCGGTGGACAGTCAATGGGCGTGAAAAATCGGAATCGTTCAGCACTGCCGGGCTCGCTGAGAGCAGGCGCGCGAAGCTGATGACGATGGCGCGCGATGGTGAGCCGTTCGATGAGCACACCGGCCTGCCGGCGTCCGAGCTGCGAGCAATCAAGCAGCGGACGACGTGGTACGACCTCGCCCACGAATACCTCGATCAGCGGTGGGATCGCACGCCGGGGAACACCCGCCGTACCCTGGCCGACGCTTTCGCCACCATCACGCCTGCCCTGGTGCACCCCGGCGCAACTTATCCGGAGCCGCGGGTGCTGCGGCGCGCCTTGTACTCGTGGGCGTTCAACAAGAACGCGTGGGACCAGGAGCCGACCGAGGAATGGCGGAAGGCGCTCGACTGGATAAGGCGGAACTCCCTGCCCGTCAGCGCTCTCGCGGAAACTGTTGTGCTGCGAAGGGCGCTGGACGCCCTGTGCCGCAAGTTGGATGGGAAGGCAGCTGCGGCCAAGACGGCGCGGCGTAAGAGGGCCGCGTTCAACGAGGTTCTCAACACCGCAGTCGAAAAGGGGTACTTCGCGGAGAACCCACTCAACGGGCTCAGGTGGAATGCTCCGGCGGTCAACGAGGAGGTGGACCCGGCTGCCGTTCCCAATCCTGCTCAGGTTGTCCGACTGCTCGCGGCGGTTGCCCAGCAGCGCGGGCGAGGCCCTCACCTTGAGGCGTTCTTCGGCTGCATCTACTACGCGGCCATGCGGCCGGCGGAGGCCATCCACCTCCGGCTCGAACAGTGCCACCTGCCCGAGACCGGATGGGGGATGCTCAACCTGTCGGGCGGCGTCGTCACCGCAGGCAAGGAGTGGACGAACGACGGTGCAGTGCACGAGGTGCACTCGCTCAAGCGCCGTGCGGCTACCGCGACCCGGCCTGTGCCCATCCCGCCGCAGTTCGTGCGCATCCTCCGTGCACACATCGAACGGTTCGGCGTGGCGCCGGACGGCCGACTGTTCCGGAACGAGGCCGGCAACTACGTGGACGCTTCCGCGTATGGCACAACGTGGGCGCGGGCACGGAAGTATGCCCTGACCCGGACGGAGCTTGCCTCCGGCCTGGCCAAGCGGCCCTACGACCTCCGGCACGCCGGGATCTCGTTCTGGCTGTACTCCGGTGTGGACCCGGCCGAATGCGCTCGCCGCGCGGGCCAGAGCATTGAAGTCCTCTTCCGCCACTACGCCAAGTTCCTGGGCGGCATCCGGGAGCAGGCCAACCGTCTGATCGAGCAGTCCATGCAGGAGTGGGACCGCGTCAGCCGAGGAGGGGCAGCTGCGGGGTGAGCCGGGACTTGGACCGGAAATAGACCGGAAGAGCTGGTCAGGAGCGGGACAGCGGCGGGAGGAACTGGGAGTTACGACGTAAACCGGGCCTTGCTCTGAGCGGGCCAGGCGGAAGGCGCCTGACGGGTAAAAGCCCAGGTCAGGCGCCTTTTTTCGTGGGCCTAGAAGAAGCCGAGCTTCTTCGCCGAATACGACACCAGCAGATTTTTCGTCTGCTGGTAGTGGTCCAGCATCATCTTGTGGTTCTCGCGGCCGATGCCGGACTGCTTGTAGCCGCCGAAGGCGGCGTGGGCAGGGTAGGCGTGGTAGCAGTTGGTCCAGACCCTGCCTGCCTGGATGGCGCGGCCCGCGCGGTAGGCGGTGGAGCCGTCGCGGGTCCAGACTCCGGCGCCGAGGCCGTAGAGGGTGTCGTTGGCCAGGGTGACGGCGTCGTCGAAGTCGGCGAAGGGGGCGACGGCCACCACCGGGCCGAAGATCTCCTCCTGGAAGACGCGCATGGCGTTGTTGCCCTCGAAGATGGTCGGGCGGACGTAGTAGCCGCCCTCCAGTTCGCCGCCGAGTTCGGCGCGGGCGCCGCCGGTGAGGACGCGGGCGCCCTCCTGACGGCCGATGTCCAGGTAGGAGAGGATCTTCTCCAGTTGGTCGTTGGACGCCTGCGCGCCGACCATGGTGTCGGTGTCGAGCGGGTGGCCCTGGACGATCTTCTCGGTGCGGGCCACACCCGCCGCGAGGAAGTCCTGGTAGTGGCCGCGCTGGATCAGGGCGCGGGAGGGGCAGGTGCAGACCTCGCCCTGGTTGAGGGCGAACATCGTGAAGCCCTCCAGCGCCTTGTCGAGGAAGTCGTCCGCGTGCGACGAGACGTCGTCGAAGAAGATGTTGGGGCTCTTGCCGCCCAGTTCGAGGGTGACCGGACGCAGGTTCTCCGAGGCGTACTGCATGATCAGGCGGCCGGTCGTGGTCTCGCCGGTGAACGCCACCTTCGCCACCCGGGGGCTGGACGCCAGCGGTTTGCCCGCCTCCGCGCCGAAGCCGTTGACGATGTTGACGACGCCCGGCGGCAGCAGGTCCGCGATCAGGCTCATCAGGAAGTGCACCGAGGCGGGCGTCTGCTCGGCGGGCTTGAGGACCACGGCGTTGCCCGCCGCGAGCGCGGGCGCCAGTTTCCAGGTCGCCATCAGGATCGGGAAGTTCCACGGGATGATCTGCGCGACGACCCCCAGCGGTTCGTGGAAGTGGTACGCGACGGTGTCCGCGTCGATCTCGGAGAGAGTGCCCTCCTGGGCGCGTACCGCACCGGCGAAGTAGCGGAAGTGGTCGATGGCCAGCGGGATGTCGGCGGCCAGCGTCTCCCGGACCGGCTTGCCGTTCTCCCAGCTCTCGGCGACGGCCAGCTCCTGGAGGTGGGCCTCCATCCGGTCCGCGATCCGGTTGAGGATCACGGCACGTTCGGCGGCCGCGGTACGGGCCCAGCCGGGGGCCGCCGCGTGCGCCGCGTCCAAGGCGCGTTCGACGTCCTCGGCGGTGCCGCGCGCCACCTCGGTGAAGGGCTGGCCGTTCACCGGCGTCGGGTTCTCGAAGTACCGGCCCAGCGCGGGCGCGACGTACTCGCCGCCGATCCAGTGGTCGTACCGGCTCCGATAGGACATCACGGCATCGACGGAACCAGGGTGGGCAAAGCGGGCCATGGCACGGCCTCTCAATCGCTCGGCGCGGTGCCCTCCGCTTCCCTGCGGAGGACGGTGCGCGCACGGTAGGGCGGGGGAGGTTGCCGCAACGTTGCGGGGGGTGACGACTGCGGCCACGGGCCGCTTGCCACGGTGGTCCCGCGCCGTGTCCGGCGGGGCGGCCCGCACTCGGCGGGCGCCGCCGCCCGGCCGCGCCCCGTCCGCCGGGCACCCGCCCGATGCGCGCCTCCCGCCCTATCGCCCCGCCACCCCGTACACCTCCCGCAGCCGCCGTACCGCGCCCCGGGCCCGTACGTGCCCCGGGGCGTGCGGGGGCAGAGCGTTGGCCAGTGCCTCCCAGACCTCCAGGTCGTCCTCGCCCCAGGGCGTACCGGTCCACTGCCGCAGCGGCTCCGGATCGCCGCAGGTCAGCAGGGAGCGCCGTAGACGCGCCTCCAGGGCGTCCCGCAGCCGGCGTACGCCCGGGGCGTCGGAGAGCGGGAGCAGCGGGCCCGGGTATCCGTCGAGCGCCGCCGACGGGCCGCCGGTCGTCAGGGCGGTGTCGACCGTGGCGGCGTCGGTGTCGACGGGGCTCCGCAGCCGGTACGGGCGGGAGGCGAGCAGCGGACCGACGAGGTGCCGCAACCGGGAGAGTTCGGCCCGTAGCGTCACCGGGCGCACCTCCCGTTCGCCGTACAGCAGCAACGCCAGCTGATCACCCGTCAGACCGTCGGGGTGGTGGGCGAGCAGCACCATGATCTCGCTGTGCCGCCGCCCCAGCCGCAGCCGTCGGCCGTCCACCACCAGCAGCGCTTCGTCGCGGCCCAGCGCGGTGAGGAATGTGCAGGGTTCCGGCGTGTACGCGGCGAGATGCGCCTCGGCGGCGCGGGCGGTGGCCTGGACGAGGGCGAGGCTGTGGGGGTGGGCGAGATGGTCGCCGCCGGTGATGTCGACCGCGCCCAGCAGCCGCCCGGTGCGCCGGTCGTGCAGCGGCGCCGCGGCGCACGTCCAGCGCTGTACCCGCCGGTTGTAGTGCTCCGCCGCGAAGATCTGTACGGCGTGGTCGGCGGCGAGCGCGGTGCCGGGGGCGTTGGTCCCGGCGTGCTGCTCGTCCCAGCGCGCCCCGACCACGAAGTTCATGCTCTCCGCGCGCCGCCGCACGCCCGGGTGGCCCTCGACCCACAGCATCCGGCCCTGCGCGTCGCAGACCGCCAGCAGATGCGCCCCGTCCTGCGCGATGGCGCCCAGGAGTTCCCGGAAGACGGGCAGCGCGCGGGCCAGCGGATGGCCGTCGCGGTGGGCGCGCAGCGCCTCGTCGTCCAGCTCCACCGGGACCGTGCCGTCGGGTGCCGCGCGGGCGTCGGCCGAGCGCCGCCAGGAGTCGGCGACCACCGGGCGCACCGGCGGCGCCACCGGCCCGCCCGCGAGGAACGTCTCGTGCGCCCGCCGCAAGGAGGCGATCCGTGCCGCGGGATCCGCGCCCGCCTCCAACGCCAGCCAAGGATTGACCACGTACCACCTCTCCGGTGCGGCGCTGCCCCGTACGCCGATCGTCCGGGAACGCGGCGGCGCCGTAAACCCCCGTGCGGGGGAGAACGGTGCCCGGCCGACACGTCGTACGACGCCCTCTCCGTGGACGGCATCGCCCAGCTCGTCGAGCGGGCCGGTGCCGCCCGCGACCTGCCGCCCTACGGCCGCGTACGCCACACCGCCGACGGCTAACGGTCTGCGCGCTGTTGGTCCGCGGGCTGGGGGACCCCCTGCGCCTGATCGCGGAACACGAACCGGACCGCCCGGCGCCACCGGCCGGCTGACCGGGGGCGCGCACCCACGCGAAGGGCGGGAGGCCGCAGCCTCCCGCCCTCGTACGCTCCCCGGCGAGGTGGTTACTCGATCGCCTTGATCAGTTCGCCGTCGGGGGTGTCACCGCTCAGCTCCCAGAAGAACGTGCCGCCCATGCCCTGCTCGTTCTTGAAGGCCATCTTCCCGGCGATGGTCTCCGGGGTGTCGTAACTCCACCACTGGTCACCGCACTTGGCGTACGCGGTACCGGCGACCTTGCCGGTGGCCGGGCACCGCTCCTTGAGGACCTTGTAGTCGTCGATCCCCGCCTCGTACTTGCCCGGGGCGGCGCCGGTCGCGGTGCCGCCCGGCTTGTCGTCGGTCACGCCCTGCCAGCCGCGGCCGTAGAACCCGATGCCCAGCAGCAGCTTGTCCGCCGGAACACCGAGCTTCTTCAGCTTGGCGGTGGTGTCGGTCGTGTTGAACCCGGCCTTCGGGATGCCGTCGTACGCGGTCAGCGGGGAGTGCGGGGCGGTCGGCCCCTTGTCGTCCCACGCGCCGAAGTAGTCGTACGTCATCGGGTTGTACCAGTCGACGTACTGGGCGGCAGCGGCGTAGTCGGTCTTGTCGAGCTTGCCGCCGTCGGAGGCGTCCGCGCTGATGGCCGCGGTCACCAGCTCGTCCTTCCCGAACTCCTCGCGCAGCGCCTTCATCACGTTGGCGAAGGCGTCCTTCCCGCTGGTGTCGCAGGTCAGGCCGCAGTCGTTGGGGTACTCCCAGTCGATGTCGATGCCGTCGAAGACATCGGCCCACCGGGGGTCCTCGACCATGTCGTGGCAGGACTTGGCGAACGCCGCCGGGTTCTTGGCCGCCTCACCGAAGCCGCCGGACCAGGTCCAGCCGCCGAACGACCAGACCACCTTGAGGTCGGGGTGCAGCTTCTTCAGCTTGCGCAGCTGGTTGAAGTTGCCGCGCAGCGCGCCGTCGTCCCAGGTGTCGGCCTTGCCGTCGACGCTCTGGTCGGCGGTGTACGCCTTGTCGTAGTCGGCGTAGGAGTCACCGATGGCGCACTTGCCGCCGGTGACGTTGCCGAAGGCGTAGTTGATGTGCGTCAGCTTGTCGGCGGAGCCGGACGCCTCGATGTTCTTGACATGGTAATTCCGGTCGTAGACACCCCAGTTGGTGAAGTATCCGACGACCTTGTCGCCCGCCGCGGTGGCGGGCTTCGCCGCCGCCTTCGCCGTGGCGGCCGCCGGGTGCGCGGCGGGGGCGCCGGACGGAACGGCGAGCGCCTGGCCCGCGAGCAGGGAGCCGGAGAGCGCCACCGTACACAGGGTGGTGGTGACGGCGAGGGCTCGGCGTGATCGTCCACGGTGCGGTCTGAGCATGTCTTCTCCTCGGAGGGGGGACGAGGGATGGGACCCGACCTGCGTTCCGAACGGTCCCAAACGCGTGGGGCGTTGGGGGAGAAGCTAGATGGACTAGACCAGTGCGTCAATGGTTCGGACCAATTTCGCCGCGAGTTCATCTGCATCCGCAAAGATCATCCCCTATTCGTCAACCCGTGACGCCAGGCCGCCGATCGGGCATACTCCTAGCGCCACAGTCGCAGGTCATCGTGTTCCGAGACCCGGAAGGCAATCATCGGCTGGGCACCCGGAAGACGGCACCGCCGCCCACCCCACGCGCGCGGAGCCGCCAGCGCCCGAGACGGAGGAGAGCGCCGCCATGACCGAGTACGGCCCCCGCCCGGTGGACCGCAGTCTGCCCACCGAGGAAGCCCGCGATCTGTTGACGCTCGTCAGGGATCTCGCCGAGCGGGAGATCGCCCCGAGCGCCGCCGAGGAAGAGGAAGCCGGACGCTTCCCGCGCGCGACCTTCACCCTGCTCTCCGAATCCGGCCTGCTCTCCCTGCCGTACGCCGAGGAGTTCGGCGGCGGCGAGCAGCCCTACGAGGTCTACCTCCAGGTCCTGGAGGAGCTGGCGGCCGCCCGCCTCACCGTCGGCCTCGGCGTCAGCGTCCACACCCTTGCCTGTCATGCCCTCGCCGGATTCGGCACCAAGGAGCAGCGCGCCGCCCATCTCCCGGCCATGCTCGGCGGCGGACTCCTCGGCGCCTACTGCCTCTCCGAGCCCTCGTCGGGCTCCGACGCCGCCTCCCTGACCACCCGCGCCGTCCGCGACGGCGACGGCTGGATCCTCAACGGCACCAAGGCGTGGATCACCCACGGCGGCGTCGCCGACTTCTACACCGTTCTCGCCCGCACAGGCGACAACGGCGCCCGCGGCATCACCGCCTTCCTCGTCCCCGGCGACGCCGAGGGCCTTTCCGCCGCCGCACCCGAACGCAAGATGGGCATGAAGGGCTCGCCCACCGCCCAGCTGCACTTCGACGGCGTACGGATCGGCGACGACCGCCGCCTCGGCGACGAGGGCCAGGGCTTCACCATCGCGCTCTCCGCCCTGGATTCCGGCCGCCTCGGCATCGCCGCCTGCGCCATCGGTGTCGCCCAGGCGGCCCTGGACACCGCGCTCGGATACACCGCGGAGCGGCGGCAGTTCGGCCGTCCCATCGCCGACTTCCAGGGCCTGCGCTTCCTGCTCGCCGACATGGCCACCCAGATCGAGGCGGGCCGCGCGCTCTACCTCGCCGCGGCCCGGCTGCGCGATGCGGGCCTGCCGTTCTCCAAGGAGGCGGCGATGGCCAAGCTCTTCTGCACCGACAGCGCGATGCGGGTGACCACCGACGCCGTCCAACTCCTGGGCGGCTACGGCTACACCCAGGACTTCCCCGCCGAGCGCTACATGCGCGAGGCGAAGGTCCTGCAGATCGTCGAGGGCACCAACCAGATCCAGCGGATGGTCATCGCCCGCCACCTCGCCGGACCCGAATCCCACTGAGCCGCCCAGGGACGGCGAACTCGCCCTGCCCCACGCCGGTTCGACCATCAGGAAAGGCCCGCCCGAAAGGGCGGGCCTTTTCCGTACAGGGAAGAGGGGCTTTCCGTACGGTGATTCAGGCATGAAAGAAACCGGACCGGTGGGACCGGCCCGGGGGCGGTGGGGGAGAGGCGGAGGGAGTCAGGCTCCCTCGCCCCGGGCGCCGTTGAGGGCGGGCGCCGATCGCCTTCGACGCGGCGTCAGGCGCGGCGCATCCGCGGCAACCGGGGAGCGCGGGACCCGTCGCCGCCGATGTGGGAGAACGGCTGACGACGCCAGTCCAGGCTCTCCGGCAGCGTCAACAGGACGGCGGCGTCCTGCTCATGGGCGTCCAGCGCGCCCGGCGTCTCCACGGCGTCGCTCACCGGCCGTCCCGAACCCTGGCAGACCGTCAGGCCGAACGGGTTCCACGGCGAGGGGCACAGCGCGTGCTCGGGAAGGCTGTCCTCCTCGGCGAGCAGCGCGATGGGCTGACCGCAGTCCGGGCACGAGACCCGGAAGATGTCGTACGTACCGAACTCGTCCGGATCGCCGTCCTCCACGAATCCGGAACTGTCGCCGTCCGTGGTGCCGACTCGGGTCGGAGTGGTGTCCTGCTTGACGCGTCGCATGATGTTCATCCCCCTCGGGTGGGCCGCTCGGCCGCCGCTCCTGTGACGGGCGGTCCGGGCCACCACCAGCAATTCCCCTCATGCCGCGCGCATAATCTCCGCCGCCCTCCGGACGGCGGAGCGTGCCTGTGGCGTTCGTCACATGAACGGCGTGCGGGGGTGTCCACGACCCGGCGCGCGGTGCGCGCGGGCGTGTCGGCACAGTAAGTTGAACGCGTGGAGGAGTTGGACCGACGAATCGTGGATCTGCTCGTCAAGGACGGGCGGATGAGCTACACCGACCTGGGCAAGGCCACCGGCCTGTCCACCTCGGCGGTGCACCAACGGGTGCGCCGCCTGGAGCAGCGCGGGGTGATCCGCGGCTATGCCGCGATCGTGGACCCGGAGGCGGTGGGGCTCCCGCTGACCGCCTTCATCTCGGTCAAACCCTTCGACCCCAGCGCCCCCGACGACATCGCGGAGCGCCTCGCGGACGTTCCCGAGCTGGAGGCGTGCCACAGCGTCGCCGGGGACGAGAACTACATCCTCAAGGTCCGCGTCGCCACCCCGCTGGAGCTGGAACACCTGCTCAGCCGCATCCGCAGCCTGGCCGGTGTCTCGACCCGCACCACCGTCGTCCTGTCCACGCCGTATGAGGCGCGGCCGCCTCGGATCTGAGGGACCCTGCGCCCCCGCGCGCCTGGCACGCCCCGGGCGGACCGTTCCATGCGTCCCCGGCCGCATCCGTCCGCCCGGGGCGAATTCCCCGCCACACCGGTCCTTCGCCCACCCCGCGCACCGGCACCGGCCGCGGAGGGGCGAAACTGTCCGGTATGAGTGAGCGCATCCCCGATCCGGCCCGTCCCCGTACCGTCCTGCTGCGTGGCGGGGAGGTGCACAGTCCCGCCGACCCGTTCGCCACCGCCATGGTGGTGGAAGGGGACAGCGTCGCGTGGGTGGGGGAGGAGGGCGCCGCCGATTCCTTCGCCGACGGGGTCGACGAGGTCGTCCATCTCGACGGTGCGCTCGTCACCCCGGCGTTCACGGACGCACATGTGCACACCACGGCGACCGGCCTCGCCCTCACCGGACTCGACCTCGCCCCGGCCACCCACCTCGCCGACGCGCTCGCCCGCGTGCGCGCGCATGCCACGGCCCGCCCGCACGATCGGGTCCTCCTCGGGCACGGCTGGGACGCCACCGCCTGGCCCGAGGGGCGCCCGCCGTCGCGCGGTGAACTCGATGAGGCCACCGGCGGCCGTCCCCTCTATCTGACCCGCGTCGACGTGCACTCCGCCGTCGTCACCACCGCCCTGCTCGACCTGGTCCCGGGCCTGCGCGACCTGGCCGGGTTCCACGCCGACGCCCCGCTGACCGGCGACGCCCACCACGCCGTGCGCAAGGCCGCGTACGCGACGCTCACCCCCGTGCAGCGCGCCGACGCGCAGCGGGCCGCGCTCGCCCGTGCCGCCTCGCTCGGTATCGGCAGCGTCCACGAATGTGCCGGTCCCGAGATCTCCGGCGAGGACGACTTCACCGCTCTGCTGGCCCTCGCCGCCGAAGGGTACGGCCCGCGGGTCGTCGGCTACTGGGCCGAACTGGTCGCATCCGCAAAGGAGGCCGACCGCATCCGCGAACTGGGCGCCGCCGGCGCCGCGGGCGACCTCTTCGCCGACGGCTCCCTCGGCTCGCACACCGCGCACCTCCACGCGCCGTACGCCGACGCCGCCCACACCGGCACCGCCCACCTCGACGCCGAGGCCGTCGCCGCCCACGTCGCGCACTGCACCGAAGCCGGACTCCAGGCGGGCTTCCACGCCATCGGCGACGCCGCCCTGACCACTGTCACCGATGGCGTCCGGGCCGCCGCCGACCGCGTCGGACTCGCCCGCGTCCGCGCCGCCCGCCACCGTGTCGAACACGCCGAGATGCTCACCGAGCGCACCCTCGCCGCCTTCGCCGGCCTGGCCCTGACCGCTTCCGTCCAGCCCGCCTTCGACGCGGCATGGGGCGGCGGCGAGGGCATGTACGCCGCCCGCCTCGGCGCCGACCGCGCCCGCACCCTCAACCCGTACGCGGCGCTGCTCAAGGCAGGGGTGCCGCTCGCCCTCGGCTCCGACAGCCCCGTCACCCCCCTCGACCCCTGGGGCACGATCCGCGCCGCGGTCTTCCACCGCACCCGGGCGCACGGCATCTCCGCCCGCGCCGCCTTCACCGCCCACACCCGCGGCGGCTGGCGCGCCATCGGCCGCGACGACGCCGGTGTGCTGGTCCCCGGCGCCCCCGCCGACTACGCCGTCTGGCGCGCCGGTGACCTGGTCGTCCAGGCGCCCGACGAGCGCGTCGAACGCTGGTCGACCGACCCCCGCTCCGGCACCCCGGGCCTGCCCGACCTCAGCCCCGGCCGCCCGCTGCCGGTCTGCCTCGCCACCGTCGTCGCCGGACGTACCGTCTTCGCACGGCCGAACGAGTGACTTCCCGCGGCCGCCGCCGTGCGCGGCGGCCGCACCATACGCCCCTGCCCCGCCTGGGATCGGCGGCCACCGGCCCGGCGGAGCGGTGAAAAGGCCCCGGATGTGGCAGCTGTTGACAGCAGGCGGTCGGCGGCCGGTAGGTTCGGCCGAGTCCACCACAGGACGTCCGGCCGGGAGATTCCGTACCGTCGTCGGCCGCGGCTGGGCCACGGGCGGTGTGCCGGGACCGGACGCCGTCACTGTGAGCCAGGTCCAGCACCAGCGGCACGGGACGCGGAAAGGCTCCGGCCGGAGGGGTCCCTCCCGGCTCCCTGGAGAGCCGGGAGGACGGTGCGACCCGGGTGGGGCCCGGACGCTCAGTAGACAACGGCTCTCGGTCGACCCGCAGCCAGCGGGCCCCAGGCCCTGTCTCTTATACACATCTCCGAGCCCACGAGACGCTCATGAATATCGTATGCCGTCTTCTGCTTGAAAAAAAAAAAAAAAAAGAAGAGGAAGAGAGAGGAGAGAA
>NZ_VKJP01000093.1 GCF_007280575.1 Streptomyces benahoarensis
CGGCCGGGCCAGGGCTTCCCCTAGGGGGTGCCCGCAAAGTCCCGTCGTTCGCCCGGAGGGCGTCGCAAGCCAGGTGGACTTTGCGGACACCCCTAAGGGCCAAGCCCGAGGCCGGGTAGGTCGAGGCGCAAGGCCGGGCGGCTCCGGGCGGGCGGACAGCGCTGTCGGCCGTGCGGACCCGGACCGGGCGTGGGACGTCGCGGCGGGCGGGTTTCCGGGCGGGGTCGTCTACGGTCGGCGGCATGCGCATTGTCATCGCAGGTGGACATGGTCGGATCGCGCTGCGGCTGGAGCGGTTGCTCGCCGGGCGCGGGGACGAGGTGGCCGGGATCATCCGCCGGCCGGAGCAGGCGGGTGACCTGCTGGCGGCGGGTGCCGAGCCGGTGGTGTGCGATCTGGAGTCGGCGTCGGTGGCGGATGTGGCGCGGCATCTGGCGGACGCGGACGCCGCGGTGTTCGCCGCGGGCGCGGGGCCGGGCAGCGGCGCGGCCCGTAAGGACACCGTGGACCGCGGTGCGGCGGCGCTGTTCGCCGATGCGGCGGAGGCGGCGGGCGTCCAGCGGTTCGTGGTGGTGTCGTCGATGGGCGCGGACCGGGAGCCGCCGGAGGGCACCGACCCGGTGTTCGCCGCGTATCTACGGGCCAAGGGCGCCGCGGACGCGGACGTACGGGCGCGGGCCGGGCTCGACTGGACGATCCTGCGCCCGGGGCGGCTGACGGACGACACGGGGACGGGCCGGGTGACGTTGGCGGAGTCGACGGGCCGGGCGGAGGTGACCCGCGACGACGTCGCGGCGACGCTGCTGGCTCTGCTGGACGCGCCGGGCACGGCGCACCGCACGCTGGAGCTGGTCAACGGCGGAACGCCGGTCGCGGAGGCGGTGCGGGCGGTGGCCGGGGGCTGAGCCGGCCGTTTTCGTGCCCGGGCGCCGACGTCACACCACCGGACCGGACCCTCACGCGACCGACCCGGCCGTCTCCGGCGGCCCCGCCGGAGACGGCCCGGCCGGGCCGCTCCCGTCACGCGCCCACCCGGCCCGACCGCCCACCGTCACGCTGCCGCTCAGACCCCCGGATGGATCTGTATTTTGCGGCCCGTTCCGGCGCGGAAGGTGTCCAGGGCGGTGGCGAAGTCGGCGAGGCCGAAGCGGTGGGTGAGCATGGTGTCGGCATCGATGACGCCCTTGGCCATGAGGTCGACGGCGCGGCCGAAGCTGTGCAGGACGGCCATCGAGCCGACGATGGTGATCTCGTCGTTGTAGACCTGGAACGGCGAGAACGACGCCTTGGCCGCCGACGGGGCCACCCCGAACTGCTGGAACGTGCCGCCGCGGCGCACCCGGGTGAGGCCGTCCTCGATGGCAGGGACGGCGCCGGTGCAGTCGATGACGGTCTCCCAGCCGCCGGGCCGCTCCAGCGCGGCGGCGCCGGTGGCGGTGGCGTCGGCGCCGAGGCGGGCGGCGACGGCGAGCCTGTCCTCGTTGACGTCGACGACCGAGAGGGAGGCGGCACCGGCGGCGCGGGCGAGCTGGAGCATCAGCAGGCCCATCGTCCCGGCGCCGTAGATCAGGTAGTGGTCGCCGAGGCGGCGCGGCAGGACGTCGAAGCCGCGGACCGCGCAGGACAGCGGCTCGATGAGGGCTCCCTGGACGGTGTCGACGTTCTCGGGGAGCCGGTAGCAGTTGGCGGCGGGCACCGTGACGTACTCGGCCATCGCGCCGTCGACGGTGTCGCCGATGGCGCCCCATCGCTCGCAGAGGTTGCCCCGGCCGATGGCGCAGAAGCGGCAGGCGCCGCAGAACAGCGACGGGTCGACGGCGACCTGGGTGCCCACGGGCAGTCCCGTCACCCCCTCCCCCAGCGCGACGACCTCGCCGGTGAACTCGTGCCCGGGGATGATCGGGTACGGCGTGGGCGCGAACTCGCCCGCCACGATGTGCACATCGGTCCCGCAGATCCCGACGGCCGCGGGCGCCACGACGACCTCGCCGGGCCCGGGTGTCGGGTCGTCGACGGTGGCGAGGGTGTGGGTACCGGGCGTTTCGACGACGACGGCGCGCAAGGGATCGGCCTCTCTCGTTGCGGATGCGGTGCGGTGGTGCGGCGGTGGCGGGTGCGGCGCGGGCCTTTCAGGTCGGTGGGGCGGTGGGCGTGACGGTGCGGACCTCGGCGCCGAGATCGCGGGCGGCGCGCAGCTCGTCGGCGGGCGCGCGATCGTCGGTGACCAGCAGGTCGTATCCGCCGAGGTCGCCGTAGCCGTAGGTGGCGGTGCGGCCGAACTTGCGGTGGCCCACGGCGAGTACGGCCCGGTCGGCGGCCTGGAGGTAGGCGCGTTTGTTGTCGGCGTACTCGCGGACCGGGTGGTAGAGCCGTCCGGCGCTGATCGAGGTGGCGGTGACGAAGGCGACGGCGGCGCGCAGGCTCCGCAGCTCGCGCCGGGAGCGGGGGCCCGCGCAGGACTCGAAGTCCTCGTGGAACCGGCCGCCCAGCAGGGTGACTTCGGTGGATGAACCGGACAACAGGTAGGCGACGCGCAGGGAGTTGGTGATGACGTGCAGGCCCTCGACGGCGGCCAGGCGGCGGGCGAACGGGAAGAGTGTGGAGCCGCAGTCGACGAGGACGGTGCTGCCCGGGGCGACCTCCTCGATCAGCGCGGCGGCGAGCGCCGTCTTGACGTCGAGGTCGGCGTGCTCGCGGAAGCGGACCGCGCTCTCCATGGTGACGACGGGGAAGGCGGTGGCCACCCCGCGGCCCTTGTGGAGGAGTTGGCGTTCGGTGAGGTTGTCGAGATCGCGGTGCATCGTCATCACGCTGACGCCGAGGCGTTCGGCGAGATCGGCTATCCGTATCTCGCCCTCGTCGGCGACCTGACGCAGCACCGTTCTGCGGCGCTCTTCCACCTCTGCCTCGGACCCACGGCTCGGCCGCATGGCCGACCGCCCCCCTTCGCTGGCTCGACGCGTTCCCCCGGAATGTCGCTCACGGCTCCCTTCGACGATAAGGCGCGCCCCATGAAAGTCACACACTTTATGTGAAGTTCAGGGAATTCCCAGGGTTCCCCTTGAGGGTTGCGCCCGCCCGTGGGACTCGTCCGGGGCGGGCGGCGGGGCCCGGCCATCGGTGGTGTGATGGAGGGAGAAGACGGCACGAGAGGGGCGGAGGGGAGCCGCCCCAGGAGCGCCACCGGGGGGGTGTCGCGGTGCTCCGCCACCCGGAAGGAGGCTGTCATGCCCGGCACACCCGGCGCGGCCGGTCAGCTGCGCGCCCAGGACATCATGACCGGCGGCGCGCACTGCGTCGGCGCCCACGAGACACTGCACGCGGCGGCGCGGATGATGCGCGATATGGACGTGGGCTGCCTGCCCATCTGCGGCGACAACAACCGCCTCATCGGCATGATCACCGACCGCGACATCGTCGTCCGGTGCTGCGCCGACGGCATCGACCCGGCGGAGGTGCAGGCCGGGACGCTGGACGGTCCGGTCCACTGGATCGACTCGGCGGCGGACGCCAGGGAAGTCCTCGACACGATGGAACAGCACCGGATCAAGCGCCTCCCGGTGATCGACGTCCGCGCAGGTCACCGCCTTGTCGGCATCATCACCGAGGCGGATCTCGCGAAGAACCTCAGCGATGCCCAGGTGGCCGAGTTCGCCGGGCGGGTGTACGCGGACGCGTGAGGAGCGGACGGCAGGGCGTGCGGTGAACGCGCGGCCGCCGTGACGCGCGGGGCGGGCCCGTCGGACACCGGGCCCGCCCCGAAGCGCGCCCCGGACCCGGCGGCCTGAAGCCCATGCACCGTCCGCCCCGGAGCCGCGTACCGCCACCCGCCGCTCAGACGGCCCGCGGCAGATACGCCATCCCGTGGGCGCCCGTCTCCCCCCGGCGCGGCACATCGAGCCGGGCCAGCCGCTCCAGGGACGTCAGGTCGACGATGTCGACGGTCGAGGAACCGATGGCGGCCACATAGCCGATCCGGCCGTCGGGCGACGAGGTGAGGGCCAGCGGCAGCCGCCCCACCTCCAGCCCGCCCCGGCGGTGGCCGTCGGCGGTGAAGACGGTGAGGTGCCCCGGCACCTGCCCGCCGCCCGGCCCGGGCTCCCGGCGGGTCTCCCCCACGAGCAGCGTCCCGTCCACCGTGGTGTGCACCGGCAGCACGACGTCCTGGGTCGGCAGGGTGCCGGCCACCCGCAGCGTACCGGTGTCGATCACCCGGATCCCGGGTTCCGGCCGCTGCTCCCCGGGCGCGCCCAACCCTGCGTGGGGCGCGGCCACATAGAGGCGCGCACCGTCCGGTGAGAGCGCCAGCCCCTCGCTCCCCGGGACCTCGATCTTCGCGGTGAGGGTGCCCGCACCGAGGTCGACGACGGAGACGAAGGGCGCCTCCTTGTTGGTGGCGTACCCGGTCGTGCCGTCCGGGGAGAGGACGAACCAGTGCGGGACGGGCGCGTCGGTGTCGATCCGCCCCAGGGGGCGTCGCGTCGCGGTGTCGATCACGACGACGCCGCCCGGCCGGTCCGCGGAGCCCTCGACGCTGACGTAGAGCCGCCCGCGCGCCGCGTCCAGCGCCAGGCCGTGCGGGCCGTGCTCCGGGGCGAGGTCGACGATCTCGACGACGCGGCGGGTATCGGCGTCGAGGACGGTGAGATCGCTGCGGCGCCCGGTGTTGGTGTGGTAGTTGCCGGAGAAGTACGGGGTGGAGCACCACAGCAGGCGCTGTACGGGGTCGAAGCACAACTCGTGCGGTTCGGCGGCGAGTTCGGTCGTACCGAGGTGCCGGTCGGTGGCGGCGTCGTGGAACGAGACGGTGGGGCCGGTCAGGCTGACCACGGCCAGGACGTCGCCTTCACGACCGGCACGGACGGACTGCGGCATGGCGCGCTCCTTGGGTCAGGGGTGTCCCCGCGGGTGCGGCGACATCCTCACTCTCGGCGCGCACCGCGTTACGCAGCAATGCAAAGATGAGCACGGAATCATTGACAGCATCGACAAAGATGCAGGTCAGAAAGGTTCGCCAGGACCGTGGATCTTCAGCTGCTGCCCACTCTGCACGCACTGCTCCAGGAGAACAGCGTGACCCGGGCCGCCGAACGGCTCGGCACCTCGCCCGCCGCGGTCAGCCGCACCCTGGCGCGGCTGCGGCGCGCCGTCGGCGATCCGCTGCTGGTCCGCGCCGGGCAGACGATGGTGCCCACCCCGCGCGCCCTGGAGCTGCGGGACCAGGTCGGCGCCGTGCTGCGCGACTGTGAGCAGCTGTTCCGCCCGTCGGCGCCGTTCCGCGCCGCCGAACTGGACCGCACCTTCATCCTGCAGGCGAGCGACGTCCTGCTGGCGGGCCTGGCCGGTCCGCTGACCGACCGGCTGCGCGCGGCCGCCCCGCGGGTCGATCTCGTCTTCCTGCCCGAGTCGGTGGAGGACGGCCCGGCGCTCCGCCAAGGCCGCGTCGACGTGGAGCTGGGCGTCCTCGACCATCTGGACCCGGAGACCTGTACGGAGCCGCTCGCCCGGCTGTCGCTGGTCGGCGTCGCCCGCGCCGGTCACCCGCTCTTCGACGGGCCGCTCGACGCCCGCCGGTTCGCCGCCACGGACCACATCGGCATCTCCCGGCGCGGCAAACGCCTCGGCCCGATCGACCGGGCACTGTCCGGGCTGGGGCTGCGGCGCCGCGTCGCCGTCGTCGTCCCCAGCCATATGAGCGCGATGCAACTGGCCCGCGACACCGACCTCGTCGCCCTCACCCTCGACGGCTGGCTCCGGGACACCACCGACGCGCTGGGCCTGCGCACCTTCCCCATCCCGCTCGATCTGCCGCCGCTCGACCTCGGCATGGCCTGGCATCCGCGCCACTCCGCCGACCCGGCACACCGCTGGTTCCGCGCCCAGGTGAAGGCGGTGGGGCCGGGTGAAGGGTGTCCGTAGGGCGGTGCGGGGCGGTGGGTCAGGGTGGGTCAGCCCCGACCCGGGCAGACCGTAGTGCCCTCTTTCGGGTAAACGAAAACCCCCTCCGAACTGCTGTGATGCAGTTCGGAGGGGGTTTCCTCCACTGTGGCGGCGCCAGGATTCGAACCTGGGAAGGCGAAGCCGGCAGATTTACAGTCTGCTCCCTTTGGCCGCTCGGGCACACCGCCAGGGTTTGCTGCCTTGAGATCCGCTTGGTGCGGCGCTCCGTGGCAACGACGTAAACCATACCTGATGGCAGGGGGTGCTCCGCCACTCGGTTCCGTGGCCGGGGTCGTGGGTGACGGGGCCGCCTCCTCTAGGCTGGCGGGGCGGTCCGGGACGGGCCGTTTCCCTGACGGACCTATCCACGAGGAGCCAACTCACCATGGCCGACTCCAGTTTCGACATCGTCTCGAAGGTCGAGCGGCAGGAGGTCGACAACGCCCTCAACCAGACCGCCAAGGAGATCTCGCAGCGCTACGACTTCAAGGGCGTGGACGCGTCGATCGAGTGGTCGGGCGAGAAGATCGAGATGCGCGCCAACGCCGACATGCGGGTCAAGGCCGTACTCGACATCTTCCAGTCCAAGCTGGTCAAGCGCGGGGTCTCGCTGAAGGCGCTGGACACGGGCGAGCCGCAGCTCTCCGGCAAGATGTACAAGATCTTCGCCTCCATCCAGGAGGGCATCTCCCAGGAGAACGCCAAGAAGGTCGCCAAGATGATCCGCGACGAGGGCCCGAAGGGCGTCAAGGCGCAGGTGCAGGGCGACGAGCTGCGGGTCAGCTCCAAGAACCGCGACGATCTCCAGGCCGTCCAGCAGCTGCTGAAGGGCAAGGACCTGGACTTTGCGATCCAGTTCGTGAACTACCGGTAGTCACCGGCGCACGACGGCACCGGCCCGCGGGCCCGGACGTTCCGTCGGCGGGATACGCAGCAACCGGGCGGGGCGGCGGGCCGTGGGCGCGCCGCCCCACCGGCGTGTGCACACGGGGCGGCGGGCGGCAGTAGCGGTCAGCGGGTGGCGAACGGCTCGTCCGTGGGGACGATCTCGCGACCGAGCGGCATCAGGGAGATCGGGATCATCTTGAAGTTGGCGATGCCGAACGGGATGCCGATGATCGTGATGCAGAGGGCGATACCCGTGCAGATGTGGCCCAGCGCCAGCCACCAGCCCGCGAAGATGATCCAGATGACGTTGCCGATCGTGGATCCGGCGCCCGCGTCCCGGCGTTCGACAGTGGTACGGCCGAAGGGCCAGAGCGCGTAGCCCGCGATGCGGAAGGACGCGATGCCGAACGGGATCGTGACGATCAGGACGCAGCAGATGATTCCCGCGAGGACATAGCCGAGCGCCAGCCAGAAGCCGCTGAGGACCAACCAGATGACGTTGAGGATGAGCTTCATGATCGACAGCCTTCCACGGCGGGGCGACGGGTGGGTACGCCCTGGTAGACGCGGCGGCCGGTGGGGAACGTTGCGACGCGGGCACCCCTATATGTGAGGGCCGGCCATCCGCTCCAGACGGTTGATGCGCTCGCGCATCGGCGGGTGGGTGGCGAAGAAGCGGGACATGCCGTCCCCCGCACGGAACGGGTTGGCGATCATCATGTGCCCCGCGGTCTCCAGCCGGGGCTCCGGGGGCAGCGGCAGCTGCTGGGTGCCCCTCTCCAGCTTACGGAGCGCGGAGGCCAGGGCGAGCGGATCGCCGGTGAGGCGCGCGCCCGACGCGTCGGCCTGGTACTCGCGGGAGCGGCTGACGGAGAGCTGAATCAGGGAGGCGGCGAGCGGCCCCAGGATCATGATCAGCAGCATGCCGAGCAGTCCGGGGCGGTCGTCGTCGTCCGAGCGGCCGGCCGGGATCAGCCAGACGAAATTCACCAGGAACATCACCACGGAGGCCAGCGCCCCGGCCACCGAGGAGATGAGGATGTCGCGGTTGTGGACATGGCTCAGCTCATGGCCGATCACCCCGCGCAGCTCCCGTTCGTCCAGCAGCTGGAGGATGCCGTCGGTGCAGCAGACCGCGGCGTTACGGGGGTTGCGCCCCGTGGCGAAGGCGTTCGGGGCCTGGGTCGGGGAGAGGTAGAGGCGCGGCATCGGCTGGCGGGCGGCCGTCGACAGCTCACGGACCATGCGGTACAGGCCCGGGGCCTCGAATTCGCTGACCGGGCGGGCGCGCATGGCCCGCAGCGCGAGCTTGTCGCTGTTCCAGTACGCGTAGGCGTTCGTCCCCACCGCGACGAGCACGGCGACGATCAGGCCCGTACGGCCGAAGAAGCTGCCGATGACGATGATGAGGGCGGACAGGCCACCGAGGAGTACGGCGGTTCTGAGCCCGTTGTGCCGGCGGTGCACCGTACGCCCTCCAAGCGATCCGGCAGGGGAACCCGCTGCTGCGATGTCCACTCTCCAGTGGACCCTTACTCACTGGTCAACGCGAGATGAGCAGGGCAGGTTCCCTCGCCCGCCGCACCCGGGGAGGGCCGGTTCCGGCGCCCGGGGCGTACGCGGAGGGCCGGTTCCGGCGCCCGGGGCGTACGCGGAGGGCGTGTGCGGCGGTGCGGGCGCCCACGGCGGAGCGCCGTGTTCCGGCCGGGGCACGGCCCCGGGCCGGAGCTACAGGAGGGTGCCGGCGGCGAAGCGCAGGACGAGCTGCGGGGCGCCGGAGAGGGCCACGCCGAGGACGGTGGCCAGGGTGAGCGCGACGGCGAGCGGTACAGGGATCCGGGCGGCCACGGGGCGGACGGCGGCGGCGCCCCCGGCCGTCACGTCCACGGATGCCGCGGCGTCCTGGGGGGCGGCGTGGAAGAGCGCGGCCGTCCAGCGGAGGTAGTAGTAGAGCGCGATCACCACATTGACGGCCATGACCACGGCGAGCCAGCCCAGGCCCGCGTCGACGGCCGCGGCGAAGACCGTGACCTTCGCGAACAGGCCGATGACACCCGGCGGCAGCCCGGCCAGGCAGAGCAGGAAGAAGCCGAGGGCCAGCGCCACCAGGGGGCGGCGGGTGGCGAGACCGCGGTAATCGGTGAGGCGGTTGGCCGGGCTGGTACGCGCCACCAGGGCGGCGACCGCGAACGCGCCGAGGTTCACCGCGGCGTACATCAGGGCGTACGCGACGGTCGACCCGATGGCGCGCCCCGGGGCGTCGGCGTACGCGGCGGCGGCGATCGGCACCAGGAGGTACCCGGCCTGGCCGACGGAGGACCACGCCAGCAGCCGTACGGCGCTGTGGGTGCGGCCGGGGTCCTGGCGCAGCGCAGCGACGTTGCCGACGGTCATGGTCAGCGCGGCCAGCACCGCCAGCACCGGGCCCCAGACGTGCGCGTACGAGGGGAAGCCCTTGACCGTGACGAGGATCAGGCCGGAGAAGCCGACGGCCTTCCCGATGACGGAGAGGTACGCGGCGATGGGCAGCGGGGCGCCGACGTAGGTGTCGGGCACCCAGAAGTGGAACGGCGCGGCGGCGGTCTTGAAGGCGAAGCCGACAAGGGTGAGGGCGACGCCGGCGCTCGCGAGGGTGGCCAGCCGCGGGTCCGCGAGGTGGGCGAGCCCATGGGCGACGCGAGTCAGATGGAGGCTCCCGGTGGCGGCGTACAGGAAGCTGACGCCCAGGAGCATCACGGCGGTGGCGGCCACCGAGGAGAGGAAGAACTTCAGGGCCGCCTCGGAGGACAGCCGGTCGCCGCGGCGCAGGCCGACCAGCGCGAAGGCGGGCAGCGAGGCCACCTCCAGGGCGAGGACGAGGGTCGCCAGGTCGCGGGAGGCGGGCAGCAGGGCGGCACCGGAGGCCGAGGAGAGCAGCAGGAACCAGTACTCGCCCGCGGGCAGGCCGCCGTCCTTGACGGTGTCGATGGACAGCAGCGCGGTCAGCAGCGCACCGGCCAGCACCAGGAACTGGATGGCCAGGGCGAACGGGTCCGCGACATAGCTGCAGACGTCGCCGCCGCCGACGCAGAAGGTACGGCGGTCGCCGCCCAGCAGGGGCAGCAGGGAGAGTCCGGCCAGGGCGAGGCCCCCGGTGGCGAGCCACCCCAGGAGCGGTTTGCGGGCCACCGGGAGGAACAGGTCGGCGACGAGCACCACCAGGGCGACGACGGCGGTGAGGACCGGGGGCGCCAGGGCGATCCAGTCGACGGACTGCACCAAGGACGCTGTTCCGCTCGCGGCCGTCGGGATCATCGGGCTGGTCACTTGCCGCCTCCGAGGAGCTGCTGGACGGCCGGGTCGGTGAGGCCGAGGAGGGCCGCGGGCCACAGTCCGGCGAGGACGGTGAGGGCGGCGAGGGGGGTCCAGGCCGCGTATTCGTGGCGCGCGATGTCGGGGATCACGGGCCCCGCCGCCGGGCTCCCGGTGGCGGGGAGGTTCCGTGGCGTGTCCGGGGCGGCGCGGTGCGCGGCCTCGTCCGGGGAGGCGGTGCCCTCCTCGACCGCGGCGGCGGGCTCGGCGGCCTCGGGGGTGGCGCCCATGCAGACGCGGCGGACGACGAGCAGCAGATACGCGGCGGTCAGCAGGGTGCCGAGCCCGGCCAGCGCCATGAAGGTGAGGAACGCGGGGCGGCTGAGGCCGGGGGCCGGGTGGAACGCGCCGAACATGGCGAGCATCTCGCCCCAGAAACCGGCGAGCCCGGGGATGCCCAGGGAGGCGACGGCGGCGAAGGCGAGGAGGGCGCCGAAGCGGGGCGCGCGGCCGTAGAGGGCGGCGCCGGTGGTGCCGGCGAGGGTGTCGAGGTCGGTGGTGCCGGTGCGGTCCTTGAGGGCGCCGACCAGGAAGAAGAGCAGGCCGGTGATGAGGCCGTGGGCGATGTTGGCGAAGAGCGCGCCGTTGACGCCGGTGGGCGTCATGGAGGCGATGCCGAGCAGCACGAAGCCCATGTGGCCGACGGAGCTGTACGCGATCAGCCGCTTCAGGTCGCCCTTGGCGCCCTTGCGGACCAGCGCGAGGCAGGCGAGCGAGCCGTAGATGATGCCGACGGCGGCGAGGGCGGCGAGGTAGGGCGCGAAGGTGTGCATGCCCTCGGGCGCGATCGGCAGCGCGATCCGCACGAAGCCGTACGTGCCCATTTTCAGCAGGACACCGGCGAGCAGCACCGAGCCGACGGTGGGGGCGGCGGTGTGGGCGTCCGGCAGCCAGCTGTGCAGCGGCCACAGCGGCGACTTGACGGCCAGTCCGATGCCGATCGCGAGCACCGCGACGAGCTGAACGGTGTGGCTGAGCTGGGATTTCGGTCCGTTGTCAGCGGCGAGTGCAACCATGTCGAACGTGCCGGTTTTTCCTCCGATGAGGAGGAGACCGAGCAGCATGACGACGGAGCCGAGCAGCGTGTAGAGGATGAACTTCCAGGCGGCCGCCTGACGACCGCCCGACTCCCGGCCGGACGGAGTGCCGGGCGCCGCGCCTCCGGAATTGCCGCCCCAGCGGGCGATGAGGAAGTACATCGGGATGAGCACCATCTCGAACGCGAGGAAGAACAGCACGAGATCGAGGACGGCGAAGGTGGCGAGGGTGCCGGATTCCAGGAGAAGCAGCAGTGCGACGAACGCCTTGGGGGACGGTCCCTTGGGCATCGAGAAGTAGCTGTAGAGCGCGCAGAGGAAGGTCAGCAGCGCGGTCAGGACGACGAGGGGGAGCGAAATGCCGTCGATGCCGAGGTGGACGCGGATGTCCAGCGCGGGGATCCAGCGGATGTCGGTGCTGGCCTGCATCCGGGCCGGGTGGCCATGGTCGAAGCCGATGGCGAGGGCCACCGCCGCCGCGAGGACGACGCCGGTGACGGTCACGCCGTGGCGCAGTACGGCCTGGTCGGGGCCGCGGCCGCGGAGACCGGGCGGGGCCGGGAGCAGCGCGCCGACGGCGCCCAGGAGCGGGAGCACGACGACGCCCGCGAGGAGCAGCTGCATAGCGGTGTGATTCATGGTCAGGCTCCGGTGCCCATGGCGACGAGGACGGCGGCGACGGCCAGGACGAGCGCGCCCGCGAGCAGCGCGCCGAGGTAGGTCTGCACGTTGCCGGTCTGGGCGCGGCGGACGGCGGCGCCCAGCCAGCGGGGGCCGGTACCGGCGGCGCGGACGTAGGTGTCGACGACCTCACGGTCGAGGAAGCGGACGAGGACCGCGGCGGCGCGCACGGGCCGGACGAACAGCGCACGGTAGACGGCGTCGAGGTGGAAGCCGGCGGCCGCGGGGCGGTACAGCGGCCCGAGCAGCACCCTGCCGGGGTCGGTGGCGGCGCCGTCCGCCGCGGTGCGGGTGGCCGGGGCGGTGGTGTGGCGCCAGGTCGCGTAGGTGACGAGGCCGCCGACGAGGGCGATGCCGGTACCCAGGACGGAGGTGGTGAGGGTCGGGATGAGGGAGCGTCCGTCGAACCAGTCGGGCAGGAAAGGGGCAGCCAGGCCGAAGGCGGCGGTGGGGACGAAGAGGACCCACAGCACGGCCTTCATGGCGAGGGGCTGCGGGCCGTGGTCGGGGGCCTCGGGCCCGCTGCCGCGGAAGGCGAGCAGCCACAGTCGGGTGGTGTATCCGGCGGTGAGGAGGGCGGCGATCAGCCCGGAGATCAGGACGGTCCACCCGGCCGCGCCGGGAATGCCCGCGGCCCCGCCGGTGGCGGCGTGCTCGGCGGCACCGAGGACGGCTTCCTTGGAGAAGAAGCCGGAGAACGGCGGGATGGCGGCGAGCGCGAGGAGCGCGACGGTGACGGTCCAGTAGGCGTCGGGGACGCGCCGGTCGAGGCCGCTCATCCGGGACATGGCGGAGAGCGAGTTGGTACCGGCGGCGTGGATGAGCGCCCCGGCACCCAGGAAGAGGAGGGCCTTGAAGGCTCCGTGGGAGAGGAGGTGGAAGACGGCGGCGCCGCGGTCGCCGACGGCCAGGGCGCCGGTCATGTAGCCGAGCTGGCCGACGGTCGAGTAGGCGAGAACGCGTTTGACGTCATCCTGGGCGAGCGCGGCCAGACCGGATCCGATCATGGTGATCGCGGCCATGACGGCGAGGACGACCAGCGCCGCGGCGGAGGCGGCGAAGACGGGGAGGAGCCGGGCGACGACATAGACACCGGCGGCGACCATCGTCGCGGCGTGGATGAGCGCCGAGACGGGGGTGGGACCGGCCATGGCGTCGGGCAGCCAGGTGTGCAGCGGGAACTGCGCGGACTTGCCCGCGACACCGGCGAGCAGCAGCAGCGCGATCAGCGTCGGATGGTCGAGACCGTCGCGGGCGACGGAGCCGAGGATGCCGGTGATGCGGAAGGTCCCGGTATCGGCGGCCAGCGCGAAGATGCCGAAGAGGAAGGGGACATCGCCGAGCTTGGTGACGAGGAACGCCTTGAGGGAGGCGGCACGGGCGGCCTCGGTCTCCCAGTAGTGGCCGACGAGGAAGTACGAGCAGATGCCCATGACTTCCCAGCCGACGAGCAGCACCATCAGGTCGCCGGTGTAGACGACGAGCAGCATCGCGGAGGTGAAGAGCGAGACCAGCGCGGCGTACGACGGGTAGCGCGGGTCGTCGCGCAGATAGCCGGTGGAGTAGATCTGCACGCAGGTCGCGACGACACCGACCAGCACGGCGATCAGTACGGCGAAGCCGTCGAGGTGCAGGGCCAGGTCGATGGGGACGGAGCCGGTCGGGGTCAGCCGGGTGGCGACGTCGGTGGCGGGCCCGGTGCCCACTCCGGCGGCGACGACGGCGGCGAGCGCGGCGGCGGCAAGCGTGGGCAGCACGGCGAGCGGCCGGACGAAGCCGGGGGCGCGGCGGCCCAGGAAGAGCCCCACGACCGCGCCGAGGAACGGCAGGAGGGGGACGAGGACGGCGGTGGTCGTGGGTGTCACGCGGTGGCCTCCGCCTTGGTGTCCGGCTGCGGCTGCTGGTCCGTGGCGTCGGCGTCCGGGGTGCCCGGCGTGTCGGCGAGGTCGCGCAGCCGGTCGATGTCGGAGATGCCGCGGTGGCGGTGGACGAGCAGCACGATCGCCAGACCGATGCCGATCTCGGCGGCGGCGACGGCGATGGTGAAGAGGGTCAGTGCCTGACCGGCGTGGAGGGTGTCGCGCAGCCAGGCGTCGAAGGCGACGAGGTTGAGGTTGACGGCGTTGAGCATCAGCTCGACGGACATCAGCACCAGGATCGCGTTGCGGCGGGCGAGCACGCCGTACAGACCGGTGCAGAAGAGGAGGGCTGCGAGGACGGCCGGATAGACGAGATGCATCAGCGCTGCTCCTCGCGCGGGGCGGGGCCGGGGGTGGCGACGGGGCCGGTGGCCGCGCGGGCGACCGGGGCCGTGCCGCCGGGGGCCGGGGGTGTGCCCGGGCCCGGGCCCGGGGGCGTACCGCCGTCGCCGGTGATCGCCGTGTCGCCCTTGCGGGAGAGGACGATCGCGCCGACCAGGGCGGCGAGCAGCAGGACGGAGAGGGCTTCGAAGGGGAGCACCCAGTACTGGAAGAGGCTGCGGCCGGTGGTCTCGGTGCTGCCCTGCGGGGTGCCGAGTTCGATCCAGGTGGCGCGGAACGCGTCGACGACGACCCACACCAGGGCGACGGCGGACGCCGCGGCCACGGCGACGGCGGCCCAGCGGTTGCCGGAGTCGGCGTCCGGCGACCGGCCGATGGGCGCCTTGGTGAGCATCAGCCCGAAGAGAAGGAGGACGACGACGGAGCCGACGTAGATCAGGACCTGTACCCAGGCGATGAATTCCGCGGTCAGCAGCAGGTATTCGACGGCGGTGCCGCCGAGGGCGACGACCAGCCAGAGCGCAGCGTGGACGAGCTGCCGGGTGGTGACGGTGACGACCGCGGCGCCGAGGGTGACGAGGCCGACGAGGAGGAAGGCGATCTCGACGCCGGAGGGGGTGAGGAAGCCGTGGCTTGCGGCGGCGAGCGTCACGCGTCCTCCCCGGAGGTCTCGGCATCGGCGGCGGCCTGCTGGGCGGCCAGTTTGTCGGCCGTCTTACGGGCGGCGGCGATCTCCTTGGGTTCCTCGGCGGCGGGGTCGAGGGCGGGCGGTTCGGGCACGGTCCACATCCACTCGCGGAGTTTGTCGCGCTCGTGGGTCAGTTCGCGGATGTCGGTCTCGGCGTACTCGAACTCCGGTGACCAGAAGAGGGCGTCGAAGGGGCAGACCTCGATGCAGATGCCGCAGTACATGCAGAGGGAGAAGTCGATGGCGAAGCGGTCGAGGACGTGGCGGCTGCGCTCGCGGCCGCCGGGGGCGGCGGGCGGCACCGTCTCCTTGTGGGAGTCGATGTAGATGCACCAGTCGGGGCATTCGCGGGCGCAGAGCATGCAGACGGTGCAGTTCTCCTCGAACAGCCCGATGACGCCGCGGGTGCGCGGCGCCAGGTCGGGCTGGACGTCGGGGTACTGCGCGGTGACGCTGCGCTTCGTCATCGTCCGGAGGGTGACGGCGAGGCCCTTGGCGAGCCCGGAGCCGGGGAAACCGGACGGCTTGGGCTTCTTGTCCGCGGCCATCTCAGGAGGTCACCACCTTGACGACGCCGGTGAGGGCGATCTGGACGAGGGTGAGCGGGATCAGGACGGTCCAGGCGAGCTTCTGCAGCTGGTCCTCGCGCAGCCGCGGGTAGGTGACCCGCAGCCAGATGACACCGAAGGCGAGGACGGCGGTCTTCAGCAGGGTCCACAGCCAGCCGAGGCCGTCGGCGCCGAACGGTCCGTGCCAGCCGCCCAGGAAGAGGACGGAGGTCAGCGCGCAGAGCACGATGATGCCCGCGTACTCGGCGAGCAGGAAGAGCGCGAACCGCAGGCCGGTGTACTCGGTGTACGCGCCGAAGATGATCTCCGAGTCGGCCACCGGCATGTCGAACGGCGGCCGTTGCAGCTCGGCGAGACCGGCCACGAAGAAGACCACACCGCCGATGAGCTGCCACGGCACCCACCACCAGTGGAAGGAGTCGAGGATTCCGGGCAGCGAGAGGGTTCCGGCGGCCATCGCGACGGAGGCGGCGGCGAGCAGCATCGGCAGTTCGTAGGCGAGCAGCTGGGCGGCCGTACGCAAGCCGCCGAGCAGCGAGAACTTGTTGGCCGACGCCCAGCCCGCCATGATCGAACCGAGGACGCCGACGCCCATCACCGCGAGGACGAAGAAGAGGCCCGCGTCGAGGCTCTGGCCGACCGCGCTGTGCGGGCCGATCGGGATGGCGACGAGGACCAGCAGATACGGCAGCAGTCCGACGGCGGGCGCGAGCTGGAAGACCCGCCGGTCGGCACCGGCCGGGACGATGTCCTCCTTCTGCGCGAACTTCACCCCGTCGGCGACGAGCTGCGCCCAGCCGTGGAACCCGCCCGCGTACATCGGTCCGAGGCGACCCTGCATATGGGCCATGACCTTGTGTTCGGTCTGCCCGACGACCAATGGGAGGACGAGGAAGGCAACGAAGACGGCGAGCAGGCGCACCACGATGTCGAGAGCGTCGCTCATGGGGTGTCGCCTCCTGCCGGGTCCTGGGTGGGGGTGCCCTTGTCGGGGCCGGGTTCCTCGCCGGTGCCGGTGGTCCTGCCGGTGCCGGATTGCTCGTCCGGGCCGGTGTCCTTGCCGGGGCCGGTTTCCTTTTCGGTGCCGGGTTTCTCGTTCGTAGCGGTGCCGTCGGAGGTCGTGTCCGGTTGCGCGGGAGTGGCCTCGTCGGCCGGGGTGGGCTCGGGTTCCTCGAAGGTCGGGCGGGCGTGGTGCCAGGGCGCGTCCGAGGAGGTGGCGGAGGGCTTGGACGGACGGGAGGCGGCTCCCCCGTCCGAAGCGGCAGGGCCGGTCGCCGCCACGGGCCCGGCCGATGCTTCAGGCTTGGCCGACGCCTCGGGCTCGGCCGACGTATCCGGCTTGGCCGACGTATCCGGCTCGGCCGACGCTTCCGGCCCGGCCGAAGCCGCAGGTCCGGCCGGTGCGGCGGGTCCGGCCGGTGCCGCAGGCCCCGTCGACGTAGCAGGGGCAGCGGCCGGGCCACCGGCCCCAGGCTGCTCCGGCCCGGTGGTGGTGGCACGCTGGCTGGCCGACCCCGTGCTCGCCGAGCGGGTGCGCCTCGCCGGACGCTCTCCCGCCGCCGGGCGCTCTCCTGCCGCCGGGCGCTCTCCTGCCGCCGGACGCTCTCCCGCCGCTCCGGCGCGTCCCGCACCGGCCGTCCGTCCGGCGCCGGCGGCGCGGGCGCCACCGGCCGCGCGGGCGCCGCGTGCCGGGCGGGCCGGGGCCGGGGGCAGCTGGCCCTTGAGCGGGCCCCATTCGTTCGGGTCGGGGACGCCTGGCGGCAGCATCTGGCGGCGCTTGGGGCCGCCGTGCTCGGACTCGCCCGGTTCCTTGGCGCCCGGCCATGCCTTGGCGACCCGCGCGGCGAGGACGAAGTCCTTGCGCAGCGGGTGGCCCTCGAAGTTCTCCGGGAGCAGCAGCGGGACGAGGTGCGGGTGGCCGGTGAAGTCCACGCCGAACATCTCGTACGTCTCGCGTTCGTGCCAGGCGGCGCCCGCGTAGACGCCGGTGGCGGTGGGCAGCACCGGCGCGTCGTGCGGCACGGTGGTGCGGACGAGGAGCCGGCGGACGGAGCCGGGCCGGGACACATCGGCGAGGTGAGCACAGATCCGGAAGCCGGTGCCGGGCTCGTCGACGGCGCTCAGCCAGTCGAAGAAGGTGCAGCCCAGGGTGGTCCGGGCGGCGGTCAGGGCCTCGATCCAGCGGTCGGCCGGTACGTCGACGGTCAGCAGATCGTAGGCGGCTTCCGCGGTGGCGCCCGTGCCGAAGAGGGCGCTCGCCGGGCCGGGCAGCCAGCCGACGACGGGCTCGGCCGCCTCGCCCGCACCGTCCTCGACGCCGTCCGCGACGCCGTCCACGGGCTCGTTCGTCGGCTCGTCCACCGGTCCGTTCGTCGGCTCGTTCGTCGGCTCGCTCATCGGGGCTCCTCCCTCGGACCGCCGGGTTCCGCCGTGGTGGACGGACCGGGCTTCGGGGGCGCCACCAGGCCGCTGCGCAGCGCGTTCGCCGAGGGCGCGGCGGCCGGGCCGGTCGCGTAGCGCTCCCCCAGCGATTCGCGGGCGATCTTCTCCTGGAGCTTGAGAATGCCCTGCAGCAGCGCCTCCGGGCGGGGCGGGCAGCCCGGTACGTACACGTCCACCGGAATGATCTGGTCGACGCCCTTGGTCACCGAGTACGAGTCCCAGTAGGGGCCGCCGCAGTTGGAGCAGGCGCCGAAGGAGATGACGTACTTCGGCTCGGGCATCTGCTCGTAGAGACGCTTGATGGCCGGGGCCATCTTGTCGGTGACCGTGCCCGAGACGATCATCAGGTCGGCCTGGCGCGGGCCGGGCGCGAAGGGGATGACGCCGAGCCGGATGAAGTCGTGGCGCGCCATGGAGGCGGCGATGAACTCGATGGCGCAGCAGGCGAGGCCGAAGTTGAAGACCCACAGGCTGTAGCGGCGGCCCCAGTTGAGGACCACCTTCATCGGTTCGGGCGCGAGACGGGCGAGCGTGCCCAGGCGTCGCGGCATCGGCAGATCGGCGCGGGCGGAGCCCTCAGCCGCTGCCGACGCGCCGTCGGGGGCGGGGGTCACGTCCATTCCAGGACGCCCTTCTTCCATGCGTAGAGCAGGCCGACGGTGAGGAAGCCGAGGAAGATGAACATCTCCACGAGCGTGACGCCGCCGAAGCCGGGGGCGGCGAAGACCGTCGCCCAGGGGAACAGGAAGATCGAGTCGACGGCGAAGATCACGTAGAGGAACGCGTAGACGTAGTAGCGGACCTGGGTGTGCGCCCAGCCCTCGCCGACCGGGTCCACACCGCATTCGTACGTCAGCAGCTTCTCGGGCGTCGGCACCACGGGCCGCAGCAACCGCCCGGCGCCGAAGGCCACGGCCACGAAGAGGACACCGACGACGGCAACCAGGCCGACGAAGGAATACCCCTGGAAGTACTCCGCGGCGCTGCTGATGGTGCGCACGGTCGTGTCGTCCGGCACGTCCGCCCCTCGCTCCCTGACTGCGTTTGTTCCACGACTTCGACGATCTGTACATACGGAGTCTAGGCCCTGCCCTCCCCGCGCTGAGCAGCCGCGTCACGACGGCGGTGGCGTTGACCCCACTTCGTCCCGGCTCTGCAACCGACTGCCGGACGGTCCTGCCCACCATGCGGACGGGACCGGGGCCGGCGCGGGCCCGTCCGTACGTCGCCGGGCCGGGCCGCCGTCACCGGGCCGGGGCCGTGCCGGACGGTCAGGCTCCGGCGCTGTCCGGGCGGGGCAGCGGGCCGCCGTCGAAGGGGCTCCGTTCGTCGGGCGGTCCGTCGAAGGGGGTCCGGTCCGCGCCCGGGGGCGGTGCCTGGGGGTGCCGGGTGGCGCGCAGGGGTTCCGGT
>NZ_VKJP01000094.1 GCF_007280575.1 Streptomyces benahoarensis
TTAAGTCGTCGGCAGCGTCAGATGTGTATAAGACACAGGGCTGCTCACCGACCACCTCGGCACCGCTGTCACCGTCGTCGACGAGGTCCACGGCTTCCGCTACTTCGACGCCCGCGACCTCCTCGGCTTCGTCGACGGCAGCGAGAACCCCACGGACCGGGCGGCCGCCGACGCCGTGTACACCGGCGACGAGGACCCGCCGTTCCGCGGCGGCAGCTATGTGATCGTGCAGAAGTACCTCCACGACATGGCCGCCTGGCAGGCGCTCACCGTCGAGGAGCAGGAGCGCGTCATCGGCCGCACCAAGATGGCCAACGTCGAGCTGGACGACGACGTCAAACCCGCCGACTCGCACGTCGCGCTCAACACGGTCGTCGACGCCGACGGCACCGAACGGAAGATCCTCCGGGAGAACATGGCGTTCGGCCGGGTCGGACAGGGCGAGTTCGGCACCTACTTCATCGGCTACGCGCGCACCCCCGAGGTGACCGAGCGGATGCTGGACAACATGTTCCTCGGCGATCCGCCGGGCACCACCGACCGCATCCTCGACTTCTCCCGCGCCGTGACCGGCGGCCTGTTCTTCGTGCCCGGCGCCGACTTCCTCGACGACCCGCCCGCCCCGCCGACCGGCGCCGTCGCCTCCGGCGGCTCCCTGAACATCGGCAGCCTGAAAGGAGCCTGAGCTCCATGACCGCCATCACGACGCCCTGCGGTACCGACAACCTGCACCGCGAACTCGCCCCCCTCACCCCGCAGGCATGGGCGGAGATCGAGGAGGAGGCCCGCCGCACCTTCCGCCGCCACCTCGCCGGGCGCCGCGTCGTCGACGTCCCCGACGCGGGCGGACCGGAACTCGCCGCCGTCGGCACCGGCCACGCCTCCGGTATCGAACCGCCCGCCCCCGGCGTCACGGCCCGGCTGCGCGAGTCCCGGCCCCTCGTCGAACTGCGCAGCTCCTTCACCGTCACCCGGGCCGCCGTCGACGACGTCGAGCGCGGCTCGCAGGACTCCGACTGGCAGCCCGTGAAGGACGCCGCCCGCGCCCTGGCGCTCGCCGAGGACCATGCCGTCTTCGACGGCTACCCGGAGGCCGGGGTGGAGGGACTGCGCTCCCGCAGCTCCAACCCGGTGCTGCGGCTGCCCGCCGAGGCGCGCGACTACCCCGACGCGGTCAGTGGGGCGCTGACCGCGTTGCGGCTGGCCGGGGTCGACGGCCCGTACGCGCTGCTGCTCGGCGCCGACGCCTACACGGCGGTCAGTGAGACCTCCGACCACGGCTACCCGATCGCCGCGCACCTCGCCCGGATCCTGGACGGCAAACCGATCTGGGCGCCCGCCGTCAACGGCGCGTTCGTGCTCTCCACCCGTGGCGGCGACTTCGCGCTCCGCCTCGGCCAGGACGTCGCCATCGGCTACACCGCGCACGACGCACACGGCATCGAGCTGTACCTCCAGGAGACGCTGACGTTCCTGACCTACACCGACGAGGCCGTCGTCGTCCTGGAGGCCCCGGACACGCCCTGAGCTCCGGACGGCCTCCCTGCGGGCCTCGTCCTCCTCGCGCGCACGAACACCCTCCGCCGTGCGGGACGGGGCCCCGGCCGACCGGGGCGCGTCGTACCCCTACCGCTTCGCGACGGTTTCCTGACAACTCCCTGACACCGGCGGGCAAGTGTGGGCGCGGTCCATCGGGGCGAGTGCCCCGAGCCGTACTGGAAGGTGCCCCCGTGATGTCGTCCCGCCGCCTCCCGTCTCTCGCCGCCCGGATCCTCGGCGCGGTCCTCGTCCTGTCCGCGGTCCCCGCCCCCACGGCCACGGCCGCCGGGCCCCCGGGACCCGCCGCCGCGCCGACCGTCCGGGCGGACGAGGTGATGCCGCATCTGCGGGCCCTCCAGCAGATCGCCGACCGCAACGGCGGCAACCGGGCGCACGGCACACAGGGGTACGCGGACTCGGTCGCGTACGTGCGCAAGGCGCTGGACCGGGCCGGCTTCCACACCGAGCTGCGCCGCTTCTCGCACGGCGGCGCGGCCGGCTACAACCTGATCGCCGACTGGCCGGGCGGCGATCCGAAGCATGTGCTGTTCACCGGCGCCCACCTCGACAGCGTCAAGGAGGGGCCGGGGATCAACGACAACGGTTCCGGCGCAGCGGCGGTCCTGACCGCAGCCCTGCGGGTGGCCGACGCCGGGCTGAAGCCCACGCGGCACCTGAGATTCGCCTGGTGGGGAGCGGAGGAAGAGGGACTGGTCGGCTCCGCGGACTATGTCCGCAAGCTCTCCGCCGCCGACCGGAAGGCGATCGACGTCTACCTCAACCTCGACCAGGCGGGCAGCAAGAAGGCCCAGCAGTGGCTCGTGGTGCACGACAACGAGCACGGCGAGACCGAGGCCCAGCAGGCGTTCGAGGCATGGTTCGCCGCCCGGGGAATCAGCACGTTCGACATCGGGGTGGGCGGCTCCGACCACGAGTCGTTCGGGAACGCCGGCATCCCCTCGTCCGGCTTCAGCACCGGCATCTCGGACTGCATCCACGAGGCGTGCGACAACCTCGCCAATGTCGACCCCAAGACCGAGACGACCAGCACCAACGCCCTGCTCGGCGTGGTCTGGAAGCTCGCCGCCACCGCCCGCCACTGACCCTCCGACCCGGAAAGCAGAGATGCGCAGACCACTGAGCCGGCACCGCGGCGCCACCGCCGTGCTGACGACCGCGACCGCCCTCACCCTCGCCCTGACGGCAGCCCCCGCCTCGGCCGCGACCGGTATCGGCGATCCGTACTTCCCCGACGACGGCAACCCCGGCTACGACGTGACGCATTACGACGTCCGTATCGCCTACGACCCGGCGCGCACCGACCATCTGGACGGCGACACGACCGTCACCGCCCGCGCCACCCAGGCGCTGGACAGCTTCACCCTGGACCTGAAGGGCTTCACGGTTGCCTCGGTCACGGTGGACGGCACCCCGGCGACGTCGTTCTCGCGGTCAGGAGCCCACAAACTGGCCGTCGTCCCGGCGCACCGGGTGGCCGGCGGCGCCACGTTCGCGGTCCGGGTGAAGTACGCCGGCACGCCCGACGCGGAGGGCTGGCACACCCTGAAGGACGGCGGCGCGGACGTCGCGGGCGAACCGCACTCCGCGACCTCCTGGTACCCCTCCAACGACCACCCGTCCGACAAGGCCACCTTCGCCCTCACCGCGACCGTCCCCAAGGGCTGGACCGCCGTCGGCAACGGCCTGCCCGGCCCGACCACCACCGAGGGCGGCAGAACGACCTTCCGCTGGCACGAGGACACACCGATGGTGACGTATGCCAGCACGGTCGCCATCGACAAGTTCACCGTCCACCGCACGAAGCTGCCCGACGGTACGCCGCTCATCACGGCCTACAGTCCGGGCACCACGATCGACCCGAAGTCGGAGGCCCAGCAGGGCGAGGTCCTGGCGTTCCTGGCCTCGAAGTTCGGCCCGTATCCGTTCTCCTCGGCGGGCGGCATCGTCATCGGCGCGTCGGTGGACGACGTGGGTCCCGGCGCCCTGGAGACGCAGAGCCGGCCCACCTACTCCGGAGCGGTCAACGACGTCGCGGCGTCGCACGAGGTCGCCCACCAGTGGTTCGGTGACAGCGTCTCGATCACCGACTGGCGCAACGGCTGCCTCAACGAGTGCTTCGCCCAGTACGCCACCCAGTTGTGGTTCGAGCACCAGGGCTCCGACCTCGACAAGGGCTATTACGCCGGCTCGATCGACGATCTCAAGGACGACCCGTCGTTCTGGTCCATGAAGCTCTACGACCCGGGACCGGGGAAGGAACTCGATCCTGACCTGTACGAAAAGGGCGCCCTGATGCTCCACGCGCTGCGGCGGACCGTCGGCGACGACGCGTTCTTCGACACCCTCCGGCGCTGGACCCACGACCACGCGTACGGCAACGCCTCGTTCCCGCAGTTCGAGGCGTTGGCGGCGAAGGTGTCGGGCAAGGATCTCCAGGGCTTCTTCGACGCGTGGGCCCACGGGACGACGATCCCTCCGAAGCAGTACCTCTACCCGGGCGGTCTGGGCGCACTGAACCGCTCGTAGCGCACTGCCGAGCGGCGGGGCGGGGCCGGGCGGCGGGGAGTGTCCCCGGCCCGGCCCCGTTGGATCACGACCCCCTACGCGCCCCGGTACGCGCCTGCGCCCGTACCGCTCCCGTGGACCTCTCCGGCCGGTGGCCCCAGGCCCCGGCCGACCGCGCCCGATGCCGCCCGACCGGCGCTTTGTATGCTCGTCAGGGCAAGCCGAGCCATCCCGGCAACATCGCGGTCGAGAGGAAACACCATGACCACCGAGCTGAGCGCCGCCCCCCTCAGCGAGCTCCTTGACCAGGCACGACGTGACTACAAGGACCTTGCGGGGCGCGGGCTCGCCCTCGACCTCACCCGCGGCAAGCCGGCGCCGGAGCAGCTCGACCTCTCCGAGGACCTGCTCAGCCTGCCCGGCGGACGGCACACCGCCGCCGACGGCACCGACGTCCGCAACTACGGCGGCCTCCAAGGCCTCCCGGAGATGCGCGCACTCTTCTCCGACGTGCTCCAGGTCCCCGTGCCGCAGCTCCTCGCCGCCGGTAACTCCAGCCTGGAGCTGATGCACGACAGCCTGGTGCACGCCCTGCTCAGCGTCCTGCCCGGCGCCGAGTCCCGCTGGGTCGACCAGGAGCGCATCGCCTTCCTCTGCCCGGTCCCCGGCTACGACCGCCACTTCGCGCTCTGTGAGCGCTTCGGCATCGACATGATCCAGGTGCCGATGACCGCCGACGGCCCCGACATGGACACCGTCGAGCGCCTCGTCGCCGAGGACCCGGCCGTCAAGGGCATCTGGTGCGTCCCGAAGTACAGCAACCCCGACGGCGTCGTCTACAGCGACGAGACCGTCCGCCGCCTCGCCGCGATGCCCACCGCCGCCCCGGACTTCCGGATCTTCTGGGACAACGCCTACGCCGCCCACCACCTGACCGACGAGCAGGTCGAGATCGCTGACCTCCTCACCGCCTGCGAGGCGAGCGGCCATGCCGACCGGGCCTTCGTCTTCGGCTCCACCTCGAAGATCACCGCGGCCGGTGCCGGTGTCGCGTTCTTCGGCTCCTCGCCCGCCAACGTCTCCTGGCTGCTTGCCAACAACAGCAAGCGCTCGATCGGCCCGGACAAGATCAACCAGCTCCGCCATGTGCTGTTCCTGCGCGACGCGGACGGTGTGCGCGCCCACATGGAGCGCCAGCGCGCCGTGCTGGAGCCCAAGTTCGCCGTGGTGGCCCGCATCCTCGACGCCGAGCTGGGCGGCACCGGCCTCGCCGGGTGGACCTCCCCCAAGGGCGGCTACTTCGTCACCCTCACCGTGCCCGACGGCTGCGCCAAGGAGGTCGTCCGCCGCGCCGCCGAGGCCGGGATCGTGCTGACCCCGGCCGGTGCCACCCACCCGTACGGCGACGACGCGCGCGACGCCGTCATCCGCGTCGCCCCCAGCTACCCCGGCCTCGCCGAGCTGGAGGCCGCCATCCACGGCCTCGCCGTCTGCGTGCGCCTGGTGGGCTACGAGCAGCGCGCCGCCGCGCAGAACTGACGTACCCCCGTCGGCAGGACACGGGCCGGGCCCGCCGCGAGCAGAGCGCGGCGGGCCCGGCCCGCGCCGTACCGTCTCAGCCGCCCAGCAGCCCCCGGGCGTACGCCGCCTGCCCCACGTGCTGGAGATCGTCGGAGACCACGCTGATCAGCCGGGTGGCGAGCGTGACGGGCGGGTCCCACGACCGGTCGATCACCTGCGTCAAGTCCTTGACCTGGAGATCCTCGACGAAGCGGAGGGTCACCGCGCACACCGCGTCGTGGTAGCCGAGCAGCTGGCGCGCCGTCAGATCGCGGACCGCCGCCACCTCCCGCCGGGAGTGGCCGTATCCGGTGTCCGACGCGGGCAGCGTCAGCCCGAAGCGGTGCGCCCAGCCCTGCGCCGTCCACACCTGCTCGGTACCGGCCGCATCGGCGATGTGATCGTCCTGGACCCGGGTGAGGTGCCACACCAGCCAGCCGACCGGATTGCCGCCGCCGGGCGACGCGGCCAGCTCCTCGGGCCCCAGCCCGGTGACGACCTCCTCGACGGTCTCCCGGACCCGGCCGAAGGCGTCGATGAGCAGGTCCGTTCCGGCGCTCATACGCGGCTCCTGAAAGAAGAGGCGGGACCGGGCACGGCGCCGGGCCCCGCGGGGACGGCCCGTTCCATGATGCGCGGGCACCGTCCGGGCCACCACCGGGGGAACGCCACCACCCGGTCGCGCACCCTACGTGCCCCTTGGGTTACCACGTGTGGCGAGCCCCGGCGTGCGCCCATAGCTTCGCCTCATGGTGAAACGACAGCTGACAGTATCCGGCTGCCTGGTGACGATGCTGGTCACCTGCGTGGCCGCCGCCCCGCCCGGCCAGGCCGACCCCTCGCACACCGTCCACCCGGGTGAGTCGATCCAGAAGGCCGTGGACGCCGCGGAGCCCGGCGACACCATCCGCCTCGCCCCCGGCACGTACCGCGAGAGCGTCCGCATCGACAAACCGGGCCTGACGTTGCGCGGCGAGGGGGAGCGCACCGTGCTGCGGCCCGCCGCCACCCACGCCGTGAACGACTGCGGCAAGGACGGCAACGGCATCTGCGTCCTGGGCCGCCCCGGCCACCGCGTCGCGGACGTCGCGCTGCGCTCCCTGACCGTGGAGGGCTTCCGCAAGAGCGGCGTCTGGGCCGCGCAGACCGACCGGCTCAGCGTCCGCGACGTCACCGCCCGCCATATGGGCCAGTGGGGCATCGCCCAGCAGGAGTCCGTCCGGGCCACGCTCCGCGGCAACACCGCCACCGGCAACGGCGACGCCGGGATCTTCCTCGCCAACACCGTCGACGAGGAGGGCGGCGCCCTCGACACCCTCGGCACCGACATCCGCGAGAACACCGTCACCGGCAACCGCATCGGCATCACCGCCCGCCGCGTCCGCCACCTCGACGTGGCCGACAACGACGTCACCGGCAACTGCAGCGGCGTCTTCGTCGTCGGCGACGAATCCCGCCCCCGCGGCGGCGCCCTGAGCGTCCGCGGCAACAACGTCTTCGAGAACACCAGGCACTGCGCCGCCACCAAGCGGCTGCCCGCCCTCCAGGGCTCCGGCATCGTCCTCACCGGCGCCGAGGACACCGAGGTCACCGGCAACCTGGTGCGCGACAACGCCGGGGACTCCCCGCTGGCCGGCGGCATCGTCCTCTTCCACAGCTTCGTCGGCGTCCGCAACGAACGAAACGACGTCCACGGCAACATCCTGCTCCGCAACAAGCCCGACCTCGCCAACCGCGACACCGCCACCAGCAACCACTTCACCCGCAACGTGTGCCGCACCTCGCAGCCCGCGGGGCTGTGCTGACCCGCGCACGGCACCTCACCAGGAGAGACCACACGCCATGACCACCGTCAGCGCCCAACCCCAGCCCCCCGCGGAGCAACCGCCCGCACCCCAGGCGGCGATGCGGCTCCGGGAGATCATCTTCGGTGCCGCGCCCGCCGCCGCCGTCCGCGCCACAGCCCGGCTCGGCGTCGCCGACGCCCTGGGCGACACCCCTGCAACCGCCGACGAACTCGCCGCCGCCGTCCGCACCGAACCCCGCACCCTCGCCCGCCTGCTGCGCGCCCTGACCTGCTACGGCATCTTCACCGAGACGGACGTCAACACCTTCGCCCACACCGACATGTCCCGCCTGCTGCGCGACGACACCGCCCACAGCCTCCGCCACATCTCCCTGTGGTGCACCGAACCGTGGACCTGGCAGGCATGGCCGCTGCTCGACCAGGCCGTCCGCTCCGGCGGCAGCGTCTTCGACACCCTCTACGGCAAGGACTTCTTCACCTACCTCCACCAGGACGCCCGCGACTCCGCCCAGATCTTCGACCGGGCCATGACCACCTCCAGCCGGCAGTCCGCCCGGGACGTCGCGGCGCTCCTCGACCTCTCCGACGCCGCCACCGTCGCCGACATCGGCGGCGGCCAGGGCCATGTCCTCGCCGGTCTCCTGGAGAAGCACCCGCACCTCAAGGGCACCCTCGTCGACCTCCCGGCCGTCGTCGCCGACGCCGACCCGCGGCTGCGCGACGGCGGCCCGCTCGCCGGCCGCGCCACCGTCGTACCCGGCGACTGCCGCACCGCCATCCCCGTCCGCGCCGATGTCTACCTCATCAAGAACATCCTGGAATGGGACGACGAGTCCACCCGCCGCACACTGCGGAACGTCATCGACGCCGCCGCGCCCGGCGCCCGCGTCGTCATCATCGAGAACCTTGTCGACGACAGCCCGTCGATGAAGTTCACCACCGCCATGGACCTGCTGCTGCTCCTCAACGTCGGCGGCGCCAAGCACACCAAGGACAGCCTGGTGCACCGGATGACCGAGGCCGGGCTCGTCCTCCACGACATCCTGGAGGTCAATCCGTATCTGCACGCCTTCGACTGCACCGTCCCGCACTGACGCGGCCGCGCCGCCGCCACCGCAACGGGCCGCCCGCCGGGGAACTTCCCCCGGCGGGCGGCCCGTTGCGGTGCGCGCGGCGGCCGGTCAGCCCAGGCCCTCGCGCTCCCACCGGTAGAACTGGTGGGCCATCGCATCCTTCGGCCCGCGCCAGGTCTCGGGGTCGTACGGGCTGACGAACGACGACAGCCGGTCGCTGATGGAGCGGAACTCCGGGTGCGAGGTCACCTTGGCGATCTCCGGTCCGGGCGGCTGCTCCGACTCGATGAGGTGCAGATACACGTCGCCGAACTGGAACAGCGTCCGCCGGGTGACGCCGACCAGATGCGGCAGCTCCGTCCGGTCGGACGTGGCGAACACATCCGCGATCTTCGGCGCCGACTCCGGAGCCATCCGGGCGACGATCAGTGCGTGGTGCATCGGTCAGGTACCTTTCCCGCCGCCCTGGGGGGCGGCGTGGCGAACGCGGGCCTGCGGCCCGTCAGTTGGCGGGGACGGAGGCGCCGCGCAGCTCCCGGGCGCGCTGCTCGATCTTGTCGCGGATCAGCTCCAGCTGGATGCGGGAGTTGCGGTTGATGTGGTCGGTCATGCCCTGGTCGTCGACGGGCGCCTGCGGCTTCATCGCGAAGTCCTGCGTCCAGTGCATGGTCGTGCCGGTCTTGTTCGGCGCGTACGTCCAGTGGATGTCCATGTGCTCGAACGGGCCGGTCTCGACGCGGCGCGCCCGCACGCTCAGGGCCTCGCGGTCGGTGGTCCGCTCCGACACCCAGCTCCAGACCTTGCCGTTGTCGTCCGGATGCATCGTCAGCCGGAACGTCGTGCTGTTGCCCTCCCGGGAGAGGATCTCGACCGATGCGTACTCGCTGAAGAGCTGCGGCCAGTTCTCCAGGTCGTTGGTCACCTCCCAGACCAGGTCGAGCGGGGCGGCGATGGTGATGGCGTTCTCGGTGTGGCCGGGCATGTCAGGCTCCTGTCGGGGATGCGGTGTTGACGAGGTCGAGGAAGTCACGGGGGGAGCGGCAGCGTTCGGCGTCCTCCGGCATGGGGTGCGCGAAGCGGTTCTCCAGCTCACCCACGATGCCGAGCAGGCCGAGCGAGTCGAGACCCAGCTCGGCGAACGGCACGTCGGGGCGGGCCGCCATCTGCTTCGGGTCGACGGTCACGCCCGCGGCCGACTTCATCAGCGCGGACAGTTGGTCGAAGGTCAGTCGGTCGGTCATGGCAGTTCTCCTTCTCATGAGGGGGAGCCGTCGGCCCGCCGCAGCACCAGCGCCGCGTTCGAACCCATCAGCCCCCGGCTCAGGACGAGCGCGGTGCGCAGCTCGGCGGGGCGCGCCCAGCCGGTCACCACGTCCAGGTCGTGGCAGACGTCCACGACGTTCGGCGTCGGCGGCACCACCCCGTGCTCCAGGGACAGCACCGCCGCCGCCGTGTCCAGGACCGGGGCGCCGCAGTACGCCCGCCCCGTCCCGGTCTTCGGCGCGGTCACCGGCGTCCGCGCCGCGTGCCCGCCGAGCGCGTCGGCGAGCGCCAGGGCCTCGGCGCGGTCGGCCGCCGGAACGCCCAGCGCGTCGGCGAAGACCACATCGATCTCCTCCGGGGCGCACTCCGCCTCCGCCAGCGCGACCTCGATGGCCCGCGCCAGTCCGGCCCGGGACTCCGCCCACCGGGACGCGCCGGTGAACGTCGCCCCGTGCCCCGCGATCACCGCGCGCACCTCCGCGCCCCGCTCCCGCGCCGTCCGCTCCTCCTCGACGACGAGCATCGCGCCGCCCTCGGCGGGCACGAACCCGCAGGCCCGGGAGGTGAACGGCCGGTAGGCGCGGTCCGGGTCGGGCACCAGGCTGAGGTCCTCGTACCCGAGCTGGCAGACGATCGAGTACGGCGCCAGCGGCGCCTCCGCGGCGCCCACCACCACGGCGTCGGTGCCGCGCGCGAGGGTGCGGGCGGCGTGCGCCAGCGCGTCCAGACCACCGGCCTCATCGCTCGCCACCACCCCGCACGGCCCCTTGAAGCCGCCGCGGATGGAGACCTGGCCGGTGCTCGCCGCGTAGAACCACGCGATCGACTGGTACGGGCCGACATGGCGCGGCCCCTGGCCCCACAGGTGCTGCAGCTCCCGCTGGCCGAACTCGCCGCCGCCGGAGCCCGCGGCGGTCACCACGCCCACCGCGAACGGCGAACGGTCGTCGTCGGGCACCAGCCCGGCGTCTTCCAGGGCGAGGTCCGCCGCCGCCATCGCGAAGTGCGTGAAGCGGTCCGTCTGGACCAGGAACCGCTCCTCCACCAGCCCGCCGGGGTCGAAGTCACGGACCTCGCCCGCCACCTTCAGCGGCAGCTGCCCGCAGCCTTCGCGGGTGACGCGGTCCAGGACGCTGATGCCCTCCCGGGTTGCCTTCCAGAACGGTTCGGTGCCGGTGCCGTTGGGGGCCACCACACCGATGCCGGTGACGGCGCAGCGGCGTCGCTCACCTGCGCTCATGACGCTCTCCCTCCCGGGTCCGTCAGGACCACGGCGGACTGGAAGCCGCCGAATCCGCTGCCGACCGACAGCACGGACCGCAGTCGGGCCTCCCGTGCGGTGCGCGGGACGTAGTCCAGGTCGCACTCCGGGTCCGGCGTCTCGTAGTTGGCGGTGGGCGGCACCACCTGATGGGCCAGCGCCAGCACCGACGCGACGATCTCGATCGCGCCGATCGCGCCCAGCGAATGCCCCACCATCGACTTGATGGAACTCATCGGTACCTTGCGGGCGTGCGCCCCCAAAGACCGTTTGACCGCGGCGGTTTCATGCCGGTCGTTCTGTTTGGTGCCCGACCCGTGCGCGTTGACGTAGTCGACCGCCGAGGCGTCGAGCCGGGCGTGGTCGAGGGCGTGGTTGATCGCCTCGGCCATCTCCAGCCCCTCCTGCGTCAGCCCCGTCATGTGGTACGCGTTCCCGAAGGTGGCGTAGCCGCCGATGACGCAGTGCACGGTGGCGCCGCGGGCTCGGGCGTGCTCCAGCTCCTCCAGGACGAGGACGGCGCCGCCCTCGCCCATCACGAACCCGTCGCGGTGCGCGTCGAACGGCCGGGAGGCGTGCTCCGGGTCGTCGTTGTTCGCCGACGTCGCCTTGATCGCGTCGAAGCACGCCACCGTGATCGGGGAGATGGGGGAGTCCGACGCGCCCGCGACGCACACATCGGCCCGGCCCTCCTCGATCGTGTGGAACGCGTACCCGATCGCGTCAAGTCCGGAGGTGCAGCCCGTCGACACGGTCTGCACCGGCCCGTGGGCGCCCACCTCCTCGGCCACCGCGGACGCCAGCGAGCTGGGCGCGAACGCCCGCTCCAGGTACCGCCCGGACGGCCGGTGGTCGACGTCCCAGCGGGAGCCGGAGGCGCTGACCGCCACGTAGTCGTGCTCCAGCCGGGTGGTGCCGCCGACCGCGGTGCCCAGTGACACCCCGACCCGCCACGGGTCCTGCGCCGCCATGTCAAGACCGGCGTCGCGCAGCGCCTCGGCGGCCGCGACCAGCGCGAACTGGACGTACCGGTCCGAGCGGGCGATCTGCTCGCCGGTCAGCCCGTGGGCCACCGGGTCGAAGTCGCACTCGGCGGCGATCCGGGAACGGAACCCCGTCGCGTCGAAGAGCGAGATGGCCCGGGTCGCCGTGC
The DNA here is from genome assembly GCF_007280575.1 of Streptomyces benahoarensis. GTDB lineage: Bacteria > Actinomycetota > Actinomycetes > Streptomycetales > Streptomycetaceae > Streptomyces > Streptomyces benahoarensis. The sequence continues at coordinate 12,183 of NZ_VKJP01000094.1, forward strand.
GCCCGGCGGACAGCAGGTCCCAGAAGGCGGGGACCCCCACGCCGCCCGGCGCCACGATCCCCATGCCGGTGACCGCGACACGGCGGCTCATGAAACCGCCTCCGTTCGTTCGGGTGGGCCCGCCTGCGCGGCGGTCCCGGACCCCTCGGTGACCTCGGTATCCACGTGTCCCAGCTCCGGACGCGGCGCCAGCGGGCCCAGATGGAACACCATCCGCGCCTGGACGTCCCCGACGTTGCGGAAGCGGTGCCGCATCCCGAGGGGGATGAGCAGTGCCTGGTCCGGCACCAGCGGGAACGTCTCGTCGTCCAGGTCGACCTCCAGGGCGCCGTCCACGACGTAGACGAACTCCTCGGAGTAGGGGTGGTAGTGCTCGCCGATGCGCTCGCCCGGCTCGACGAGGGCCAGGCCCATGAAGCCGCTCGTGGCGCCTACCGCGCTGGGCGTCAGCATCGCGCGTAGATCACCTCCGCGCCGGCGGTTGGGCTGCGTCTCGCCGAGGTCCACGATGCGTGGGCGGTGGGTGCTCATGGCTGTCTTCCTCCAGATGGTGCGGACGGTGTGGGGCGCCGCCCCCGGCCGCGCGGCGGCGGGCGGCGAGCCGGTGCGGTCAGGGCCGCGGGGACCGGCGGTCGGTGATGAGCCGCATGTCGCAGCGGGCGAGGAACCGGGCCAGGTCGCGGTCGTCGGACAGCTCACCGGCCTCCCCGGTGTCCAGCAGTCGCCGCAGCACAACGGTCTTGCGGGACCCGCGCACCCCGAGCACCGCCGCCGGATCGCGCTCCGGGGGAGCGGTCAGGTCGACGAGGCGGACGACGACGTCGTCGCGCTGGAAGACGGTGCTGGCGGCGACGGGGCTCGCCGGATCGTCGGCCGCCGCCTCGTCCTGCTGCGCCAGCAGCCGCGCCAGCGCCATCCCGCAGCCCTCCCGGGCCGGGTAGAACAGCGCGTGGCGGGAGACGTCGGAGGGCGCCGCGGTACCGGCCGCCACATGGTGCACGGCGGGCAGCGCGGCGCGGGTGAAGAACATCCGCGCCGAGTTCGGGTCCGCCAGGTCCCGGTCCTGCTCCAGGTACGGGTTGATCGCCTCCTCGACCCGCTGGATCTCCGGCTGCCGGGCGATGTACCGCAGCGCGGCGACCAGATCGCCCTGCACCTCGACGGCCCGCACCACGCGGTTGCCGTGCAGGAAGAGGGAGGTGCGCAGCAGTCGGGTGGTGTCGTCGACCTGCGCCTCGGGCGAGGTGTAGCCGGCGAGGATCTCCGCCACCCGCGGTTCGCTGCCCGGCTTGACGGTGAACGTCAGGGCGTGCCGGACGATGCCGTCGCCGACGCGGGGGGAGGAGGGGAAGCGGCCCTTCACGGGCTCGGGGGTGGCGTCCGCACCGTGGGCGGTCTCCCGCAGCACGCTGAACCGCAGCGAACGGGTGTCACGGACACAGCCGTGCAGCGGCTGCACCATCTCGACGTGCTCCTCGCTGTTGACCCAGGCGAGGAACGGTGGAGCGCTCTCCCATTCGCTGGTGATCAGCCACTGCGAGGGGTTCTCGATGGACTGGCACAGCTGGTCGGAGAGGTGCCCGGGGACGGAGGCGACCTGATTGCAGAGATGTTCGTACGCTTCGAGGAAACGCTGCTGGGCGCCGTCGTGAAGGTCCAGGAGGAGAACGACCCGCAGGCGCGAGCCGTCGAAGGCGGACTGAGATATTCGTTCCGACACCATGGTCATCGGCTTCGCAACTCCTTGCGTGCGGCAGATCGTGTGACGGGCCATCAGGCCCGGTGCGCCGGGGCGTGGTGCCCAGCGCTCGCCGACGGTCCCGCTCCTGGGGGGCCGTCTTGTCGATCGTGAACGGGTCCCACGGGGCGCGCGAGATCTGTGACCCATGCGGGTGAAGCATGATCGAATCGCCTGTCATCAGGGGAAATCCAGCCCGTACGCACCGCCGTAGGAGCTGGAGCACGCAATGAAATCAACGGCATCCGTCAGGGTTCCGGTACTCGTCGTCGGCGGATCCCTGGTGGGTCTGTCGGCCTCGTTGTTCCTGGGACGTCTGGGCGTCGAACACCTCTTGGTGGAGCGGCACTCGGACACCTCGCGTCACCCGCGCGGACGGGGCAACAACGTCCGCACCATGGAGCTGTACCGCACCGCCGGGGTCGAGGACCGCATCCGCGAGGCGGCATCCGTCCTCGCCGACAACCACGGCATCCTTCAGGCACCCTCCCTGACGGGTGAGGAACAGCAGTGGCTGTTCCGGGAGATGGACCCGGGTGGCGGGCTGGCCCGCTTCAGCCCCGCCGGCTGGTGCCTGTGCAGCCAGAACGACCTGGAGCCGGTCCTGGTGCGCGCCGCCCGCGAACTCGGCGGCGATCTGCGCTTCTCCCACGAGATGCTCTCCTTCGACCAGGACGCCGACGGAGTGACGGTCCTGGTCAAGAGCAGCGAGACCGGCGAGCACCTGACCGTGCGCGCCGACTACCTCATCGCCGCCGACGGCCCCCGCAGCCCCGCCCGCGACCGCCTCGGCATCGCCATGGCCGGGCCGGGCGCCCTCTTCCACAACGTCAGCATCACCTTCCGCGCCCCGGGCCTGGCCGAGGTCGTCGGCGACCGTCACTTCATCGCCTGCTACCTCACCGACCCCGACGCCGACGGCGCCCTGCTGCCCGTCGACAACCACACCCACTGGGTCTTCCACGCCCCCTGGCATCCCGAGAGCGGCGAAACCCTGGAGGACTTCACCGACGCCCGCTGCGCCGACCACATCCGCCGCGCCACGGGCGCCCGCGACCTGGCGATCGAGATCACCGGTAAGGCCCCGTGGCACGCCGCCGAGCGCGTCGCCGAACGCTACGGCTCCGGCCGCGTCTTCCTCGCCGGGGACTCCGCCCACGAGATGTCGCCCACCGGTGCGTTCGGCTCCAACACCGGCATCCAGGACGCCCACAACCTCGCCTGGAAACTCGCCGCCGTCCTCGACGGCTCGGCCGGACCCGGTCTGCTGGAGAGCTACGAGGCGGAGCGCCGCCCCGTCGCCCAGGAGACCAGCGCCCGCGCCTCGGCCCGCTCCGCCGAACACAGTCACCCCGGCTACGACCCGGCGCCCTCGGCCGCCGGAGCGCGCCAGAAGGGCGTCCTGACCGTCGCCCTGGGCTACGCCTATCCTCGCGGCGCCGTGGTGGACGCCGCCCCGGACCTGCCCGTCGTCCCCGACCGCATGCGGCTCACCGGCGCCCCCGGTACCCGCGCCCCGCACCTGTGGCTGCGCTCCGGCGCCACCCGCCGCTCCACCCTCGACCTCTACGAGCGCTCCTTCGTGCTGCTCACCGGCTCCGCGGGTGCCGCCTGGCGCATCGCCGCCGCCGCGGTCGCCGCCGCCTGGTCGCTCCCCCTGGAGTGCTATGGCGTCGGCGACGGCCCCGGGGACGACTTCACCCCCGAGGACGGCGCCGACTGGGCCGAGACCCACGGCACGACACCCGGCGGCGCCGTCCTGGTACGCCCGGACGGCTTCGTGGCGTGGCGGGCCCCCGGCCCCGTGGACGATCCGGAGGCGACCCTGCGCGACGTCCTGGGGCAGCTCCTCCACCGCACCTGACGGCGCCCCGCACGCGCCCGCACCCGACGGCGCCCGCCACGGCCCACCCGGCCGCGGCGGGCGCCGTCGCGTGCGGAGAGGGGGGACGGCCCGCCGGAAAGCGTTCAAGTCACCTTTGCGGAAGAAAATTTGACGCTACGTCAGATAGCTCCCGCTCCGCGGCTCCGAGGCGTGGCGAGACGGCGACGGAAGCGCGGTGAGGGGGTTCATGCCGCGGGGGTGAGCCGGGATTACCCCACCGAGGTGACGTGCGGCGGCGCCCGACGCCGTCGAACGGGTGATGAACGGGCCCCGGGCCACTCGATGAGCCCACGGTGTCGCTCGAATGCGGCCCTCTCCGGTGGTGCGCCCCCGGATTTCGGATGACGGTGATCACGTCGCCACCGCGAATCCGATGCGCCGACGACCTGTCAGCCTTCGCGGTGCCGTACGTGAAAGGACACACGTTTTCATGCGCACTTCCCGCACCCTGTTCGCCTCGGCCGCCATCAGCGCGGTCCTCGCCGTCACGACCCCCGCCGCGTACGCGCTCACCGTCGCGGGCGACGGGAACGACGGCTCCTCCCACTCCAGCAGCGAACGCCGCGACAACGACCACGACAAGGGCGACCACGACAAGGGCGACCGCGGCGACCGCGGTGACCGGGGGGACCGCGGTGACCGCGGCGACCGCGGTGACCGGGGCGACCGCGGTGACCGGGGCGACCGCGGTGACCGCGGCGACCGCGGTGAGCACGGTGGCCGCGGTGAGCACGGTGGTCGTGGTGAGCACGGCGACCGCGGTGAGCACGGCGGTCGTGGTGAGCACGGCGACCGCGGTGGCCGCGGCGACAACGGTGACCGCGACCGCGACAACGGTCCGCGCGGTGGCATGCACACCGGTGGTGGCTTCCTCGCCAAGGTGATGGGCGACGACGAGGGCTCCGGCCGCGACCACGACAAGGGCGACAAGCACAACAACGGCGACCGTGGGGACCGCGGCGACCGGGGCGACCGGGGTGACCGGGGCGACCGGGGTGACCGCGGTGACCGGGGCGACCGGGGTGACCGTGGCGAGCACGGTGACCGTGGTGGCCGTGGCGAGCACGGTGGTCGTGGCGAGCACGGTGACCGTGGCGAGCACGGTGACCGTGGTGGCCGTGGCGAGCACGGTGGTCGTGGCGAGCACGGTGACCACGGCGACAACGGTGACCGCGACCGCGACAACGGTCCGCGCGGTGGCATGCACACCGGTGGTGGCTTCCTCGCCAAGGTGATGGGCGACGACGAGGGCGGCCGCGGTGACCGTGGGGACCGGGGCGACCGTGGGGACCGCGGTGAGCACGGTGGTCGTGGCGAGCACGGTGACCGCGGTGAGCACGGTGGTCGTGGCGAGCACGGTGGTCGTGGCGAGCACGGTGACCGCGGCGAGCACGGTGGTCGTGGCGAGCACGGCGACCGGGGCGAGCACGGCGACCGCGGTGACCGGGGCGAGCACGGCGACCGCGGTGACCGGGGCGACCGCGGTGACCGTGGCGACCGTGACAACGGTCCGCGCGGTGGCATGCACACCGGCGGTGGCGCCATGGCCCTCTCCGGCAGCGGCCTCGCCGCCGGTTCGGTCCTGCTCCTCGGTGGCCTCGGCGCCGGTGCGTACGTCCTGCGCCGCCGCAACTCCGGTGCGGCCGCCTGACCCCTCCCGCCCGGCGTAGATCGCTGAGCTGTCGCGGCCACCGTCCTCACCGACGGTGGTCGCGGCGCTTGCGTTTCGCCCTTACGGCCACCCCGTACGCGCGGCGGACGACGCGGCAGACCGGAACCACCGCCCCGGCGCGCCGCCTCGCCCGATCCGTACGCGGGCGGCCCCGAACAGCTCACCTCGTGTGGAAGAAAGGCACGTTCGATGGCTCCCGCGACTCCTCCCCGGCATCAGCCTCCGTCGAAACCGCGTCAGACCGGCGCCGCTCCCCGCCCGTTCGCCCGGGCCCTGATGTGGCCGGCGGCGGCCGTGGGCATGGGGGCCCTGCTCGTCTTCAACTCCCTCGACACCTCGGCGGACTCCAAGGCGCCCACCCCGCCCGCGGCCGTCGCGCCCGTGGCGCCGAACGTCGCCGTGCCGACGACCGAACCGAAGACCTCCGCGGAGCTGCCCCGCTCCGCTCCGACCCGCATCCGCATCCCGGAGATCGGCGTCGACGCGCCGTTCACCCCGCTCTCCCTCGGCCCCACCGGCCAGCTCAACGCCCCGCCGCCGAACAACAGCAACCTCGCCGGCTGGTACAAGAACGGCGCCGCCCCCGGCGAGAGCGGCTCCGCCATCGTCGCCGGACACGTCGACACCAAGACCGGCCCGGCCGTCTTCCTCCAGCTCGACGCGCTCAAGAAGGGCAACACCATCGACATCACCCGCACCGACAAGACCGTCGCGACCTTCACCGTCGACGATGTCGAAACCTTCAGCAAGACCGGATTCCCCAGCGACCGGGTGTACAAGGACACCCCCAACCCGCAACTCCGGGTGATCACCTGCGGCGGCGCCTACGACAAGGCGGCCAAGGACTACACGGACAACGTCGTGGTCTTCGCCCATCTGACCTCGTCGAAGAAGGCGTCCTGAGCTGAGCCGAGCTGACCCGAGCGGATTCGGCGCGGGGGGAGGGCGGGCCTTGTGGCCCGCCCTCCCCCCGGTGTGGCCGGGGCTTCGGTGCGGCCGGGCGGGTGGTGTGGCCGAGCACGGTGGTGTGGACGGCGGGCGGTGTCGCCGCCGCGGCCCGTCCGGTGGCCGCCTTGCAGGTCAGTCCGGTGCCCCGCCCCAGTCCGGGCCGACCCGTTCCCAGGCGCGTTCCCACTGGGTGTCGCGCCGTCGGTCCAGCAACAGACGGGCGCCGCGCGCCGCCCCGAGGAGCAACAACGCGCCGGACGAGGCCGCCACCATCCCCACGGCGACGCCCTCCGCCTGCGCCCGCGACGGGTCCGCCGCGTCGCGCAGCAGGTGGCCCGAACGGTCCAGCCGGGCCGTGGTGTGCGCCCCCGCCCGCGCCCCGGCCGGGACCGCGACCCGGCCGTGCCGGACCGAACCGTCGGGCGCGGTCCACCGCACCGTCGCACGGGCCCGCGCCCCGGCCGCGGTGGCCGCGTCCACCCCGATACGCGCCGGGGGATCCTCGGTCAGCACGGCCCGGACGCTGTGCGTGCCCCGGGTGAGCGGGTCCCGGGCCTGCACCGCGTGCGCGGCCACGACGCCCACGGCCGGGGCGCCCACCGTGATCAGCACCGCGGTGACCGGCATCAACCAGAACTCCGCCAGATCCGTCCCGCGCCGCAACGGTCCCCGCCGCACCCGCCTTGCGCCCCACATCGCCCGCTCTCTTCGCG
>NZ_VKJP01000095.1 GCF_007280575.1 Streptomyces benahoarensis
GTTTCCAGGAGGGTGAGCTGCTCCCGTTCCTCGGCCGGGTCGGGCTCGGCGGGGACGACGGGCCGGGTGGGTGCCACGTAGCCGGAGCGGTACGGGACGGCCGAGCCGCCGCCCTGGGCGCTCGGGGCGTTGCGGCGCCGGGCCTCGTAGGGGCCGGAGACGTAGGCCGCCTTGAAGCGGGTGAGGGTGGCGGTGTCGCTCTTGAGGTAGCCGTTGCCGGGGGCGGGCGGCAGCTGGTGGGCGTCGGGGACGCCGAGGACGCCGCGGCTCTCCATGGCGGAGAAGGTGCGCAGGCCGATGCGGTACGAGAGATGCGATTCGAGCTGGTGGACGCGGCCCTCGTCGAGGCGCTGGGAGGCGAGCAGCAGATGCACGCCGAGGCTGCGGCCGAGCCGTCCGATCATGACGAAGAGGTCCATGAAGGAGGGGTGGGCGGCGAGCAGTTCGCTGAACTCGTCGACGATGATGACGAGCGACGGCATCGGCGCCAGCGGGGTCCCGGCGAGCCGGGCCTTCTCGTACTCCAGGTTGTTGGTGTAGTTACCGGCGGCGCGCAGCAGCTCCTGACGGCGGATCAGTTCGCCGTGGACGGCGTCGTGCATACGGGTCACCAGCGCGGCCTCGTCGGCGAGGTTGGTGATGAGGGCGGAGGTGTGCGGCAGGTTCTCCAGGCCGAGGAAGGTGGCGCCGCCCTTGAAGTCCACGAGGACGAGATTGAGGATCTCGGAGGAGTGGGTGAGGGCGAGCGAGGTGACGAGGGTGCGCAGCAGCTCGCTCTTGCCGGAACCGGTGGCGCCGATGAGCATGCCGTGCGGGCCCATGCCGTTGTGCGCGGACTCCTTGAGGTCGATTTCGACGGGCGAGCCGTCGGCGGCGACACCGACGGGGACGCGCAGCCGGTCGCGCTCGCCCGGGCCGCGGAACTCGTGGAACCGCTCCAGCTCGTGGGTGTGCAGATCGGCGATGCCCAGCAGGGTGGTGAGCTGGAAGTCGGATTCCAGCGGCTCGGCGACCTCGGTGGTCACGCTCATGCGGTACGGCGCGACCATGCGGGCCAGGGCGCGGGCGCGGACGAGGCCGAGGGTGTCGGGGCGGCCGAGCCGGGAGACGGTTTCGCGTCCGTTGCGGTCGCGGCCGACGGCGCGCAGATGGCCGGGTTCGGCCTCCAGGCCGAGGGTGTGCGGGCCGCCCCAGGCGAGGCTGGAGGAGAGGTCGAGGACGACGCAGTTGCGGTAGCCGCCGCCGGACAGCCGGTCGTCGCCGGGGATGTCGGCGCCGTCGAGGACGACGACGGTGAACGGCTCCTCCTTGCCGGGTGTGGCCTGGGGGTCGAAGCGCGGACGGTCGGAGAGCAGACCTCCGAGGAGTTCGGCGAATTCGGTGGCGTCCTCGGTGACCAGACGGCGCTGTCCGGCACCGTCGTGCTCGGTCGGGTGCAGGGCGTGGGGCAGCCACTTGAGCCACTCCCAGTGCTCCAGCGCGTCCTTGGAGGTGCAGGCCGCGAGGCGCAGTTCCTCGGGGGCGTGGAAGACGGCGAGTTGACCGATGAGGGCGCGGAGCATGGCCCGCGCGGTCTCGTCGTCGCCGCGGAACTGGACGCGGGCGTAGCCGCGGAGGTAAAGGGCGATGGGCTGGTCTGCGACGGAGGTGTAGGCGCGGATGAAGCGGCGCAGCGCGTGGGCGGCGAGCGGCTCCAGGTCCTCGACGGGCTTGGTCTCCATGGGGGCGACGCGCATGCCGAGCCGCTGGTCGCCGACGGCGAGGCGGACCTCGGCGAAGTCCTCGTGGGAGGTGCGCCGTTCCCACAGCCGGGTCGTTCGCACCAGTGAACGCAGCGCCTCCGGATCGGGGTTGCGCCAGGCGTGGGCGTCGCGCTGGCCGACGACGGCCTCACGGACCCGGCGCCGGTTCTGCGACAGGTAGCGGAGATAGTCGCGGCGGTCGCCGCTGAGGCGCTGCTTGCGTTCGCCTGCGGTGCGCACGAGTTGGCCGATCAGCATGGCCAACGTGCTGACCAGCATCATCCCGCCGACCATATAGGTGAAGACGCCGCTGCCGCCGCCGGGCCGCAGGAAGATCAGCACCATGCCGGTGGACGCGACGGCCATCGGCAGATAGGTGAAGAGCGCGGAGAGGCTGCTGGTCCGCTCGGGGAGGACGGGCGGCTCCTGCAATTCCAGTTCGCCACCGGGAACTTCAGGACCCGGCCGGCGTGGCGGACGGCGGAAGAGGATGAGGCTCACACGGGTCCTCTCGGTACGTACGGGGTCGGCCGCCACCGGAGCCGGTCGACCGTCCGGAGGGGGTGTCCGGGCAGGGGTCGGCGGCGTCAACAGCGGGCGTTCGGCGGCGCGTCGGGCTGGTGGGCCCAGATGATGCCATGGCCACTTCGGGGCCCCGTCGCCCCCGTCCGACGAAGATCACACAAGTTTTCCTCAGACCGACCAACCTTAAAGCGACTTGTGTTAACTTCCTCTCCACCAGGACGCCCTCCACGCAGGCAGAGCGATGCTTTCGCGCCGGGAGCGTGACGTTCCGCGGCCTGTGCAGAGGCCCCATCGACCGAGGAACAGGCGTCGGCACAGCCATCGGATGTCTAGCCGCTTTATACCGAGAGGTCTAAAACGGGAGTCCTTGCCCCGGCGGGACGTTCTGGTCGAAGAGCCTCGACGTTGGGGTGGAAGGCGAGAACTGACGTGAGCAGCACCATCGTTGCCGATATATGCAAGATCGTCGTCAAGGCGCCTGAGCGCTCCTTCGAGATCGGTCTACCGACCGACATGCCCCTGGTCGAGGTGATGCCCTCGCTGCTGGAGCACGGCTCCGTCCCCGGCGGCGACCTCGACGAAACGGGTGTGGAGCACGGCGGCTGGATCCTCCAGCGGCTCGGCCGCCCCGCCCTCGACGAGGAGTCGACCCCCGCCGACCTGGGCCTACGGGACGGCGAAACCCTCCATCTGCGGCCGCGCCGCGAGCAGTTGCCGCCCGTGCACTTCGACGACCTCGTCGACGGCGTCGCCACCGGTATGCGCGAGCGCGCCGACCAGTGGGGCCCGCAGGGCACCCGGCGCCTCGCCCTCGGCTTCGGCTCCGCCGTGCTGCTGGCCGGGCTGGTCCCGCTGGCCACCAGCGGCCTGCCGCTGCTGCACTCCGCGGCCACCGCCGCCGTCGGCGTCCTGCTGCTCCTCGGCGCGATCGCCGCCTCCCGGGCCGTGGGGGACGCCGTCGCCGGTACCACCCTCGGCCTGCTGGCCGTCCCCTATCTCTTCGTGGCGGGCTGGTTCGTGCCCGCCGGACCGGCCGGTGACCCGCTGCTCGGGGCGCGGCTGCTGGCCGGTGCCGCGGCCGGTTCGGGCGCCGCCATCCTGGCACTGGCCGCGGCGGCGTCCGCGGCGCCGCTGTTCACCGCCGTCCTGCTGGGCTTCTGGCTCACCGCGGTCGGCGGGGTCCTCGGGCTCACCGCCGGTCTCGGGCCGTCGGAGGCGGCCGGTCCGGTCGCCGCCGTCACCGTCATCCTCGGCACCTTCGTGCCCCTGCTGTCGTTCCGGCTGGCCGGACTGCGGCTGCCGCCGCTGCCCACCAACGCCCAGGAACTCCAGGAGGGCATCGACCCGGTGCCGTCCACCGATGTGCTGGAGCGCACCCGCGTCGCCGACCGCTACATGACCGCCCTCTACGCGGCCTGCGGTCTGATGTGCGCGGTGTGCCTGGTGGCGCTGTCCACCGGGCGGGGCTGGGAGCCGCTGGTGCTCGGCTCGGTGCTCAGCGTGCTGCTGGTGCTGCACGCCCGCGCGATGGCCGGTACCCGCCAGCGGCTGTCGGTGGTGCTCCCCGGCTGCCTCGGTCTGCTGCTGCCCGCCGTCGGCTTCGCCTGGCACGGCTCCCCCGGCACCCGCGCCCTCGTCCTGCTGGCGCTGCTGATCGTCGGCGCCGGGCTGGTCATCGCCTCCTGGGTGCTGCCCGGCCGTCGGCTCGTACCGTACTGGGGCCGCGCCGCCGATCTGCTCCACTCGGCCTGCGCCGTCGCGCTGCTCCCCCTCGTCCTCATCGATCTGGGTGCGCTCGGCGCGCTGCGGGCCTGGCTGAGCTGACGCCCCGCGGCGCGCGGCGGACGACCGGCCCCGCGCGCCCTCTCGCCTCTTCCCGGTGGGTCCGCGACCGGCGCGAACGCACCGTCCGGTCCCGACAACACAGCCCGGCAGCGGCGGGCGCGGCACGGTGGTAGGAGAGCAGATGCAGTCACGGCGGGACCAGGTCCAGGCGTATTCCTTCGTGGTGGGACGCCTGACCTCCAGCATGCTCTCCGCCGATCCGGACGCCCTCGACACCCATATGGGCCGCACCAAGCGCGGGACCGTCATCGGGCTGGTCATCGGGGTGCTGCTCTGCGTCGGGTTCGCGCTGTCCGGTCTGCTCTTCCCCGGACGGTCCACCTCCTGGCAGCAGGCCGACGCCATCATCGTGGAGAAGGAGACCGGCGCCCGGTACCTCTACGGCGGCGGGGAGCTGCGCCCGGTCCTCAACTACACCTCGGCGAAGCTCGCCATCGGGGAGAAGGGCCTGGTGCAGGAGGTCTCGCGGGAATCACTGGCGGGCGTGCCACGCGGCACGGCGATCGGCATCCCCGACGCGCCCGACTCGCTGCCGTCGGGCGACGCCCTCTCCCAAGGCGCCTGGCAGGTGTGCGCCACCAGCCGCACCGGCGACGACGGACGCGAGCTGGCGACCACCTCGGTGGGGATCGGCGTGAGCGCCGCGAGCCCGCCGCTGCCGGACGCCAAGGCGGTACTCGTCCAGGACGCCAAGGAGAACGTCTACCTGCTGTGGCACGGTCAGCGGCTGCGGCTGGACGACCGGAGCGGCGCCGTGCAGGCGCTCGGCTACGGCACCGTCGACCCGGTCGCCGTGGACGAGTCGTTCCTCGCCGCGATCCCCGCCGGTCCCGATCTGACGGCGCCGGACGTTCCCGGGCGCGGCTCCGCGGGCCCGGTGATCGGCGGGTCGAAGCGGCTGGTCGGCCAGTTCTTCGTGGTGCACACGCCCAGCTCCGCCGACCAGTACTACCTGCTGACCAAGGACGGGCTGGTGCCGTTCACCCTCACCGGCTCCCAGCTGCTGACCGGCGACGCCGCCACCCGGAAGAAGGCGTACGGCGGCTCCGCGCCCGCCGCGATCGCCCTCACCCCGGACCAGGTCCGCCCGGCACTGGCCAAGGGCGGCCCGGCGGAGTTCCTGGCCGGGCTGCCCGCCGCGCCGCCCCGCGCCGTCTCCCCCGGCGGCTCCGTCCCCTGTCTGACCGTCACCCCGCACGGGAACGCCCCGCTCCAGCGGATCACCCTGACCGACCGGCGGCTGGCCGGTGGCCGTCCGATCGTGCCGCGGCAGAGCACCGCGCCGGGCTGCCCGCAGCCGGGCCTGGTGACCGCGCAGCCGGGCACCGCGGTGCTGGCCCGCCCGCTGCCGGGCCGCGGCGGCGAGGGCAGCGGCCGGAGCACCGGCGCGCCGTACCTCGTCACCGGGGACGGCACCAAGTACCCGCTGGCCGACGACTCGGTGCTGAAGAAGCTGTCGTTCACCGAGCCGGAGGCCGTACGACTGCCGTCCGCGCTGCTGCGCCTGCTGCCGACGGGCCCCGTGCTCGATCCGGTGGCGGCGGCGCAGCCCGCGCTGACGGCTCCGCAGGCGCCGGAGGACCCCGAGTGCCGCGCCTCCGGAAGCTCCACCGCAGACTCCGGGAAGGGGGCGGCCGGATGACGCACCGCCTTCCGGCCACCCCGGCCCGGATGCCGTTCACCGCACGTTCCCGCCGGGACACGGACACCGGGTCCGCGTCCGGCGCCGATCTCCAAGGAGCCCAGCATGGGAGCCGGAAACCAGCTCACAAGCAGTGAGCACGCTCTCCAGATCGCGGCCAAGGCCATCGACAACACGCACGCCAGCTGCCAGAACATCCAGACCAGCGTCGAGAACAGCAAGATCGCGCTGTCCGGCAGCTGGACGGGGAACGCGTCGGGCGGCTTCGGCAACGCCCTGGCCACCTGGCAGACGCAGCTCAAGGCACTCATGGACTCCCTCCAGGCGATGGGTGACCAGCTGGGCGGCACGCGCAACAGCTTCACCAACACCGAGTCGGAGGGTGTCGGCCTGAGCAAGAACTGGGTGACACAGACCAGCCACCACTGAGCGACGTGTGGGCGGACCGCTCTCGACGGTCCGCGACCGGGCGGCCTCCGGGCGGCCACTCTTCCCCTGTCATCCCATCGATTCGTGAGGACGCGCCAGATGGAACTTACCGATTTCAGCACCAACCACGCAGCCATGGACCAGGGCCATCAGGAGCTGGTGAACTACACGCAGACGATCGAGAACTACCTGGATGAGCTGAACGCCCAGGTCAACACCGTCCGCAGCGAGATGTCCGGTCAGGCCATCGACGCGTACGACAACGCGCACCGCGCCTGGATCCAGAAGGTCGACGAGATGCGCGCGACGCTGGGCATGGGCGGCAGGACGCTGGGCCAGGTCCGGATGAACTACCAGCACGTCGACGGTACCGAGCAGGCCAAGTGGGGTGCGCTCACCACCAGCTGACGGACCGTGCGGACGGCGTGCGGAGCGAGGTCTCCGCACGCTGCCCGTCCCCGTAGCCCCCGTCCGCGGCGGGCGCCCTCCCCCTCACCACTTCGTACTTCCGCGCCGATCACCGTGGCCCGCGCCGCGTGCGCGCGCCCTCACCCAGCAGGAGCGAGACATGGCGGACGACAAAGGAACCGTGACGTTCACGAAGGCGACCCTGGAGGGTTTCCGGACGAACGAGCTGACCCACCTGCGCGAGGGGGCCGACCAGGCCCGCGTCCTCCTCCAGGCGTTCCAGGGCGCCAACAAGCTGCTGCCGGGCGGGACCAACTACCAGCCGGCCGTCGACCTGTCGAACCGCTTCAAGGAAGCGGCGACCGCGCTGCTCAACGAGCTGACCACGGCGTACAACCTCTCGGACAAGATGATGGTGCAGCTCCTGGAGACCAGCACCGCCATGAGCAACATCGAGGACGAGAACACCCAGCTGACGGCCCAGCAGCTCCAGGAAATCATCGGCAGCGCGCTGGCGGCGGGCGGCAAGGGCTCCGGTGGCTCCAGCGGCGGCTCAAGCGGCGGCACACAGCCGCCGGGCTCCTCCTCCGGCGACAACCAGGGCGGGCAGAACACCGACGGCGGGCAGCACACCACCGCCTGATCCGCGTGGCGCCAGGTCCGTGAGGGGACCCCGGCCGCCTTCCGCCCCCCGACCGCATCTCACGCAGGAGCAGACCCATGGCCGACCCCACGACCTGGCCCGAACTGCTGAACTCCTTCTTCCAGAAGGGGACGGCGGGCAGCGGCACTCTGGAGCCGATCCCCGCCCTGGAGGACGTCACGAAGCCCCCGTGGACCCGCGCCTACTGGAACTACGCCCTCGGGCGGGACCCGTGGCAGGGCATGTGGGTCACGCGGTACGACAACGGGCGCAGCGTGGAGATGACCGCCGGGGTCGGCATGGTCGACGGCGACAAGGACATGGACGGCAAGGACTCGCCCTGGCCCAAGCTCAACATGGGCTCCAGCAAGGTGCTCACCGCGCTCGCGGGCTCGGGCACCGACGTCACGTCGATACCCAGCTTCACCTACGCCGAGCAGCAACTCCAAGGCGCCATCCAGTACTTCAACAACTACCACATCGGTCTCGACCAGTGGCGGGCCAAGCTGGACGACCCGGAGAGCGGCTGGAAGGGGTCGGCGTCCGCCGCGTTCGCGGACGTGCTGCTGCGGCTGTCGCGGGCGTTCGAGGAGATCGACAACCTGACCGGCGGCCCGAGCGGCTCCGGCGGCTACCTGGGCGCCATCAACCAGGCCGGTCAGGGGCTGCGGGCCGCGGTGAACGAGATGCAGGAGATCTACACCGGCTGGCAGCAGCAGCCGGCGTGGTCCCCGTACGGGGCGGTGCAGCAGATCCTGAGCCGGGTGGGCGTGAACCACAAGGACAACCCCGGTAACACCCTCGCGGGCACCACCCAGCTCACCCTCGACGGCCAGGAGATCGGGTACATCGACCAGGAGGCCACCTGGCAAGCGATCGAGGCACAGGCCAAACAGCTCTGGCTGCAAACCGCCCAGCAGCACCTCAACGGCATGGTCGGCGACGTCCACATCAAGCTGGCGCAGGCGTACAACACCGCGACGCTCGCGCTCAAGCCCGTACCGACGAGCATCGAGAACGCGATCAACGGCGGCGGCTACGGGGGCAACACGGCCCCTCCGCCCAAGCCGCCGGGCACGGACGACGACAAGAACCCGGACAAGGACACCAACAAGGACAAGGACAAGGATCTGCCGCCGAACCCTGAAGGGAACACCGGCGACGGCACCGGCGACACCGGCAACCTCGACCCGGGGAACACCGGCGACGGCACCGGCGGCGGCACCGGCGGCGGCACCGGCGACC
Source organism: Streptomyces benahoarensis (assembly GCF_007280575.1). Classification (GTDB taxonomy): domain Bacteria; phylum Actinomycetota; class Actinomycetes; order Streptomycetales; family Streptomycetaceae; genus Streptomyces; species Streptomyces benahoarensis. The sequence goes on from NZ_VKJP01000095.1 coordinate 8,480, forward strand.
TCAACCCGGGCCAGACCGGCGACGGCAACGGGACCGGAGACTTCAACCCCGGACAGACCGGCGACGGCACCGGCGGCGGCACCGGCGACCTCAACCCCGGACAGACCGGCAACGGCACCGGCGGCGGCACCGGCGACCTCAACCCCGGACAGACCGGCAACGGCAACGGCGGCGGCACCGGCGACCTCAACCCGGGCCAGACCGGTGGCAACGACCGGAACCAGTACATCCCGCCGTACCTGCGCCATCCGGGCAACGTGCCGCCCCCGGGCAACACCGATCGCCGGAACCCGTACCAGTACCCCAACAACCGGAACACCACCTACAAGCCGCCCCCTCCGGGCCAGACCGACACGCGGCGGTGGACGCCGGACGAGAGCAAGAAGTACACGCCGCCGCCGGTCTCCTCGAACCGGTTCCGTCCCGGGACGAGCACCGGCTCCGGCAACATCCCGATCTCGTCCAACGGCACGGGCGGGACGGGCGGTTCCTCGGGCGGCACCACGGGGACCAACGGCGCCAACGGGGTGCGCAGCCCGATCGCCACCTCCTCGTCCGGCGGCAAGAACGGTTCGAGCGTCCCGGTGTTCCCGCCGATGGCCAACGGCATGGGCGGCGGCAAGGGCCAGGAGAATCAGGAGCGTGAGCGCACGACCTGGCTGGCCGAGGACGCGTCCGTCTGGGGCACCGACCCGGAGATGGCGCCCACCGTACTCGGCCGGCCGGGCACCCAACTCTTCGCCGACACCGCATATCTGGGAGAGACCGATGAATGGCAATCCGCTCCTGGGCCGTATGGAGAACGCCCTGGAACGTCTGGAGGAGGCCCGCGTACAGGCCAAGGAGGCGCGGGAGAGTCTCGACAGGGTCAGCGTGACGGCTACGGCCAAGGATCATCTGCTCAGCGTCACGGCTGACGCCCGGGGCCGGGTGACCGGCATCAAGCTGCACAGCACCCGCTACCGGTCGATGGCCGCGGCGGAACTGGCGAAGGCGTTGCTGGAGACGGTGCAGCGGGCGCAGGAGGACGCCGCCGAGGCGAAGGAGCGGGCGCTGGCGCCGCACCTGCCCGAGGGGCTCGACCTGAAGGCGATGACCGAGGGCCGTTCGTCGCTGGACGACCTCCTCACCGCCTTCACCCGGGGCACCCTCCCCGGCCAGCAGCAGGGATAGCAGGGCGGGTCACCCCGCGGGAAGTGAAAGCGCCGTGCCGTACGGGATGCCGTGCGGCACGGCGGTACGGCGGCACCACCCGGGCCGCCGGTGTGCGACGGATGTGATGGGGACGAAGGGAGACGGCCGTGGCCGAGATTCTGGCTGCCGACCTGAGCGGGATAAACCACGGTGCGACCCAGACCGACGACCTGTCCGCCATCACGAGGGAGATCTACGCGCAGACGCAGACGGTCTCCGGCATGGTGAACGAGGCATGCGGCTCCGGCGACGAGACGTCCGAGCAGCTCCGGAAGACGTTCCTGCCCGCGGTCGACGCCTGCCATGAACTGCTGGCGAACCTCGCGGTCGCCTTCCAGCAGGCGGCCGAGGACACCCTCGGCACCCGGACGTCCTTCGCCAACGCCGAGGACGCCAACATCGACGCGTCCCACCGCCTGAAGCAGCGGATGCGGTGACCCGGTGGTCCTTTACGCGCCCCCGGAGGTACAGGGCTTCTTCATCGTCCTGACGGGCCAGAGCTTCAGCAACGCGAACGAAGACAAGCTGCGGGACATGGGCGACGGCTTCGGGCAGATCCGCCAGGCGCTGGAGCATCTGCCCGAGCAGGTGGTTCACGCCGTCAACACGGTCCGCAACAGCATCACGGGGGACACCGCCGACGCGTACGCGAAGTCGCTCTCGGAGTTCACCGCGGGTGACCGCAATTACGTCCGGGCCGGTCAGGAGATCACCGGCGGCCTGGAGAAGGTGGCCAAGTCCTCCTCGGTCAACATCGAGTACATGAAGATCATGGCGATCCTTCAGATCACCGAGATGCTGATCGAGATCATCATCGCCATCGCCACGTTCCAGTGGGAAGAAATCCCCGAGATCAAGATCAAGACCTCGACCTATCTGCAACGCCTGCTCCGCTCCCTCCTCGACCACCTCGCGATGCACGTCATCATCAACGAGTCCATCGGCACCGCCCTGGACGGGCTCGCGCAGCGCATCCAGATGGCGAAGGGCCACCGCGGCTCCTGGGACGCCAGCCTGACCAAGGACGCGGCGCTGGGCGGTCTGCTCGACGGGCTGTTGGAGGGTCCGCTGTCGCTGCTGGGCGGGAAGGCCGGCAAGAAGCTGTCCGACCTCTTCGCCGGTCCGATCGCCAAGAACGTCGCCAAGCAGATCACCAACGAGCTGTCGGTCGCCACCGACACGGTGGCGGACACCACCTCCAAGAGCCTGTCCCACGGCATCCAGGACATCGTCACCAAGAACGCCGACGATCTGCTCCGCCCGCTCGGCGGCTCCGCAGCGGGCAAGGGCGTCGGCGAGACGGCGACGAAGAAGATCAGCGACGACTTCGGCGATCTCTTCGCCCACACATTCAAGGACACGATGGGCGAACAGGCCGCCCGCGACCTCGGCAAACAGTACGGGAACACCTTCGCCAAGAACTGGGGCAACGAGAGCAGACCCGCGCTGAAGGAGGTCCTCGACCACGGCGGCGGCCAGCACCTCAACCCCGCCGTGCACCAGTCGCTGGCGAACCTCTCCGACACCACGCTCAAGGCCATCCGGGACCAGCACGACCACATCGCCACCAAGGCCGGCCACTTCGGCGGGATGACCGGCGCGGTGGCCGGTCAGGCGTATCTGTCCGAGGGCTTCTACAACCTGCTCTTCTCCGACGACAAGAGCTTCAACGTCACGGCGATGTCCGGCGTCTCGGCCGCGGCGGGCCAGGTGGCCACCCACGCCGGAACCGTCGGCGGCATCGCCGGGGTCGCCGCCCTGACCCACGCCGTCAAGAACGCCCCCGGCCCGCTCCCCACCACCGTCGACGGCGACCGGGGCCTGCCCTCGTCCAACGAGCCGAACGCGTACGTGCCTCCGGCCACGTCCAGCGACGGCCAGCAGAACGCGTCGACGGACACCACTCCCACGGGCGGAGGGCAGCAGCCGACCACCACGAACCAGAACCCCGTAGGCGGCTCGACGGACACCTCCACGCCCTCCTCGTCCCAGCAGAACACCGCGAGCGGCGGCAGCGGCGGCAGCGGCGGCAACCACCGCCCCCCGACGTCCGGGCACTACGAGGACGCCGTCTCCGTCAAGGACGACGAATCGGTCACCGATGACGTGTCCGTCGTGGACAACGAGTCCATCACCGACGACAAGTCCGTCACGGACACGGAGGACGTCACCGAGGACGACCACCACACGGCAGCCGTCCAGGCCACTGCCCTGAACAGCCATCAGCAGTCCGCGCCCACCCAACAGAACACCTCGCAGACGAACACCGCGCAGACATCGCCGAAGTCCGAGGCCGTGAAGGACGGCGCCACCCCGCCGGTCTCCGATCACCAGGGCGGCACGCAGCAGACCACGCACACGGAGGACGGACAGAAGCAGACGGACACGGGCACGGACACGTCGAACGAGGAGACGTCGGGGGGGCAGACCGGCGAGCCGCAGAAGATCGCCACGTCCTCGCACTCCGACGACACCGCGTCCACCGACCACTCCACCGCCACCCCCGAGAACCAGTCCGACGGCACCCAGAAGCAACAGCCGCAGACCACTCCGGCCTCGTCCGAGAAGATCACCGACGAGCACCGGACGCCGCAGCAGGAACAGCAGACGCAGGAACAGCAGCAGGCCCAGAAGCAGGAACACGAACAGAAGCAGGAGGAGAAGCAGGAGGAGAAGCAGGAGCCGGAGCAGAAGCAGCAGACGCCGACGCCGACGCCCGAGCAGCAGCACGCGCAGCAGAAGCAGGCGGCGCCGGAACCGTCCGGCAGCAAGTGGGGCGATCTGACCACGCTCACCGAGCGGGATCACGAACCGGCGCCGGTGACACCGCCGGAGTTCGTCACCCAGCAGCGCAGCGTCGTCGGCGAGCACCTCGTGAACGGCGACACCTACCACGTGCTGAGCGTCCCGGGCGATGGTGACTGTCTGTTCACCTCCGTGTTGGTGAGCGCCTACCACCAGAACACGCTGCCCGAGATCCGGGGGCTGGACGTGCAGGGCCTGCGGAACCATCTGGCCCGGCACATCGAGCAGGCCGACACCTCGGAGCTGGGGCCGCACCACGTCGACGACCCCGTCCAACTCGTGGTCGCCGAGGCGTTCGCGAATCCGGCGACGCCCTTTGACGCCCCCCTCGAAAGAGACATCCGTCAGCGCCTGTCCGGCGAGGACGCCAAGAAGCAGCAGGAGGCGTGGCAGGACTTGCTGCGGCAGAGCAGGTTCACGGGGCTGGCGGACATCGTCAGGTCCCCGGCGGAAGCACGGGAACTGGGAACCAAGGGGCTGATGGTCAAGGCAGCCCAGAACGGCGACGGGCTCTGGAATTCGCCGTTCGCCGACGACTTCGCGCGGCTTCTCGGTGAGTCCCTCGGCGTCAATGTCACGCTCAAGTCCCTGGACCGGGGCACGCTGCCGCTGCCCACCGGAGAGGGCAGCCCGCTGTACGTGCACTTCGACGGCGGCGGCGCGCACTACCAGGCCATGGCCAAGACCATGTCCGACATCCCGCACGACACCACCGCCGAGCCCCGGCCCGACCCGTCACAGGACAAGACCGAGCAGCAGGACACGCCCCACCAACGGGAGAAGCCGAACCCGGAGGAGAAGCAGGAGCAGCCGAACGACAACCGTCAGGACAACAACCACAACGACAGCCAGAACGACGACCGGAACGACAACCAGCACGACGGCCGGCACACCCCTCAGCACGACGACCGGAACGACGGCCAGAACGACGGCACCCATCAGCCTCCCCCGCAGGAAACCCCGCCCAAGCAGGTCGAGGTGCCGCAGGGCTTCGGGAAGGACGGGCGGTACGGGCTGGGCCAGTTCGGGCGGCTTCAGCGGTTCGGGGACCTCACCTTCGGCGCGGGCGGGGAGCGTCCCGCCGGACTCCACACGCTGGTCCGGTCGGCCCTCGACAACGTCCACGGGCAGCGCGGGGGCCTGCACGGCGGCCAGCTGAAGCCCGCCAACCGCGACCGGCTGGCGGACAAGCTCTCCGACCAGCTGTGGAAGGACCTGTCGGGCGACAACGGGCAGTACCTGGCCCGGAAGCTGTTCGACGAGGACGGGCTGAAGCTGCGCGTCCCCGTGGGCCGGTTCGGGAACGCGTACACCGTCACGCTCAAGCTGAGCGATGTGCACCACGATGCGGCGCAGCACCTCAACGCGCCGACGCCACAGCCGACGTCCTCCCCCACGCCCGGCTCCGCACCGGTCAAGGACACCAAGGCGACCGGGCAGCTGCTGTTCGGTGAGAGTGACAAGGGGCAGCGGGAAGCGGCGGTCAACTACAACGTCAGCGACAGTTCGACGGTGAGCAACAGCCGCAGCGTGTCGGCCACCACCTCGCACGCCTCGACCGTGAACGACGTGGGCGTGAAGCCCAAGGTGACGCTGACCGGCTCCTCCAGCTCGTCGAAGGGGCACAGCAACCTCACCAACACCTACGTCCGCCCGGAACTGAACCTCGCCGGGACGCGGGAGCACTTCGGCTTCGAGGGCGCCACACTCTCCGTCGACATCCGCCGCGACGGCGGCGGCCGGCACTGGACGGGTACCGCGAAGGACACCCTGGAGGTGACCTTCCCGACCGAGCTGACCGATCCGAAGGCCCACCACACCGAACATCCCTGGGAGGTGCGGAGCGGCGCCTCGCCCACGGCGCGGCAGAAGCTCGCGCAGGCGTTGCAGAGCATGTTCTTCGTCGCCCAGGAGAGCCACGGCCAGTCGTCGCTCGTCTCCGGCCTGACCAAGCCGTACGCGTCGATGGGCCCGGACTCGGCGCCGCGGCGGATGCTGGACAACTGGTTCAGCGAACACGGGATGCTGTGGAGCGTCCACCGGATGCTCAGCTCCACGCTGCTGCCCTCCACCGTCCACAAGGGAACCCACTACGCCGCCGAGACGCGCGCCGGGGTCACCTCCATCCGCCGGGTCGGTGACGCGACGCAGGTGGGACTGGCCGGCAACACCCGCGACTGGAACTCGGTGTTCCACACCGCCTCCAAGGGCGGCGGCAAGTCCCTCGACGCGACCGTCGTCATCGGCCCCGAGGCGCTGCCGATGCTGTCCTTCCCGGTCGGCTTCAGCCTCGGTACCAGCAACTCGGCTTCGCTGACCGAGGGATACACCGGCGGTATGTCCCACACCACCCGCTTCAACGGGCCCAGCGTGCCGTACGAGCTGAAGCTGCGCGTCGAGGCGGGCCTCAACCCGGTGGGGAGCGCGGACTTCTCCAGCACCCGGGACGTGACCGTGATCATCCGCGTCCCCGAGCACCTCACCGACCACTTCGAGCAGCAGCTCGCGGACGTGGCCCGGCAGGACGGCGGCCACCTCACGCAGGAGCGGAACACCACCGACGAACACCCTGAAGAGCGCCCCGAAGAGCGCCCCCAGGAGAACCCCGACGAGATCACCGAGGTCCCGCGGGAAGACCACACGGACCACCAGAACGGCTCCGAGGACCGGCTCACGCCGCCGGAGCGGCCCCCGACCCGCGGGTTCTTCAGCGTCTTCGGGCTCCAGGGGCTCGCCGACCTGCCGAAGACGTTCCTGCACGACGCGCGCCGCGTCGAGACGCGCACGGAGTTCCGGCACAAGAACACCGCCCGGGAGAAGGAGCACCGGCACGCCCTCAACGAGTTCCTGACCACGCACTTCCATGCCGACCAGCTGTCCCATATGGCGTCCGACGTGCTGAACGGCGGCGTCCGGCGGACGTTCCGCAGCCCGAAGGGCGACAACGGTCAGCTGCTGCTGCACTTCGGCGTCTCCGCCCGCCCCGCGCGGCCCGGCGAGGAGGCACAGGCCTGGCGGCTGCCGGTCGCCAACGGCACCGTGCAGAAGTGGCCGACGAACTGGTCATGGCTCCAGGACTCCCAGGGCCAGACCACCAGCCAGTCGTTCACCGTCGGCGGCACCCTCTCCGGGAACGTCACCGACGAGTTCACGCTGAACCCGGCCGACGCGTTCTTCTCCCGGGGCCGCGACCACTCCGAGTCCGACGGCATCACCACGTACGGCTTCTCCCACATGGGCGCCAACACCTCCGGCGAGATGTGGCACGACTCGTACCCGGTGGTCTTCGAGATGACCGTGGAGGCCGAGCACGTCTCCGGTACGAAGGTGCTGAACGAGCAGCAGAAGCCGGTGCTGACGAAGACCGTCAACGGCCGCGCCGACTATCTGGTCCCGAAGTCGCTGCCGGTCGAGGAGCGTTCCGCCACCGAGGAGACGCCCACCGAGCAGACGAAGCACCAGGTCACCGTCGTGGACGTCGAGCCGGACGCCCTCGGCAGGAACAAGAGCTACCCGCCGCTGAAGACGCCGGCCGACATGACCGAGAACCGGATCGCGAGCCAGGACCGCATCGACCACGTGCACGGCGCCCTGGACCTCCAGCGCGAGGCGGCGAAGCTCTTCGAGGCGGCGGGCATCCCCCGGCAGGACGCCGTCCCCTACGTCGAGAAGCTGCTCACCCCCGACCAGCTCAAGGGCATCCTCAACCGCGACGCGCAGGCGTCGGCCGGGCGGCTGGTCCGGGAGAAGACGTTCACCGACAACAACGTGCAGTTCGTCGTCGAGGCCATCACCGTCAACGACAAGAGCTTCGAGCAGACGCAGGAGCTGTCGAACTTCACGCTGGACGAGGCCATGAGCCGCTTCACCAGCACCGACAAGACGGTGATCACCCACTCCCACGGGCTGGGCGCCTCGCTCAGCGGCTCCAAGGAGAACGGTGATGACTCCGGCGGCGGTTCGGGGGATGCGTCCGGCGGCAAGGCCGTGTCGGACGGCAAGGCCACCGTCAAGGTGACCAGCATCCACCCCGGCCAGTTCGTCGACCAGACGCTGCCGCACCGCCAGCACGAGGCGGACGTCATCTGGCGGCTGAGCGTCGTCCAGCGCGACACCAACCTGCTCGGTACCTGGGGGACGCCGCAGGTCCTGGTCAAGGACGTCCACGTCGAGGGCGGTGTGTCGTATCTGCGCCCCGAGTACACCAAGGTGACGGCGGCGGAGGCGAAGGTCCCCGAGCATCTGGCGAAGCTGCCGCTGACGGCGATGACCGTGGACCTGTCCCCCCGGAACACCGATCCGACGGCGACGGGGCAGGACGGGAACGGCACCCCCGTCGGATCGACGCCCCCGGTGTCGTCCTCGATCCTCAAGACGGTGGAGAAGCTTCTTCAGCAACACGCTCCGGACGCGCTGGGGAAGAACCACGGGTACCACACACCGGGCACCGTGACGGAGGCCGGGGGCGACAGCATCTTCGACGCCCGCACCCTGCAGAGCACCAGCAGCCTGCTGCGCGGCACGGGCCTCCACGTCCGCATGCGGACGGACGGCTTCGGCCACCACACGTACACCAACATCGTCACCCAGCTGACCCGGGGCTCCGGCGACGCGCACTTCACGGGCAAGATCTCCAAGGGCGTGCTCTCCCGGTACACGCAGTCCCACATCCGCGTCGAGGAGGCGCACTCCCACACCGTCAAACACTCCGGATCGTTCGGCGGCGGCGCCTCCGGCGGCAAGGGCAGCAACGGCGCCTCGCCGTCCCTCTCCTTCGGCTTCGGCCGGAGCACCACACTCTCCGACAGCGACGCGATCATGATCCGCCGCCACGACGCGTACTCGACCACCGAGGAGGAGCTGTACGTCTACGAGGTCGACAGCACGATCGACCTCACCGTCGAGAGCGTCAGCCACGCGTCCCAGCTGGTCAACGCCCTGCTCCTCGGCCAGGCCGCCACGATCAAGGGCGGCGCCGAAACGCTGTGGCAGTACGTCACCCAGCACGAGGACGGCACGCACACCCTCTCCGTCCCCGTACGGGAGGAAGTGGTCGTCGCCCGCTCCGAGCTCTCCCCTGAGCAGCTCAAGCAGGTCGAAGAGCAGACCGGGAACCAGGCCGGGAACCAGGCCGCACACCAGGACCTGCACACGAAGACGCCGTCCCCGCGGCAGACACCTACGGATACGCAGACGCAGACGCCGCCCCCGCAGCAGACTCCGAAGCCGATCGGCAAGGACGAGTTCCGCAACCACGGCGTGCTGGTGGACATGAACGAGTCGTCCTCGCGGAAGCTCTTCGACGACCTGATGAAGGAACTGAGCGCGCACGACGGCGCTCCGAAGAAGTTCGCGGAGAAGGGGCAGGCGGGCCGCGAGCAGCTCCGCCAGCTCCTCAACTCCCGCGAGCTGGCCTGGCATCTGCACCGCTCGGGCCTCGGCAAGGCCACCGAGGACGACAGCACCTTCGGCGCGCGGCTGACCACCGAAGCCGGTGTCGCGACGCTCACCTACGGAAAGCTGCGGCTCACCTTCACCCAGCTCGCATTCGGCTCGCCGGAGGGCTGGGTCAAGGGCACCTCCGAGCGCTCCGACTACCAGTACCAGTACAACACCCAGTCCCACGCGGTCGGCAAGGACCGCAGCGTCGGCGGCGGCGCCACCGCCAACTTCGCCGCGGCCACCGGCAAGATGACCCAGAACCTCGCGGGGAAGTTCAAGCAGGGCCGTACCGAGTCGCACGACAGCGGCGCGTTCACCTCGATGCCCACCGAGTCGATCGACCGCACCGTGCACTGGCTGCGCCACAGCCCCACGAAGCTCAAGGTCGATGTGCACGTGGCCGCGGACAGCTCCGTCGACCACTTCGATCTCGGCAACGTCACCCGCAACGACGTCTACCAGGGCAGCTTCGCACTCGACGACATGCTGCAACTGCGGTACTCGCCGGAGGCGGTGGTCCGCGAGGTGGGCGGCGTCACCGAGGCGGCGGTCCAGGTCGACTCGGGCTGGTACCTCGCCCCGCACCACGCCGGGGACGAGCAGCAGACCGCCACCATGCTCGACGCGCTGCGCACCGCCCAGGAGTCGGACCTCACCGAGGGCCGCACCACCTGGCATGTCACCTCGGGCGGCGACGGCACCGTCCTCGTCCGCGACCAGCGCCTGAGCGAAGCGGACTTCCTCGACCGGTACGTCCGCCCGCAGCTCACCCCCGAGCAGAACGCGGACCTGCACCGCCTGATGCACTGGGAGGGCCAGGACACCCCCGGCGCCACCCGCCGGCTCCACATCGACACCTCCGCCCGGCCGACGTCCGATGCGTCGCACGACCACCGGGACGAGAACCAGGACGACGGCGGGAACGAGGACCGGGACGAGAACCGCGACAACGACCGCGACAACAACCCGAACGAGAGCCGGGACAGCCGGGACAACACCCCCACCGAGCCCCCGCACGACAACCACGACAACCACCTCACCGAGCCCCCGCACGAAACCCCGGACGACAACCCGCACGAGAACCCGGACGACACCCCGGGCC
>NZ_VKJP01000096.1 GCF_007280575.1 Streptomyces benahoarensis
CTCAGTCGTCCGTCACGCCCCCGACCGACCGCCCCCGCCCCGGGCGTCGCGGACCGCGCGGGGGCCCGCCACCCGCGCGCCCAGCGCCTCGACGCGGGCCCGCAGGCCGCGGTCGGCGGTCACCACCAGGCAGTCCCGCCCGGCGCCCTCGGCCGCCACCAGCTCCACCATCCGGTCGTCGCCGCTGCCGGGTGCGGACTCCACCCGCACCCCGTCGACGGACGCCACCTCCCGGGCCGCGCCCTCCACCACCAGCACCAGCTCCAGGGGCGGTTCGGCGTACCCGGGCAGGCCCGCGGCGGCGTGGGCGGCCAGCCCGTCCCGCAGCCGCTCCGCGGCGCCGCGCCGGTCGCGCCACCAGCCATCCGGGACCGACCCGACGACGTTCGCGGCATCGACGATGACCAAGGAATCCATGGCTCCAGCCTGTCATGTGCCGGGCGGCGCGGCGGACGCACGACGGCGCGGGCCGGCTCCGCCGAGCCGACCCGCGCCGCTGTGTTGCCAGGTGCCTTACGCGGGCACGCTCGCCAGGCCCGGGGCCAGGAACTTCTTGCCCGTCACCCGCTCGGAGACGCCCGCGCGGTCCAGGTACGGCGTGATGCCGCCCAGGTGGAAGGGCCAGCCCGCGCCGGTGATCAGGCACAGGTCGATGTCCTGCGCCTCGGCGACGACGCCCTCGTCCAGCATCAGACCGATCTCCTGCGCCACGGCGTCCAGCACACGGTCGCGGACCTGCTCCTCGGTCAGCACCGCGTCGCCCTGCTGCAGCAGCGCGGCGACCTCGGGGTCCAGCTCCGGCTTGAAGCCGTTCTCGGCGGAGTAGACGTAGAAGCCGCGCTTGCCCGCATCGACGACGGCCTTGAGGTTCGGGGAGACGGTGAACCGCTCCGGGAACGCGCCGTGCAGCGTCTCGGAGACGTGCAGACCGATCGCCGGGCCGACCAGCTCCAGCAGGACCAGCGGTGACATCGGCAGGCCCAGCGGCTCGACGGCCTTCTCCGCCACGGCGACGGATGTGCCCTCGTCGATGACGTTCTGGATCTCGCCCATGAAGCGGGTCAGGATGCGGTTGACGACGAACGCCGGGGCGTCCTTCACCAGCACCGCGGTCTTCTTCAGCGACTTGGCGACGGCGAAGGCGGTGGCCAGCGACGCGTCGTCGGTCTTCTCGGCGCGGACGATCTCCAGCAGCGGCAGGATCGCGACCGGGTTGAAGAAGTGGAAGCCCACGACCCGCTCGGGGTTCTTGAGCTTCGACGCCATCTCGGTGACCGACAGCGAGGAGGTGTTGGTCGCCAGGATCGCGTGCTCCGGGACGACCGCCTCGACCTCGGCGAACACCTGCTGCTTGACGCCCATCTCCTCGAAGACGGCCTCGATGACGAAGTCCGCGTCGCCGAAGGCGGCGGCCTTGTCGAGGTGACCGGTCACCAGGCCCTTGAGGCGGTTCGCCTTGTCCTGGTTGACGCGGCCCTTGAGCAGCAGCTTGTCGATCTCGCCGTGGACGTACTCGACGCCCTTGTCGATCCGGGCCTGGTCGATGTCGGTGAGGACGACCGGGACCTCCAGGCGGCGCGCGAAGAGCAGCGCCAGCTGGGAGGCCATCAGACCGGCGCCGACGACACCGACCTTGGTGACCGGGCGGGCCAGCGCCTTGTCCGGCGCACCGGCGGGCCGCTTGGCGCGCTTCTGTACGAGGTGGAACGCGTAGAGGCCGGAGCGCAGTTCGCCGCCCATGATCAGGTCGGCGAGCGCCACGTTTTCGAGAGCGAACAGCGTCTCGGTGTCGAAGCCCTCGCGGGCGGAGCCCGCGTTCTTGGCCGCCGCGATGATGTCCAGCGCGCGGTAGGCGGCGGGGGCCGCGCCGTGCACCTTGCCGTCGGCGACGGCCTTGCCGCGGGCCACGGCCTCGTCCCAGGCGGCGCCGCGGTCCAGCTCGGGCCGCGCGACCTCGGTCTCGCCGGTCAGCACCGAGGCGGTCCAGATCAGCGACTGCTCCAGGAAGTCCGCGCCCTCGAACAGCGCGTCCGCGATGCCGAGGTCGAAGACCTGCTCTCCCTTGAGCTGCTTGTTCTGGTTGAGGGAGTTCTCGATGATGACCGAGACCGCGCGGTCGGGTCCGATCAGGTTCGGCAGCAGCACGCAGCCGCCCCAGCCGGGCACCAGGCCGAGGAAGACCTCGGGCAGCGAGAACGCGGGCAGCGCCTTGGAGACGGTGCGGTACGAGCAGTGCAGGCCGACCTCGACGCCGCCGCCCATCGCCGCGCCGTTGTAGTACGCGAACGTCGGCACGGCCAGGCCCGACAGCCGCGTGAAGACGTCGTGGCCGCCCTTGCCGATGGCCAGCGCGTCCTCGTGGCGCTTCAGCAGCTCGACGCCCTTGAGGTCGGCGCCGACGGCGAAGATGAACGGCTTGCCGGTGATACCGACGCCGACGATCCCGCCGTCCGCGGCCTCCTTCTCGACCTGGTCGATCGCCACGTTCAGGTGGGCGAGCGACTGCGGGCCGAAGGTGGTCGGCTTGGTGTGGTCCAGGCCGTTGTCCAGCGTGATGAGCGCGAAGCGGCCCGCGCCCTTGGGCAGGTCGAGGTGGCGCACATGCGCCTGGGTGACGACCTCGTCCGGGAAGAGTTCGGCCGCGCCCTTCAACAGCTCAGCGGTAGTAGTCACTTGTTCCCCTCGCGGTGTCCATTAGTCGCTCCGCTCCAGTGCGGGTTCTCCCAGATCACGGTGCCACCCATGCCGAAGCCGACGCACATGGTGGTGATGCCGTAGCGGACGTGCGGCTGCTCCTCGAACTGGCGGGCCAGCTGCGTCATCAGCCGGACGCCGGAGGAGGCCAGCGGGTGGCCGAACGCGATGGCGCCGCCGTACTGGTTGACGCGCGGGTCGTCGTCGGCGATGCCGTAGTGGTCGAGCAGCGAGAGCACCTGGACGGCGAACGCCTCGTTGATCTCGAACAGGCCGATGTCGTCGATGGTCAGACCGGCCTTGGCCAGCGCCTTCTCCGTCGCCGGGACCGGGCCAATACCCATGACCTCCGGCTCCACGCCCGCGAAGGCGTAGTCGACAAGACGCATCTTGACGGGCAGGCCCAGCTCGCGCGCCACATCCTCGGCGGCGATCAGCGAGGCGGTCGCGCCGTCGTTGAGACCGGCGGCGTTGCCCGCGGTCACCCGGCCGTGCGGACGGAACGGCGTCTTCAGCCCGGCGAGGTTCTCCAGCGTGGTGCCCGGCCGCATCGGCTCGTCGGCGGTGGCCAGACCCCAACCAATCTCGCCCGCCTCGGCGTTGGTCCGGCGCACCGAGACCGGCACCAGGTCGGCCTGGATCTGGCCGTTGGCGTACGCCTTCGCGGCCTTCTCCTGGCTGCGGACGGCGTAGGCGTCGGCGCGCTCCTTGGTCAGGTGCGGCAGCCGGTCGTGGAGGTTCTCCGCCGTCATGCCCATGAACAGCGCCGACTGGTCGACCAGCTTCTCGCTGACGAACCGCGGGTTGGGGTCGACGCCCTCACCCATGGGGTGCCGTCCCATGTGCTCGACGCCACCGGCGACGGCGATGTCGTACGCACCGAAGGAGACGCCACCGGCGATGCTGGTGACGGCGGTCATCGCACCGGCGCACATGCGGTCGATGGAGAAGCCGGGCACCGACTGCGGCAGGCCCGCCAGGATGCCGGCGGTACGGCCCAGGGTCAGGCCCTGGTCACCGATCTGCGTGGTCGCCGCGAGCGCGACCTCGTCGATCTTTGCGGGGTCCAGGTCCGGGTTGCGGCGCAGCAGCTCCCGGATGCACTTGACGACCAGGTCGTCGGCGCGGGTCTCGTGGTAGATGCCCTTCGGGCCCGCCTTGCCGAACGGGGTGCGGACGCCGTCGACGAAGACGACGTCCCTAGCGGTACGAGGCACGTTGGCTCTCCTCCAGGTGCGGGATGGCACTGCTGCGGGGCGCCCCCGGAGGGACGCATCACACCGACATGCTACTTACGGGTAACCATGCTGCACAGCCCCCTCGCCCGGAGCGGTGAAGGTCACATCGCGGAGGTGTCGGCGCCGTGGAGATGTGATCAACCATAGGCGCACATAGAGTGCCCCTATGGACACAAAGCGTAAGGATCTGGTGGTGCGTGTGCGCGGTCGGCGGTGTCCCGTGGGGCCCCGCGCGCTCGGAGCGGTGTGCGCCGTTGCCGCCACCGGTGCGCTCCTCGCGGGCTGCGGCAGCGGCACGGGCAAGAGCGTGAGCGGTGCGCCGGACAGTCCCGAGGTGGCGTCCCCGGCGGCGGCCACCTCCCCGGGCGGCTCCCCGAACACCTCGCCCGGCCGGAATCTGACCAAGGACCAGAGCGAGAGCAAGGAACTCTTCGCGAAGACCAAGGCCGACCACACGCAGGTGCTGACCGCCGCGGCGGGCGCCGTGCCGCACACCGAGCCCGTCTCCACCGAACTGAAGGGCGGAGGCGCCGGCAACCCCGTATGGGAGACGGTGATGGCGGCGGCCGACGGCACCGCCCACACCGTCCGGGTCGACGCGGTCACCGGGAGGGCCGGGAAGCCGGTCGCCGAGCAGCAGAAGGCCGAGGACCGCAAGGCGCTGGCGAAGCGGCTGCGGGACGCCACGGTCACCGCGCCGACGGCCGCCAGGACGGCGATGGCGAAGAAGAAGGGCGACGTCGCGGCGATCGAGCTGGAGAACACCGACCACGGCAAGCCCGTCTGGAAGGTGGACGTCGTCTCGACCTCCGACTGGAAGAAGACGACCTTCGACGTCGACGCCAAGGAGAACAAGATCCTGCAGGAACACACCGACCAGGACTGACGCCCGTAGACCGGTCCGCGGCCCCGGCGCCGTACGGTCCGGAGCGGCCACCCGCACCCCGGCGCGCCCATGAGGCCGCCGGGGTGCGGTGTGCCGTCAGCCGTCGTGCGTCGTCAGCGCCTGGGTGAGCAGGGGCGACACCAGCTGGACCTGCCAGGGGCGCGCGCCGTGCCCGGCCAGGACCGCGGAGACGGCATCCGGGTTCGGCTCGGCGGGCGGCTCCCAGCACAGCCGGCGCACGGTGTCGGGCGTGATGAGGTTCTCCTGCGGGAGGTTCAGCTCCTCCGCCAGCGCGGTCACCGCCGCACGCGCCGCCGAGAGCCGCGCCGCGGCCACCGGGTCCTTGTCCGCCCAGGCGCGGGGCGGCGGCGGGCCGTTGAGCGGCGCGCCGGGCTGCGGCAGTTCGCTGTCCGGCAGCGCCCGCGCCCGGTCCACGGCCGCCTGCCACTGCTCCAGCTGACGGCGGCCCATCCGGTGCCCGAAGCCGGGCAGCGCGGCCAGCGCGTGGGCGTTCGGCGGCAGATGCAGCGCCGCCTCCACGATCGCGGAGTCGCCGAGCACCTTGCCCGGGGAGACATCGCGCTTCTGGGCCACCCGGTCGCGCGCCGTCCACAGTTCGCGGACGACGGCCATCTGACGACGGCGGCGCACCTTGTGCATCCCGGAGGTGCGGCGCCAGGGATCCTTGCGCGGCGGGGCCGGGGGAGCACCGGCGATGGCGGCGAACTCCTGCCGGGCCCACTCCAGCTTCCCCTGCTGCTCCAGCTCCTCCTCCAGCGCGTCGCGGAGATCCACCAGCAGCTCGACGTCGAGCGCGGCGTAGCGCAGCCACGGGTCGGGGAGCGGACGGGTCGACCAGTCGACGGCGGAGTGGCCCTTCTCCAGCGCGTAGCCGAGGACGTTCTCGACCATCGCGCCCAGGCCCACCCGCGCGAAACCGGCGAGGCGGCCCGCCAGCTCGGTGTCGAACAGCCGGGTCGGCACCATCCCTATGTCGCGCAGGCACGGCAGATCCTGGGTGGCGGCGTGCAGGACCCACTCGGTGTCGGCGACGGCGTCGCCGAGCGTGCCGAGGTCCGGGCAGCCGACCGGGTCGATCAGAACGCTGCCGGCGCCCTGGCGGCGCAGCTGGACGAGGTAGGCGCGCTGGCCGTAGCGGTAGCCCGAGGCACGCTCGGCGTCGACGGCGAGGGGGCCGTTGCCCGCAGCGAGGGCGGCGACGACCTCGGCGAGGGCGTCACCGCTGGCGGTCACCGGGGGGATGCCCTCACGGGGCTCCAACAGGGGTTCCGGCGCCGGTCGGGAATCCGGAGGCGAGTCTCCGGCTGCTCGCAGTGTCGTGTCTGCTGCGGTCTTTTGGGCGTCGGTCACCTGTCAAGGGTATCTGTGTATGCGCATCGCCCGTCGAGGGGAACGTTCCCTCGGCGGGCGATGTGTCGGGGTGCGGGTCAGTGGATGATGCCGGTGCGCAGCGCCACGGCCACCATTCCGGCCCGGTCTCCGGTGCCGAGCTTGCGGGCGATGCGGGCGAGGTGGCTCTTGACGGTCAGGGCGGACAGCCCCATCGACACGCCGATCGCCTTGTTGGACTGGCCCTCCGCCACCAGCCGCAGCACTTCGACCTCCCGGCCCGACAGCTCGCGGTAGCCGCCCGGGTGGCCCGGGGCGCCCGGCGGGCGGCGCTGCATACGGGCGGCGTGGGCGCCGATGGGTGCGGCTCCCGGGCGGCCCGGCAGGCCGAGGTTGGTGCGGGTGCCGGTGACGACATAGCCCTTGACGCCGCCCGCGAGGGCGTTGCGTACCGCGCCGATGTCGTCGGCGGCGGACAGGGCGAGGCCGTTGGGCCACCCGGCGGCGCGGGTCTCGGAGAGCAGCGTCAGGCCGGAGCCGTCGGGCAGGTGGACGTCGGCAACGCAGATGTCGCGTGGGTTGCCGACGCGGGGGCGGGCCTCCGCGATCGACGACGCCTCGATCACGTCCCGTACTCCGAGGGCCCACAGGTGGCGGGTGACGGTGGAGCGGACGCGAGGGTCGGCCACGACGACCATGGCCGTCGGCTTGTTCGGGCGGTAGGCGACCAGGCTCGAAGGTTGCTCGAGGAGAACAGACACCGGGCCTCCTGGGGGGAGTGGCGGGACGGACACGACCGGCTACAAGGGGCGAGCCGGGACGTTCCGTATGTGAAGGGTCACTGACCTCTTCGGCAGCAATCCGAGGGGACTTTAGGCATCGATCACGATTTAGTTAGTGTCAATTCGGACAAATCGGATGCATGAGCGATCATACGTGAACACCGGGGTGATCAACGGCGCACCTCTTTCCGCGCACGGTGCGCGAGGACGGCGCCAGGCGCACGGCACGGACACGCCGAGGGCGCCGCACCGCGTGGTGCGACGCCCTCGGTTCGGGGTCGTGCCCGGTGGCCGGACGGTCGTGAGTGGTGGGCGCCGGTCGGCCGGGCCGGGGCTTCGCCGCCCGGCGCGGGACGGCTCAGCGGGGCTGGACCCCCCGGCGCTGGGGGAGCGGCACCACACCGCCGCGCGGACCGGCCTCCTGCGACGCCGGGGGCAGACCGGCGACCTGACACAGCAGATCGCACCACGCCGCGAGGTGCCCGCCCGTGTCGGGTACACCGCCGGGGCCCTCGGCCGGGGTCCACGACGCGCGGATCTCGATCTGGGTGGCCGGCTCCCGCGCCGCCAGACCGCCGAAGTGGTGCGACGCGGCCCGCGTCACCGTCCCGCTCGCCTCGCCGTACCGCACCGCGCGGGCTTCCAGCGCGCCCGTCAGCCACGACCAGGACACCTCGGGCAGCAGCGGATCGGTGCCCATCTCCGGCTCCAGCTCCGCCCGCGCCAGCGTCACCACCCGGAACGCGCCCTGCCACGCCTCGTGCCCGGCGGGGTTGTACAGCAGCACCAGCCGTCCGTCCGCCAGATCCGCGTCCTCGCCGTCCGGGCCCGCGCCCCGCTCGACCACCGTGGCCTCCAGCGCGGTGGCGTACGGCGCGAGCCGTTTCGGGGCGGGGACCGCATCGAGGTCGATCTCGGGACGCAGCCGAGCCGCGCGGAGCGACTCGACCGCTCGTCGGAAGGGGATCGGGGTCTCGTCCGCGCTGTCCGAGAGGTGTTCGTACGCCGCAGCCATGCCCGGAAGAGTAGGCGGTAGTGGCGCCGCGGAGGGGGAGGACACCCGATGCGCGCGTCGCCCGTTCGGAGGTGTCCGGTGCCGCATGCGAAGATTCCGTGCGTGAGCGACAACGACCGCCCGACGGGCCAGCAGCAGACCGGAACGTACGACTCGGCCTTCCTCAGGGCCTGCCGGCGCGAGCCGGTGCCGCACACCCCGGTGTGGTTCATGCGGCAGGCCGGACGGTCGCTGCCCGAGTACCACAAGGTCCGCGAGGGCATCGCGATGCTCGACTCCTGCACGCAGCCCGAGCTGGTCACGGAGATCACCCTCCAGCCGGTGCGCCGCCACCACGTCGACGCTGCCGTCTACTACAGCGACATCGTCGTCCCGCTCAAGGCCATCGGCATCGACCTCGACATCAAACCGGGCGTCGGCCCCGTCGTCGAGAACCCGATCCGCACCCGCGCCGACCTGGACCGGCTGCGTCCGCTGGAGCCCGGCGACGTCGCGTACGTCACCGAGGCGGTGCGGATGCTCGTCAAGGAGCTGGGGCCCACGCCGCTCATCGGCTTCGCCGGTGCGCCGTTCACGCTCGCCAGCTACCTCGTCGAGGGCGGCCCGTCCCGCAACCACGAGCACACCAAGGCGCTGATGTACGGCGACCCGCAGCTCTGGGCCGACCTGCTGGACCGCCTCGCCGTGATCACCGCCGCCTTCCTCACCGTGCAGATCGAGGCCGGGGCGAGCGCCGTGCAGCTCTTCGACTCCTGGGTCGGCGCGCTGTCGCCCGCCGACTACCGCCGCTCGGTGATGCCCGCCTCCACGAAGGTCTTCGAGGCGGTCGCGCACCACGGCGTGCCGCGGATCCACTTCGGTGTCGGCACCGGCGAGCTGCTGGGCCTGCTCGGCGAGGCCGGGGCGGACGTCGTCGGCGTCGACTGGCGGGTGCCGCTGGACGAGGCGGCCCGGCGGGTCGGCCCCGGCAAGGCGCTCCAGGGCAACATCGACCCGGCCGTGCTGTTCGCCCCGCGCGAGGCGGTGGAGACCAAGGCCCGTGAGGTGCTGGACGCGGCCGCCGGGCTCGACGGCCACATCTTCAACCTCGGCCACGGCGTGCTGCCCGCCACCGACCCGGACGCGCTGACCCGCCTCGTCGAGTACGTCCACACGCAGACCGCGCGCTGAGCCGCCGGTCCGGTCCACCGGGCGTCACACCCCGGCGGCC
This sequence comes from Streptomyces benahoarensis, assembly GCF_007280575.1. Lineage (GTDB taxonomy): Bacteria > Actinomycetota > Actinomycetes > Streptomycetales > Streptomycetaceae > Streptomyces > Streptomyces benahoarensis. The sequence continues at coordinate 9,176 of NZ_VKJP01000096.1, forward strand.
CGGACCGCCGCCGTGGCCTTGCGGGCCGCGACCAGCACCGGATCCCACACCGGGGAGAACGGCGGCGCGTAACCCAGGTCGAGCATGATCATCTGCTCCACCGTCATCCCGGCGGTCAGCGCGACCGCCGCGATGTCCACCCGCTTCCCGGCGCCCTCACGGCCGACGATCTGCACGCCCAGCAGCCGCCCCGTACGCCGCTCGGCGAGCATCTTCACGTGCATCGGCCGGGCCTTGGGGTAGTACCCGGCGTGATGGGTCGACTCGATGGTCACGGTCACGAACTCCAGGCCCACCGCGCGGGCCTGGTGCTCCAGGAGGCCGGTGCGGGCGATCTCCAGATCGCAGACCTTGCTGACGGCGGTGCCCACCACCCCGGGGAAGGTGGCGTAGCCGCCCGCGACGTTGGCGCCGATGACCTGGCCGTGTTTGTTGGCGTGGGTGCCGAGCGGGAGATGGCGGGTGTGGCCCGCCACCAGGTCGAGGACCTCCACGCAGTCGCCGCCCGCCCAGACGTTCTCCCGGCCGCGCACCCGCATCGACAGATCCGTCAGCAGCCCGCCGGACTCCCCGAGCGGCAGCCCCGCCGCCTCGGCCAGCGCCGTCTCCGGACGGACGCCCATCCCCAGCACCACCACGTCCGCCGGATACTCCGCGTCCTCGGTGGCCACCGCGCGGGCGCGCCCCTCGTCGTCGGTCAGGACAGCGGTGACGACGGCGCGGCGCACCGTCTCGATGCCCAGGCCGCACATCGCGGCGTGCACCCGCGCGCCCATGTCCGGGTCGAGCGTGGACATCGGCTGCTCGCCCCTGTCCAGCACCGTCACCGCGTAGTCGCGGTGGACCAGCGCCTCGGCCATCTCCACGCCGATGTACCCGGCGCCGATCACCACGGCGCGGCGGCCCGGGGACGCGGTGAGGGTGTCGATCAGGGCGCGGCCGTCGTCGAGGGTCTGCACGCCGTGCACCCCGCGCGCCTCGATACCGGGCAGCGGGGGACGCAGCGGCCGGGCGCCGGTGGCCAGCACCAGCTTGTCGAAGTCCGTCCAGCTCTCCCGGCCGCCGTCGTCCAGCGCCCGGGCGCGCACCCGGCCGCGCTCCAGGTCGAGTTCGGTGACCTCGGTCCGCATCCGCAGGTCGATGGTGCGCGCCCGGTGCTCCTCGGGCGTACGGGCGATCAGCGCCGCGGGGCCGTCGACCTTGCCGCCGACCCAGTACGGGATGCCGCACGCGGAGTACGACGTGAAGTGGCCGCGCTCGAACGCGGTGATGGCCAGCTCGCCGGGCCCCTTCAGCCGCCGGGCCTGCGAGGCGGCCGCCATGCCCGCCGCGTCGCCGCCGATGACCACGAGTCGTTCCGCCATGGAAGCCCCTCACGCCGTCCGCCGTGCCCGCGCGGAACGCCCGCACGAGCCCACCCGAGCCAGGCTACGGCCCGGCACCGACAACGGCGGGGGAGCGCGGCGGCCACGCCGGGACGAGGCGGGGAGCGGACTGTGACGGGGCCGGGCCGGGGCCGCCACGAGGCCCCCGTGCGGCGCCGCTCACCGGGCCGGGGCCGTCACGAAGCCCCGTGCGGTGCCGGGCCCGGCCCGCCCCTTCACCGCTCCAGCACGACCGCCAGTCCCTGCCCCACCCCGATGCACAGCGCCGCCAGGCCCGTGCCGGAGCCGCGGGCCGCGAGTTGGTGGGCCACCGCACCGGCCAGTCGCGCACCCGACGCCCCCAGGGGGTGGCCGATCGCGAGGGCGCCGCCGCGTGGGTTGACGAGGGTGGGGTCCAGCTCCGGCCAGCGGCCGATGCACCCCAGGGCCTGTGCGGCGAACGCCTCGTTCAGCTCGAAGACCGCCAGGTCGCCGAAGCCGCGCCCGGCGCGGTCCAGGGCCCGCCGTACCGCGCCGACCGGGCCGAGCCCGTAGAACTGCGGTTCCACGCCCGTCACCGCGCTCGCGCCGATCCGGGCCAGCGGTTCCCGGCCGGTGGCCCGCAGCCCCTCCTCGTCGGCGAGGAGCAGCGCCGCCGCGCCGTCGTTGAGCGGCGCGGAGTTCCCGGCGGTGACCGTCCCGCCGATGCGGCGGAACACCGGCTTCAGCCGGGACAGCGCCTCCAGGGAGGACGCCTCCCGGATCGTCTCGTCGCGCTCCAGCGCCACCCCGGGCAGCGGCACCACCTCCGCGTCGTAGTGCCCCTCGCGCCAGGCGCGGCTCGCCTTTTGATGGCTGGCCAGCGCGAACACGTCCTGCTGCTCGCGGGTGATCCCGTGCAGATCGGCGATCTTCTCGGCGCCCTCGCCCAGCGCGACCGTCCACTCGGGCCGCATCCGCGGGTTGACCATCCGCCAGCCCGGCGTCGTGGAGTACAGCTCCTGGTTGCCCGTCGGGAAGCCGCGGTCCGGTGCGGCGAGGACGTACGGCGCCCGGCTCATCGACTCCACGCCGCCCGCCACCACGAGGTGCGCATCGCCGTGCGCGAGGGCCCGCGCCGCCTGGATGACGGCCTCCAGACCCGAACCGCACAGCCGGTTGACCGTCACCCCGGGCACCGTGTCCGGCAGCCCGGCCAGCAGCACGGCCATGCGCGCCACGTTCCGGTTGTCCTCACCGGCGCCGTTCGCGTCGCCGAGGACGACGTCGTCGATGAGGGCCGGGTCCAGCTCGGGGCTGCGCGCCACCAGCGCCGCCAGGACGTGCGCGGCGAGATCGTCGGGGCGTACGCCCGCCAGCGCACCGCCGTATCTGCCGACCGGGGTCCGTACGGCGTCGACGACGTAGACGTCCCGTGCGCGGTGCTCGGTCATCAAGGGTGTCCTCGCTGTCTGGGGCTGTCCGGGGAGCCGGGGGACCGGGCCGTCCGGGCGCGCGCCTGCGCGGGGCGGCAGCGGCGCGGGCGGGCGCCGGGCCGCCGCCCGCCCGAGTCTTTGCCGGGCCCCGGGCGGTGTCAACGGGGCCCTCGGCCAACGTCCCGGCGCCCGGAGCGCTCTGAGAGAGTGGGGGCATGAGCGCAGCGCACACCAGTACGGGCCGGGCAGCCGGCCGCCATGTGGTCGTCATCGGCGCCGGGATCGCCGGCCTCGCCGCGGCGCACCGCCTCCTCGAAGGCGGCGCCGCGGTGACCGTCCTGGAGGCGTCCGGGCGGCTCGGCGGCAAGCTGCGGGCCGGGGAGATCGCCGGCGTACCCGTCGACCTGGGCGCCGAGTCGATGCTGGCGCGGCGCCCCGAGGGCGTGGACCTCGCCCGCGCCGTCGGCCTCGGCGACCGCCTCCAGCCGCCCGCCACCGCCTCCGCCACCCTCTGGACGCGCGGGGCGCTGCGCCCCATGCCCAAGGGCCACGTCATGGGCGTCCCCGGCGACCTCGCCCCGCTCGCGGCCTCCGGCGTCATCTCGGCGGAGGGCCTCGACCGCATCGCCGCCGACGCGACCCTGGAGCGCACCGACGTCGGCGAGGACGTCGCGGTCGGCGCGTACGTCGCGGAGCGCCTCGGCCGCGAGGTCGTCGACCGGCTCGTCGAGCCGCTGCTCGGCGGCGTCTACGCGGGCGACGCCTACCGCATCTCGATGCGCGCCGCCGTCCCGCAGCTCTTCGAGGCGGCCCGCGCCGAGCGGTCCCTGATCGCGGGGGTCCGCTCCCTCCAGGAGCGCGCCGCCGAGGCGGCCCGGGACCTCCCCGCCGACCGGCCGGTCTTCATGGGCATCGACGGCGGCATCGGCACCCTGCCCGGCGCCGTCGCGGACGCGGTACGCGCCGCCGGTGGCGAGATCGCGCTGCGCACCCCCGTTCGTTCGCTGCGCCGCCGCGGCGCCGACGGCTGGCGGGTGGTGGCGGGCGACCGCACGATCGAGGCGGACGCGGTGGTCCTGGCGGCGCCCGCCGGGCCCGCGGCACGGCTGCTGCGGGACGACTGCCCGGCGGCCGCCACCGAGCTGGACACCGTCGACTCCGCCTCGATGGCGCTGATCACCCTGGCCTTCCGCCGCGCCGACCTGGAGCGCATCCCGGAGGGCAGCGGCTTCCTCGTACCGCCCGTGGACGGCCACCGCATCAAGGCGTCGACGTTCGCGAGCCGCAAGTGGGGGTGGATCGCCGACGCCGACCCGGAGCTGTTCGTACTGCGCACCTCCGTCGGCCGCTACCAGGACGACGCGCTGCTGGGCCGCGACGACGCCGAGCTGGTGGACATCTCGCTCGCCGACCTCGGCGCGGCGGTGGGCCTTGCCGTCCGCCCCGTGGCGTCCACCGTCACCCGCTGGGAGGGCGGGCTGCCGCAGTACTTCGTCGGCCACCCGGACCGGGTCGCCCGGATCCGCGCGGCGCTCCCCGGGGCGCTGCGGGTCTGCGGCGCGGCCTACGACGGCGTCGGCATCCCGGCGTGCATCGGGTCGGCGCGGCGGGCCGCCGACGAGATCCTCGCGGCGCTGGAGACCCGGGCGCCGGACTTCTCCGGAGGCGAGTGAGAATGGTCGGTATGACAGACGCTTCCACCGCTTCCACCCCCGACCGGTCCGCCGCGGAGCGGGCGCAGAACGCCGGCAAGAAGGCGAAGGACCTCAACGACACCATCCGCTACACCCTGTGGTCGGTCTTCCGGCTGCGGGACGTCCTCCCCGAGGACCGTAGCGGGTACGCCGACGAGGTCGAGGAGCTGTTCACGCAGCTCGCCGCCAAGGACGTCGTGGTCCGCGGCACCTACGACGTCTCCGGGCTGCGCGCCGACGCCGACGTGATGATCTGGTGGCACGCGGAGACCGCGGACGCCCTCCAGGAGGCGTTCAACCTCTTCCGCCGCACCCGCCTGGGCCGCGCCCTCACCCCGGTGTGGTCCAACATGGCGCTGCACCGCCCCGCCGAGTTCAACAAGTCGCACATCCCGGCGTTCCTCGCCGACGAGCGCCCCCGCGACTACGTCAGCGTCTATCCGTTCGTGCGCTCCTACGAGTGGTACCTGCTGCCCGACGACGAGCGCCGGAAGATGCTCGCCGACCACGGCAAGATGGCCCGCGGCTTCCCGGACGTCCGCGCCAACACCGTGCCGTCGTTCTCGCTCGGCGACTACGAGTGGATCCTGGCGTTCGAGGCCGACGATCTGTACCGCATCGTCGACCTGATGCGTCATCTGCGCGGCTCCGAGGCGCGGCGTCACGTCCGCGAGGAGGTGCCGTTCTACACCGGTCGCCGCAAGCCGGTCGCCGAACTGGTCGCCGGCCTGGCCTGATCCGGCCGCGTACGGCCCGTGCACCACGACGGCGGGCCGCCCCATCACGGGGCGGCCCGCCGTCGCTGTGTCCTCCGGGGGCTCACCGGGGGCTTGTCGCGCCCTTCCGGGCCTTCCTGGTGGCCCGCGTCCCGTCGCCCGGCTTCGGCTCGGCGCGCGGCGCGCAGTACACCCGGTGCCCGGGGACGGTGCCGTGCAGCAGATACGCCTCCACATGCGCGTTCACGCAGGTGTTGGGGCCGTACGCGATGCCGTGGGTTCCGGCGCCGTTCTCGGTGACCAGGGACGAGCCCGGCAGGCGCTCCTGGAGCCCGAGGGCGCCCGGGTAGGGCGTGGCGCCGTCGCGTTCGGCGGCCAGCAGCAGGACCGGCGGCAGGGCGCCGGGCGCGGTACGGATGTCGACCGGACCGCGGTGCCCGGGGAGGGCCTGCGCCGCCCGGGCGGCGGCCGCGTACCGGGCGGCCTCGCCGACCTCGTCCGCCCCGGGGGCCCGGTCCGCGGCCCGGCCGGTCGCGGCGGTCAGCCCGGCGCGCGCCGACTGCGCGGCGTCCGGCCAGAAGGCGCACGGCAGGTTCATCCAGACGTTGTCCCAGGTCTCGAACGGCGCGACCCGCGCCACCTCGGCGTTGTCGCGGTCCCAGGTGCGCAGGTCGCGCGGCCAGGCCGCGTCGTTGCACTGGACGGCGGTGTAGACCGCGTTGCTGTTCTCCTCGGCGGCCGCGTCCTCGGGATCGGGCGCCGCCTGGGCCCGCAGCGGCTTCTCATCGCCCCGCAGATACGCCGACAGGGCCGCCGCCCGGCGCGGCCAGTACACGTCGTTGTAGCCGGTGCTCAGGAACGCCGACTGGAGCTGCGCCGGTCCCACCGTGCCGCCCGCCGGATGGCGCCGCAGACGGGCGAGCGCGGTGTCGTACGCGTGCTGCACGGCCCGCTCCGTGGTGCCCAGGTGGTAGGCGTCGTGGTGGCGGGCGACCCAGCGCAGCCAGTCGCGCCAGCGGCCCTGGAACGCGATGTTCTGGGTGAGGTTGTTGCGGTACCAGATCTGCCGCGGGTCCGGGTCGACGACGCTGTCGAAGATCATCCGGCGGACGTGCCCGGGGTAGAGCGTGGCGTACAGGGCGCCGAAGTAGGTCCCGTAGGACGCGCCCATGAACGTCAGCTTCCGCTCGCCGAGCGCGGCCCGCAGCATGTCGAGGTCGCGGGCGTTGTTGACGGAGTTGTAGAACGGCAGATCGGCACCGGCCTTCCGGGCGCAGCCGCGCGCGTACGCCGCGGCCTGCGCGGTCTTCTCGCGCTTGAAGGCGGCGGTGGGGTGCACCTGGCTGTCCGTCGGGGCCTTGGCGAACGCCTTCGGGTCCTGGCAGGACAGCGGCACCGACCGGCCGACGCCGCGCGGCGCGTAGCCGACGAAGTCGTAGGCGCGGGCGGTCCGGCGCCACTTGGGCAGCGTGCCGTAGAGCGGGAAGTCCATGCTGGAGCCGCCCGGCCCGCCCGGGTTGAAGACCAGGGCGCCCTGCCGCTCCTTGGGGGCGGTGGCGCGGATCCGGCTGACCGTCAGCTTGATCTGCTTGCCCTGGGGGCGCGCGTAGTCGAGCGGGACGGTCAGCGCGGCGCACTCGACGTCCGACGGCAGGTGCTCGACGGGGGCGCAGCGCCCGAAGGTGAGGGGGCGCGCGAGGGGCGCGGGCGCGTGGGTGGCGCCGTCCGCGGGGGCGGTGGTGAGGGCGCTCAGGAGGAGCGACCCGATGGTTCCGTACAACGCGAGTGCTTTCACGAACCGTCCCTTCGTCGTGCCCGGCACGTATGCGGCCGCGCGCGCGTGCCGCATACGTGCATACAAAAGGGATGGTTGGGGCGGTGGTCGGTGAAGTAAAGCACCGGGCTGCGGTGTTGCCCGCTATACCCCGGAAGAGTGGAGGGCCGAGCGCAGCGCCGGATCGTCGAGCGCCCGCGGGCCGTGCAGTGCCAGGGCGGTCAGCGCCTCCCCGGGTGCCGCGGGCGGGGCGGACGTGGCGGCGCGGCGCAACCGGCCCGCGCCCGCCTCCGTCGCCCAGCGCGCGGCCGGGCGGTACTCGGCGCGCGCCATCGCCCACGTACCGGCCGTCAGGACCAGCGGCAGCGCGAACCAGCCGAGCAGCGGCCCGGTGGCGCGCTCCGGCGGGGCCTGCCAGACCGCCGCGGCGGCGGCCAGCAGCACGACGAGGGTGGCGGCCCGCACCTGCCGCAGTGCCTCGCCGAGACCGCCGTACGGGTCGGCCGACGGGGCGAGACCGGCGGCGACCAGCCGGGCCGTCAGGGACCGCAGCGCCTCCGTGGCGGCGAGTCCGTTGCGGATGGCCGGTATGCGGCGCTGCCCGTCGGACCCGATGGCGGTGAGCACCGCGCACTCGACGGCGTCCCGGCCGATCGGGTCGACGACCGTGGCCCAGCCGGTGTGCGCCAGCAGCAGACGGCGCTGCTGCGCCATCGACACCAGGGTGACGTCGGCGACTCTGTCCGGCCCGCCTGCCAGGAACGCCGTTTCGTACAGCGTCGGTCCGTGGGGTGCCCCGGGCGGCGGGGCGGTGGGGCAGGCCGGCGGCGGCAGGACGCGGGCGGCGTGGCAGACGCGGAGACAGGAGACGGCGGCGGCGAGCACGGCGACGGCGAGGAAGAGAAGCCCCATGGCGGAATTTCTACGCGAACACCCGTCCGGTCGCCATGGGATATCTCAGCATGCGGGAACCGGGCGGGCGGCCCGGGAGCCCCGGCCGGAACCGGGCCCGTACGGCCGCCCGCCCCCGTGGTGCGCCTCCGCGCTCAGCTCCCGCAGCTCGATCCGCCGCACGAGGAGGAGGACCCACCGCCGCACGAGGAACCGCCTCCGCACGAGGACCCGCCGCAGGAGGAACCCCCGTGGTGCGAACCGCAGGAGGAGCCCCCGCTGTGGTGCGAGCCGCCGCAGGAGGACCCGCCGCCGTGGTGGTGCGAGCCCCCGCAGCTCGATCCGCCGCCGGACCCGCCGCACCAGGCGGCCTGTGCGGAGCCGTCGACCCAGGTGTTCCCGCCGTCGGACGACGAGCCGCCCGCGGTCGCGGCCATCGCGGTCTGTGCCTGGGCCAGTTGCTCCCGCAGCACGTCGTCCGAGAGCAGCGCGGCGCTGCCGATCGCCACCAGGAGCGCCGCCGGAACCGCCGTTTTCGCGTGTGCGAGCGGATGGTGGGTGGCCTGGGCGCCCCGGAGTGCGAGCCGCCCGGCTTCCGTCAGCCTTCCCCGTCCGCTCTGCTTGCAGATCCCGCCGATGACCAGCGCCACGACCACCGCGGGCGCGATCACCACCACGGTGGGGACCTCGACCGGGTCCGCGTCCAGGTGACCGGCCGCGGTGAGCAGCACGGCGCCGAGGATCAGCACCGCGGCACCTGCCATCTGGAGGTTCGCCCACGCCCTGCTGACGCGCCCGCGTGCGGGGTGTCGCATCAGCCCGCGCTGCGCGAGCCGGTCGCCGACCTCCTGGACCGCGGGGTCGGTCATCGCGCGGCGCCGCACCTCGGCCAGCGCGCCGCCAGGCGTGGCCGCGGCGGCGTTCAGCACGGCCGCCTCGACGGCGTCGCGCGGGGCGTTGCGGAGCACGGTCACCACACCGGGCTCGCCGACGGCCACCCGGCCGTCCTCGTGCAGCGCGGCGACGGCGGCGTCCACCAGGCGCGCGGGCCCGCCGCCCAGGAACGCGATCTCCCACACGTCGCGGGTGGGCGCGTCCACCAGCCGGATCTTGTTCTCCGGCCGACGTCCGCGGACGGTGGCCACGATGAGGCCCACCGATGACAGCGCCATCACCAGGTACACCCAGGAAATGAAGGACACGGTGGTCACCTCCGGTGCGCGGCGGGCCGGACGGCCCGCAGAAGTCGGGAGAACAGGGGGGAGCGGGAGAGCCGGGCCAACGGGCCGGTGCCGGGCGGCCGGGGGCCCGCCCGGTCCTGCCACCAACGGGTCAGCCGGGCCCGCGCCCCGGCGTCGTCCGGCAGCCCCCGCGCCAGCAGATGGGCGGCGAAGTCCAGGGCGTCGCGCCGGTGGCCATCGGTCAGCGGGCGGCCCCGCGCGTACGCGAGGAACGCCGGGCGGTAGCCGTCCCCCAGGATCTCGGGCAGCTCGGGCGCGACCTTCGCGATCACCGTGGCCCGCTTGGCGGCCAGCGCCCGGCGCTGCACCTCCAGCCGTACGGGATCGAAGCCCTCCGGCGGCGGCGCCCCGGCGACCAGCGCCGCCAGCAGGCCCTCCTGGGCGCGCGCCAGCCGCCCGCGGGCGGCGTCGGTGGCGTCCGGGGCGGGGGCCGCGTCCCGGTGGGCGGAGTC
>NZ_VKJP01000097.1 GCF_007280575.1 Streptomyces benahoarensis
CCAGCGCGGTGCGGCCGGACTCCGGCACGTCGAACGCCTGCCGCAGCGCGCCGATCTCGACCGGGTCGCCGAGGCGGGTGCCGGTGCCGTGCGCCTCGACGTACGCGAGGTCGGCGCCGGTGCGGCCCGTATGCGCCCGCGGAAAGTCGTACTCCGCCAGGTCGAAGGCGGGCGGCGGGAAGTCCCACGGCGCCGGTGCCGGGCCGGGGTACGCGGTGAGCGACGCACCGGCGAGCCAGGCGGCCACCGTCTCCTGCGGGCCGCGGGCGTCCGCGACCGGGGCCCCGCCGGTGCCGGAGGTCTCCGGGGGCCGGGCCGCGACCGGTTCGACGGTGCGCAGCCACCGCACCGCGGCCGTCGCGTCCGGACAGACCGCGGCCGCCCGCCAGCGCCACTCCGGGCGCCCCGACCGCAGATGCCGCAGCACCGCCCCGTACGTCTCCGGACGGGCCGTCAGATGGTCGGCGATCCGCGCGGCGTCGGCGCGCAGCGCGGCGGGGCTCGACGCGGAGAGGAACAGACAGCCGTCCCCGGCCTCGGGCCCGGCGCCGTCCTCCGCCGTGGGCGCCGCCTCCAGGACCACATGGGCGTTGGTGCCGCCCATGCCGAAGCTGCTGACCGCCGCCACCCGGGGCCGGTCGGCGGGCCAGGGCAGCGCCGCGGTCGGGAAGTGGAACGGCGTCGGGTCCGGGTCGATGTGCGGGCTCAGGGCCCGGAAGTCGGCGTGCGGCGGGATCACCCCGTGGTGCACCCCGAGCACCGCGCGGATCAGCCCCACCACACCCGCCGCCGCCCCCAGATGCCCGAGCTGGCTCTTGACCGAGGCCAGCGCGGTGCGGCCGGACTCCGGCACGTCGAACGCCTGCCGCAGCGCGCCGATCTCGACCGGGTCGCCGAGGCGGGTGCCGGTGCCGTGCGCCTCGACGTACGCGAGGTCGGCGCCGGTGCGGCCGCTGCGCCGCAGGGCCGCCCGGATCACCTCCCGCTGCCCGGCCAGCGACGGCGCGCTGTAGCCCATCTTGTCCGCGCCGTCGTTGTTCACCGCGGAGCCGGTCAGCACCGCGTAGACGGTGTCGCCGTCGCGCCGGGCGTGCCGCAGCGGCTTGAGGACGACCACGCCGACGCCGCTGGCGCCGACGGTGCCGCTCGCGTCGTCGCTGAACGGACGGCAGTGGCCGTCGGCGGAGAAGATGTGCTGCGGCTGGTAGCGGTAGCCGTCGCCGAGCGTCGCGTCGGCGAGCACCCCGCCGGCCAGCATCACCTCCGCGTCGCCCTGCCGCAGCAGCCCGGCCGCCAGATGCACCGCGACCAGCGAGCTGGCGCACGCGGCCTGGGCGGTGAACGCCGGGCCGGTCAGCCCCAGGTGGTAGGCGGGCTTGGTGGCGAGGAAGTCCTTCTCGTGGTGGAGCGCCAGCCGGAACGCGTCCGGCAGCGCCGCCGGATCGGCCTCCCGCAGCATCGTGCGGTAGTACGTGCTCTCGCCCGCGCCCGCTATCAGCCCGGTGCGCGGACCGGCCGACGGATCCGCGATCCCGGCGTGCGCCAGCGCCTGCGCCGCGCACATCAGCAGATGGCGCTGTTGCGGGTCCATCAGCCGGGCCTCGGCGCGGCTGATGCCGAAGTGCTCCGGGTCGAAGGCGAGCAGCCCATCCATCCGGCTGCGCGCCCCGACCAGCCCGTCGGCGGCGTCGAAGTGCTCGATGCCGCGGGCGCCGGTGCGTATCAGCTCCCAGAACGCGGCGAGATCCACCGCACCGGGCAGCCGGACCGCCATACCGACGACGGCGATCGGCTCGGCCTGCGGGAGAGGGGCCGGCGCCGCCGCGGAAGCCGATGCCGATACGGCGGCCGGTGCGGCGTCAGACCCCGGCGCCCCCGCCCCGTCCGCTGTCCCGTCCGCTGTCCCGTCCAGGAACCGGGCCAGCGCCCGTACCGTGACGTGCTCGAAGAGGTCGGCGACGGTGAAGCGCAGCCCCAGCTCCGTGGTGCAGCGCAGGTGGTAGCGCATCAGGGTCAGGCTGGAGGCCCCGGCGTCGAAGAACGTCCGGTCGGGCTCGATGGCGTGGCCGGTCACCTCCTCGAACAGCGCGGCCAGTTCGGCCTCGCGCGGCGAACGCGGCACCGCGTCCGCCGCCCGGCCGCCCACCTCCTCACCGGGCGCCCGCAGCGCCGCCGCCCGGTCCAGCTTCCCGCTGGGCGTACGCGGCAGCGCGGCCAGCCGCCGGAAACGGGTGACGCGGACGTACGCGGGCAGCAGCGTCGCCAGATGCGCGGTGAGGTCGTCGGCGGCGGGCGTCGCGCCGCGGCATGCGAAGCACGCCGTCAGCGCGGCGCCGTCCGGGACCACCACGGCGTTGGTGATCTCCGGGTGCCGCAGCAGCGCCGCCTCGACCTGGCCCAGCTCCAGCCGGTGCCCGCTCAGCTTGATCTGCTGGTCGTCGCGGCCCAGATAGTGCAGCAGCCCGTCCCGGTCGAACCGGGCCCGGTCGCCGCTGTGGTAGAACAGTCCCTCGCCCGGCAGTTCGGTGAACCGCTCGGCGTTGAGGTCCGCCCCCGGGGTGTCCAGGTAGCAGCGGGACGCCATGGCCCCGCCGATGAGCAGGTCGCCGGGGCAGCCGGGCGGCACCGGCCGCCCGTCGCCGTCGACGACCCGCAGCACCGCACCGGCCACCGGCCGCCCGATGGCGGGCCGCTCCGGCCAGTACGTCGGGTCCCCGTCGAGGCACAGGGCGCTCACCACATGCGTCTCGGTCGGCCCGTAGTGGTTGAACAGCCGGGCACCGGGCAGCCCCGCCAGCCAGCGGCGGATCGCGTCCGTGCACACCAACTGCTCGCCCGCGGTGACCACGTCGCGCAGCCGCGACGGGTACCGGCCCAGGTGGACGGCGTGCTCCGCCAGCAGCTGGAGCGCCACGTACGGCAGGAAGATCCGCTCCGCGCCGGACGCCTCCAGCTGAGCGAGGAGCGCGGGCGCGTCCTGCCGCATGCCGGGGCCGATCAGCCGCAGCGTCCCGCCGCCGCACAGCGCCCCGAAGATCTCCTGGAACGACACGTCGAAGGAGAGCATCGAGAACTGCTGGGTGACGGCGGGCGCGCCCAGACCGCCCGCGCCCGCCTGCCAGGCGAGGAGGTTGCACAGCGTCCGGTCGGAGACCTGGACGCCCTTCGGGGTACCGCTGGAGCCCGACGTGAACAGCGTGTACAGCGGCCGGGCCCCGTCGTGCGGCGCGACCGGCGCCCCCGGGCCGCCCGCCCGCAGCGTCACCGGATGCCGCACCACACGGCCCTCGGGGTCGACGGCGTCAAGGCCGGGCGCACCGCCCGGCGGCACCAGCACGCACAGCGGCGCGGCCCGGTCGAGGACCTGCCGCAGCACGGCGGGCGGATACGACGGGTCGAGCGGCACGATCGTCAGGTTCAGCCGGGCGAGCGCCAGCAGCGCCACCACATGCGTCAGCGACGGCTCCAGGTACAGCGCGACCCGCGCCGGGGCGCCGTCCGCGACCGGGAACGCCTCCCGCACCTCCGCGGCCAGCGCCGCCGCGTACCCGTCCAGCGTGGCGTAGTCGACGGTCCGCGTGCCGTCGTCGACGGCCGGGGCGTGCGGGGTGCGCGCCACCTGCCGGGCGAAGCCCTCGGCCACCGTCGCGTACGACGGATGGGCCCGCGGGCCGCGGCCGTGGTCGGGCAGGAGTGCGCGGTGCCGTGCGGCCAGTTCGGCGGGGGTGTGCGCGCCTGCGGCGGCGAGGAGATCGAGGGCCCGCCGCAGCAGCGTGTCCAGCGCCGCGACGTCCTCGGCGTCGAAGTGGTCGGTGGCGTACTCCCAGACGCACTCCAGGCCGTCCGCGTACGCGACGACGGAGAGCGTCAGCGGGCACTTCGCCTCGGCCGGCGGCCACCACAGGGGGCGGGCCGCGCAGCCCGGCAGCCGCAGCGCCTCGAAGTCGGTGTTCTCCTGGACGAAGAGCACATCGAACGGCGCGCCGTCGTCCCCGGGCACGTCGGCAAGGCCGTCCAGCACGTCCGAGAACGCCACGTCCTGCCGGTCCAGGACCGCGCCCACCTCGGCGCCCCAGCGCAGCAGCTGGGCGCGCAGCTCCTCGTCGGGGGCGACGGTCAGCGGCAGCAGCACGGTGTTGGCGAACATCCCGACGCCGTCCGCGAATTCGGGCACCGGACGGCCCGCCACCGGCGCCGCGATCCGCGGCCGGGTGCGGCCGGTCACCGCGTACAGGCCCCAGGCGAAGGCGCCCAGCAGCACCTGGAAACGGGTCAGGCCCAGCTGGGCGCAGAGCCGGTCGACATGGGTGCGGCGCACCGTGTCGAGGCGGGTGTGGAGCAGCCGCGCCTCGGGGAACGGCGTCTGGCGCGCGGGCAGCAGCCGTTCGCCCGGCCGCTGCGCCTGCGCGTAGTGCGCCGCGAGCGCGTCGCGGCGCTCGGCGTAGGCGGGGCGGGTGAACCACTCCGCCTGCCAGTGGGCGTGGTCGAGCGGCGTGTACCCGGCGTCCGGCGCCGCGGACGCCTCGCCCGGGTACGCCGCGTACGCCTCCGACAGGTCGGCGAAGAGGACGTTGAGCGACCAGCCGTCGACCGCGATGTGGTGCAGATGCAGCAGCAGGACCGCGCCGTCGGCGTCCGGCAGCAGGCAGGCGCGGAGCATCCGCGGCTCCGCCAGGTCGAACGGTTCGGCGAAATACCGTGCGGCGAAGGCGCGTCGGCCCTCCTCGTCCGGAGGCGGCGCGCCGGGGTCGGTCCACGGGTCGTACGGGTCGCCGACGGTCTGCCGCAGCCCCTCGGGCGTCGCCTCGAACCCGGTCCGCAAAGCCGAGTGGCGCACCACCAACTGCCGCAGCGCGTGCCGGAGCGCCGCCGCGTCGACCGTGCCGTCCAGCCGGAACGCCTGGCCCACGTGGTACGCCCGGGAGGCCGGGTGGCGCCGCTGGTGCAGCCAGAGGCGCTGCTGCTCGCTCGTGGCCGGGGCGGAGCGCGCGCCCGAGGGCGGCGCCACCGGCGGACAGGGCGACCCGGCGGTGTCGCGGGCGGCGGCCACCGCCTCGGCGACGGCGGCGAGATCCCCGCCGAGGACCAGCGAACGGTCCAGTTCACAGCCCCAGTGGCGGCGCGCCGCGAAGCAGAACCGCAGCGCCTTCAGCGAGTCGCCGCCCGCCGCGATCCACCGGTCGTCCGGCCGGGGATCCGCCAGCCCCAGCACCTCACCGGCCAGCTCCAGGACCTCCCGCTGCCACGGCGTGACCTCGGCCGCGGGCGCCTCGCCGGTACGCCGCCACGGCTGGTCCGCGCGGGCCAGCAGCGCCGCCTCGTCGACCTTGCCGTTCGCGGTCAGCGGCACCGCGTCCACCAGGAAGAGGTGGTGCGGGCGCATATAGGTGGGCAGCCCGCCGGCGAGGTGGCGTTCGCATTCCTCGTACGACAGCTCGCCGTCCAGCACCAGGAACGCCAGCAGTTCGTGTGGGCCGTCCGCGCCGGAGCGGCGGGTGCACACATATGCGCGGCGCACCGCCGGATGCGTGGCGATCTGCCGCTCCAGCTCGCCCGGTTCGATCCGGAAGCCCCGGACCTTCACCTGCCGGTCGGCGCGCCCCACGAACGTCAGCAGCCCGTCGGCGTCGGCGTGCACCAGGTCGCCGGTGCGGTAGTGGACCGCGCGCCCGCCGTCGTACCAGGGCAGCCGGACGAAGCGGCGCGCCGTCTCCTCGGGGAGGTTGCGGTACCCGGCGGCCAGCCCGGAGCCCGACAGATACAGCTCACCGATCTCACCGGCGCCCGCGGCGCGTGTCCCGTCCGTGGCCACCACCACCGCGCCGGTCTCCGGCAGCGGCCGCCCGATGGGCACCACCTCGCCGTCGAAGTCGCGCGGTATGGCGTACGACACCGCGAAGGTGGCGGCCTCCGTCGGCCCGTAGCCGTTGAACAGCCGGGTGGCGGCGTCCGGGTTGTGCCGATACCAGCGGCGGACGGTGCGGGCGTTGAGCTGTTCGCCGCCGACCAGGACCTGCCGGGCACCGGCGAAGCAGCCGGGCGCGGTGTCCACCACGGCGTTGAACAGTGCCGCGGTGACGAACAGCGTCTCGATGCCCTCCCGCAGCAACGCCGCGGCCAGCCGCTCCGGATCGCGGACGTCCGCGTCGTCGACGATCACACAGCAGCCGCCGGTCAGCAGCGGCACCCACACCTCGAAGGTCAGCGCGTCGAATGCCGGATTGGACAGGCAGGCGAACCGCATGCCCGGCGCCGTGTCGACGAACCCGGGCCGGGCCAGCCGCAGCACCCCCGCATCCCGGACCTCAACTCCCTTGGGCAGGCCGGTCGTTCCGGACGTGTAGAGGAGGAAGGAGACCGGCCCGCCGGACGGCGGCCGCTCCTGCGGTGCCGGGAAGCGGTCCCGCGCGGCGAGCAGCCCGTCCGCGTCCAGCGGCCGGACGCCCGGCGGGACCTCGGGGGCCCGCGCGCCGTGGACGAGGGCTACGGCGTCCGCGTCGGTGAGGATGTGGCGCCGCCGCTCCGGCGGGCTCTGCGCGTCCAGCGGGACGACGCGGGCGCCCAGTCGCAGCACGCCGAGCATCACGCACACCAGCTGCCAGGAGCGCGGCAGCTGCACCGCCACCGCCTGCCCGGGGCGCACACCGTGACGGCGCAGCCCGTCCGCGACGGCGGCACCGGCCGCGTCCAGCGCGGCGTAGCCGAGCCGCACCGCACCGTCGCACACCGCGGGCGCATCGGGGGTGCGCAGCGCCCGGGCATGCACCGCCTGTGCCAGTCCGGGCATCAACCCACCTTCTGGATACGGGAGTTCGGTGGGCTCTGTGGGCTCTGTGGGCGCGGGCCCGCGGTGCGCCACGGGCTCGTTCGGGGATTCCGTCATGCCGCACCTCCGGCGGGGGAGTCGTCACCCGGGGCGTCAGGGGCGTCAGGGGCTTCCGGGGCGGCGGGCGGCGCCGGTTCCGGCAGCCGGGCCAGCTCCGCGGCGATCAGCTCCGCCACCCGCGGCAACTGGTCGCCCTCCAGCATGTCCCAGTGGCCGCAGGCCACCGGCGCGGTCATCAACCCGCCGCCGGCCCGCCGCTCCCAGAACGCCCGTACCTCCTGCCGGGCCGCCGGGGCCTCGTCCTCCTCGGTGGCCTGGACGAACACCAGCCGGGCGCCGGTCGACGGCACCTCGTGGTCGCGGGCGGTCATCCGGTTGTGGTTGTAGATCCGGAGGTACCGGTCGATCTGCGCGTCCTCGATGCCCGGGTACATCCCGTTGAACCGCACCAGCTTCGCGCGGAACTCCTCGGCGTCCACCGGCACGACGGCCGCCCGCGCCGCCGGGTCGTCGGTGGAGCGGGTGTCGAGCAGCACCACGCTCACCCGGCGGTGCCCCGCCTCCGCCAGCAGCCGCCCCATCGCATGCGCGACGAGCCCGCCGTACGACAGTCCGCACAGCACCAGCGCCTCGTCCTCGCGCACCCCGATCAGCCGCAGATACTCCTCGGCCATCGCCTCCACCGACGGCAGCGGCTCCTCCCCGGCGTTCAGACCGGGCGACTGGATCCCGACCACCCCGGCCTCCGGCGGCAGCGCCGTGGCCAGCGGCAGATAGCAGAACGCGGTGCCGCCCGCCGGATGGACGCAGACCACCCGCTGCCGCCCGTCGCCCGGCCGGAACTCGATCAGGCTGCTCCCCTGCTGCCCGGACGCGCCGGACCGCAGCCGCCCGGCCAGCGCCTCGATCGTCGGATGGGTCAACAGGTCGCGGATGGGCAGCGTCTCGCCGAACTCCTCGCGGACGGCGGAGGCCACCTTGATGGCCGAGACGGAGGTGCCGCCGATGTCGAAGAAGTTGTCGGCGACGGAGATCGACGGGCGCCGCAGCACGCCCTGCCAGATCCGGTGCAGCGCCAGCTCGATGTGATCGCGCGGCGCCGCGGTGTTCACCCGCGACGGCACCGCGTGCGCCGCCGCCAGCAGCGCGTCCCGGTCCACCTTGCCGCTGCGGTTCAGCGGCAGCGCCGGGAACTCCACGAAAAGCGCGGGGATCATGTGGTCGGGCAGCCGGCGGGCGAGCGCGGTGCGCCACTCGTCGGCCCGCCGCGGGGCGGCGTCGCCCCGGCCGAGGGCGGCCACCAGCCGCAGCTCACCGGCGTCGTCCCGGTCGGCGAGGACCGCCGCCTCCCGCACCCCGTCCAGCGCCAGCAGCGCCGTCTCCACCTCGCGCGGTTCGATGCGGAAGCCGCGCAGCTTGATCTGGTCGTCGTGGCGGCCCAGGAACTCCGCGGTGCCGTCGGGCAGCCGCCGCGCCAGGTCGCCGGTGCGGTAGATCCGCTCACCCGGCACGAACGGATCGGGCCGGAACCGCTCCTCGGTCAGATCCGGACGGCCGTGGTACCCGGCGGCGAGGGAGGCGCCGCCGAGCCAGATCTCGCCCGGCACACCCGGCGGCACCGGCCGCATGCGCGCGTCGAGGAGGTAGAGCCGGGTGTTGCCGATGGGCCGGCCGATCGGGCACGACCGGTCCAGCGGCCGCGGATCGGTGTGGGCGGTGCTGTACGCCGTGGCCTCGGTCGGCCCGTAGCCGTAGCAGATCCGCAGCCCCGGCAGCGCCTCCGTCATCCGGTACAGCGCCTTCTCGGGCAGCGGCTCCACCCCGGTCAACAGCTGCCGCAGCGCCAGCCCCGCCAGCCGCTCCCCGGGCGCCTCGTCGATCCAGCGGACGTAGGCGGGCGGCAGGAACGCCTGGACGATGCGGTGGTCGCGCATCCAGCCCAGCAACGCGTCGGGGTCGGCCCGCAGTTCGTCGGGAACCAGGTGCAGCTCGGCGCCGGTGGTCAGCGGCAGCAGCAGCTCGTGGACCATCGCGTCGAAGCCGATGCCCGACCATGCGGACGTCGCCTCACCGGGTGTGGGCCCGAACCGGTCCAGCCAGGTGTCGAGGAGGTTCAGCACACTGCGATGGGTGACCGCCACGCCCTTGGGGCGCCCGGTCGAGCCGGAGGTGTGGAGGACGTACGCGAGATCGTCGGGTGCCGTCGCCACCGTCGGCCCCTTCTCCGGGTCGCCCTCCGCCTCGACGGTCCGCAGGTCCAGGTGGCCGTCGGGCGCGTCGGCGCGGTCGGTCAGCACCAGCGCCGGAGCGGCGTCCGTGACCATCGCCGCCCGCCGGGCGTCCGGCTGCCCGGGGTCGAGCGGCAGGAACGCGGCGCCCGCCTTGAGGATGCCGAGCAGCCCCACCACCAGCTCCGGCGTCCGCCCGGCGTGCAGCGCGACGACCTGACCGGGCCGCACCCCGCGGGCGGCCAGCGCGGCGGCGAGCCGCCCCGCGCGCAGCGCCAGCGTCCCGTAGGTGAGCCGTTGCCCCTCGCACTCCAGCGCCGTGGCGTCGGGACGGGCCGCGGCCTGCGCATCGAAGCGGGCGACCAGCGAAGCGGGCGCGGTGGCCGGAACCGCGCCGCCGCCCCGCGTCGCGTCCCAGTCGGACAGCAGCCACCGGCTCTCCGCCTCGTTCAGCAGCTCCAGCTCACCGACGGTCCGCTCGGGCGCGGCGGCCATCTGGGCCAGCACCCGCTCCAGATAGCGGGCGTACCGCTCCACCGTCGCGCGGTCGAACAGCGCGGTGGCGTAGTCGATATGGCCGGTCAGGCAACCGTCCTCCTCGGTCACCATCAGCATCAGATCGAACTTGGCGGCGATGAAGGGGAGTTCCAGCTTCTCCGCGGTGAGGCCGGGCAGTTCCAGCAGCGTGCGGAGCGCCGGGGTCCAGGAGAGCGTCGTCTGGAACAGCGGGGTGTGGGCGCTGCTGCGCGGCGGGTTGACCAGCTCCACCACCCGTTCCAGCGGCAGCTCCTGGTGGGTCAGTGCGCCACGGATCCCGGCGCGGGTGCGGCGCAGCACCTCGGCGACGGTGGGGTCGCCGGACAGGTCGCTGCGCAGGGCGAGGGTGTTGGCGAAGAAGCCGATGACATCGTCGGCGTTGCGGCCGCGGCGGTTCCCGCTGGGGATTCCGACAACGATGTCCGTCTGGCCGGACAGGCGCGACAGAAGAATGGACCAGCCGGTCTGCACGGCGGCGAAGAGCGACGCGCCGTGCTGCTGTCCGGCGCGCCGGAGCGCGGCCGTCGTCCCCTCGTCCAGCTCCAGCGCGACCTGGTCGCCGCGGAAATCCTGCCGGGGCGGGCGCGGCCGGTCCGCGGGCACCTCCAGCACCGGCGGCGCGCCGGAGAGCCGCTCCTGCCAGTACGCCTCCTGCGCGACGACCTCCGGGTCGGCCGCCCGGGCGAGCTGATCGGCGGCATGGTCGGCGAACTGCCGGGACGGCGGCTCCAGCGGATCGTCCGCGCCGGTCAGGAAAGCCGCGTAGAGCGCGTTCAACTCCTCGATGAAAACGATTTGTGACGCTCCGTCGATCACCATATGATGCACCGTCACCATCAGGACGTGGTCCTCCGGCGCCAGCCGTACGAGGGTGCCCCGGGCGAGCGGGCCGGTGCTCAGGTCGAACGGGACGGTGGCCTCTTCCCGGAGCACCGCGAAGAGCCGTTCCGCCGAGGGGGACTCGTCCGACAGATCGATCGTGACCAGCGGAAAACCGGCATCGGCGGGCGCCGCGATCTGGTACGTCTCGCCGTCGATGGCCACCATGCGGGAACGCCATATCTCGTGCCGCGCCACGATCGTGTCCAGGGCCCGGCCCAGTGCCGCCGTGTCGAGAGGCCCCCGCAGCCGGTACGGGAGCGGCTCGTTGTAGGCGTCCTCGGCCCCCTCCAGCTGGCTCAGCACCCACAGGCGGCGCTGCGAGGGAGACAGCGGCCGCGGCACCCCCTCTCCCGGCACCGCTGCCCGCCCGCGGGAGGGCCGCACCGCTTCGGACGGGCCGCTGTGGGGATGCGCGAAGGTCTGTGTCACCGGGGAAACCATCTCTTTCCTCTGTGGGGGAGGCGGTCGGAGGCTCGTACGGGCGGGGCGCGCCGACGGGCGTCGCGTCGAGGGGGACGGCTGATGGCGCTCCAAGGGGGAGCGGTGGTTCCGGGTCCGTCGGGCCGGGTGCCGCGGAAGCCCGGCGCGCCGTGTGCCGGGCGGCGGCACCGGTCTCCCGTCCGCCGGGCGGGACCGGCGGGAACGAGCGGCCGATGTCCGCCCGCCACGTACGTACTCCGTCGCCGTGGCACCGCTCGTGCGGGGGTCGGTTCGGGCGGAATGAGTCGAAAGCTCGTTCCTGCGACCTCAGTGATGATTGATCAACACGTGAGTGGGTGTCAATGGTCGGAGGTTCACATCGCGGTGGGTGACTCGAAGCCGACGGTTCGTGATCCTGTTCCGGGACCACGGAGCCCCGGAACAGGCATTTTCGGCCGCGCCGCCGCTATCCCGCCGTCCCTCGCGCCCGCCGCTCAGGCCGTCCCGGTGGGCCGGCCCGTACCGGCGAACGCGCCGCCGCGGCCGAACGCCAGCGCCGCGAACCGCTCGCCGATGCGGCGGTGCGTGGCGGCGTCCGGGTGGAGCTGGTCGGGGAGCGGAAGTTCGGCGAAGTCCGCCTCGCCGTACAGATCCCGACCGTCGAGGAGGAAGAGCCGCGGGTCCCCGGCGGCGCGCTGCCGCACGATACGGGCCAGCTCCTCGCGGATGACGTTCAGCGTCAGCTTCCCGGTGGCCCGCTCGGCCGGGTCGCCCGCGGCCTTGAACTGGAGCTGCCCCGCGGAGAGGTTCTCGAAGTCGGGGACGCTGGGGCCCGGGGCGTCCTCGTGGATCGGGCAGATCACCGGCGAGATCACCAGCAGGGGAGCGGTGGGGTGGCCCTCCCGGATCGTGTCGAGGAAGCCGTGCACCGCCGGGGTGAAAGCGCGCAGCCGCATCAGATCGGCGTTGACGAGGTTGAGGCCGATCTTGACGCTGATCAGATCCGCCGGGGTGTCCCGCATCGCGCGGGCGGTGAACGGATCGAGCAGCGCGCTGCCGCCCAGACCGAGGTTGACCAGCTCCGCGCCGCCCAGGGAGGCGGCCAGCGCCGGCCAGGTCGTGGTGGGACTCGCGGCGTTCGAGCCATGGCTGATCGAACTGCCGTGGTGCAGCCACACCGGCGCCCCGCGCGACGGCGGCGGCTCGACGGGCGCGTCCGTACGCAACGCCACGAGCTGCGTGATCTCGTTGTACGGCAGCCAGATCTCGATGTCCTTGGCGCCCTCGGGCAGCCCCACGAAGCGCACCGTGCCGGGCGGCCCCGGCTTCGTCTCGGCCGACCCCTTGACCATGTCCACCAGCAGGACGTTCCCGCCGTCCGTCGACGCCTGCGCGGTGAGCTGCCCGTCGACCACCAGGTCGTAGATGCCGTCCGGCCGCTCCGGCGCGCCCACGTACGCCATCTTCGTGCGCAGCGTGTCCAGTTCGATGGTGGTGGCCCGGGTGCGGAACACCAGCCGGACGCCGGAGGGCTGCGACTCCGCGAGGGAGAGCTGAGGGTCGGAGAACTGCGCGCGGGCGCGCGCGGGCAGCCGGTGCGGCAGCAGCCCGTGCGTGGTGCGCTCCACATCGAGGGCGCCACGCAGCAGCTCCTCGGTGAGCGGGGTGGCGAGCAGGTCCGCGGAGGCGGCCGGGCCCGCGGTGTCGTCGTGCTGAGAGGTCATGGCACCAGCCTGTCAAGAGCTTTCCGGATACGCACACGAATTCCCGTGCGGAGCGCGGAGCGGACGGCGGCGGGCCGGGCGCCGTTCCGCGAGGCCGGTCCCCGCGCCCCACGGGGAAACGGGCCGCAGCTGCACCGCGGGACCACCATCAACAGCGTCGCGGTATGTCCTCCACCGTCCCGCGCAGGCACACCCGGAAGTCCCCCGCCGCCCGGCGGGCCGAGAAGATCATCGCGGCGGCCGCCGCCGTGGCCCTGGCCGGCGGACTGGGGTGCATCACCCTGCGCCGGATCGCCGAGGACCTCGGCGTACGGCCGGGCCTGATCGGCCACTACTTCCCGTCGGTCGAGGAACTGGTCGCCGAGGCGTTCGGCAGCGCCGCCCGCGTCGAACTGGACGCCCTGCTGCCCGCCGACCGCACCGGCACCACCCCCACCGGAAGCCCCGCCCGGCTCTTCGCCCGCGCCACGGGCCCCGCGTACGACGGCGTCAGCCGCCTGTGGATCAACGCCCGCCACCTCAGCCGCTACCACCCAGTCCTGCGCGAACGGGTCGGCGACCAGGAGGCCGTCTGGCGTGAGCGGCTGGAGGCGCTGATCCGCGAGGGTGTCGCCCAAGGGGAGTTCCGTACCGACGACCCGTACGTGACGATGATCCAGATCCTGGTGGTCATCGACGGCCTGGGCGCCCATGCCACCACCGACACCACCGACCGCCCCGAGGCGGTGACCCGCATGGCCGTGACCACCGCCGAACGCGAACTCGGCCTGCCGCCGGGCACGCCGGCCCGCGTCCCGGGGGGACGACCGGACGACCGCCCGCTGACCCGGCCGGACGCGTGTCGCCCACCTCAAGGACCCCGAGGGAACCTCGTCGAGCTTCAGGAGTGGCTGATCCCGCGGGCGTGACAGCCGCCTCCGACCGGCGGGGAGGCCCCGGTCGGACGTGCCGCCCTCGAATGCCGTCCGGCAGGGGCCACGTCACCGTCAGAAGTCGTACGGCTTCTTGGTGTTCCAGTTCAGGACGTCGGCCTCGTTCCAGGTGAACTTCGACCCGCCCTTGGCGTCGACGGAGTACTCGGGGCCCACGTGGCCGTTCCGGTCGCGCAGTCCCATGGCGAACGAGGAGGCGCTGTGGTTCTTCGAGCCGTAGTCGAAGAGGTTCACCGCGCTGTAGACCTTGCCGCCGGGCCGGAGCGTGATCTGCTGGCCGCCGCCCGGGTTGTCCTTCTTCGAGTGCGGCAGCACGGCGTCGACGTCGCCGAGCTTCACGGACGGGTACGAGGTGACCCAGCACGGCTTGGAGCCCTCGTTCGACGCGGTGATCAGCAGGTGGTCGCCCTGCTGCCCGGCGAAGCGGTGCTCCGCGGTGACCATCAGCTCGTCGCCGACGCACTGCCGGGCGCCCGCCGTGTCGCCGCCCTTGTCCGCGGCGGTGCCCGTGCCGCCCGACGCCGACGTCGACCGGGTGTCGTCCTTGGCGTCCTTGCCGCTGTTGGCCTGCGCCGTGCCGCCCTTGGCGTCCCCGCCGGACGCGGACTGGCTCTGCGGGGCGCCGGCGTCGCTCTTCGTACCGGTGTCCCCACCGCCGCAGGCGGTCAGGCTCAGCGCGAGCGTGGCGGTGGCGGCGGCCAGGACGGTGGCGCGGATCCGGGAAGTGCGCATGATCGGGTTCCCTGCATTCGTGTGCGGGACCCTCCGAGGTCGTTCCCGCGTCGTGTGCACCACTTTTCCCGGGTCGGCTGACGTTCCACCAACGCCTCACCAACGTGCCGCTGACGGTCCGCGAGCGAATGGGTGAAACTCTCCGTCGGGGCGCGTCATCGCAGGTCAGGAACGCAATTGCAGCCGCGCCAGGGCCTTGTCGTGCCGCCTCTGGAGCGTGGCCAGTTCCGCGCCTGTCGTCACCCGCAACAGCGCGCCCAGCGCCCGTACCGCGCCGTCGTCGAAACCGCACGCCTCCGCCGCGCCCGCCGCCTCCCGGAGCCGGGCGGTGCCCGCCGCCTCGTCGCCCATCCCCAGCAGCGCCTCACCGGCCGCGGCGACCAACAGCACCCGCCCTGCCGCCGAGGCGTCCGCCAGATCGTCCAGCGCCTGCGCCGCCGCCACCGTCTCCAACGCCGACTCCCAGGCCCCGCAGGCCAATTGATGACATGTCAGGTGGTAGAGTGCGAGGCGTTCGGTGTACGGATCCCCGGCGTCGTGTGCCAGCAGCGCCGCGTCCGCACACTCCTCCACGGCCTCCTGCGGACTGCCGAGCGCCGCCTGAGCCAGCGACAGATTGATCAGCGCCGTCGCCTGCGCGCTACGGTCCCCCGCCCGCGCCGCCAGCACCGGCGCCGCCTCCAGATGCGCCAGCGCCTCCGGGACGCGGCCCTCCTCCGTCAACACCCACCCCAGCAGCGCCAGGATCCGCGACTGCGCCCGCAGATCCCCGTCGGCCCGCGCCGCCTCCAGCGCCGTCCCCAGCAGTGGGGTCCAGCCGTCCCGCACCCGCCACACGATCTGCGGCCACAGGCCCAGCACGAGCCGC
Source organism: Streptomyces benahoarensis (assembly GCF_007280575.1). Classification (GTDB taxonomy): domain Bacteria; phylum Actinomycetota; class Actinomycetes; order Streptomycetales; family Streptomycetaceae; genus Streptomyces; species Streptomyces benahoarensis. The sequence continues at coordinate 15,150 of NZ_VKJP01000097.1, forward strand.
CACGTCCGGCTGTGCAGCCCCGCGGCGTCCGCCGCTGCCGCCGCCAGCGTCAGCCCGTCCCGCTCGGCCTCGTACCACGCCATCGCCTCGTCCCGGGCGGCGAACCGGCGGATCTCCGGGGGCGCGCGGAAGTCCGCGGGCAGCGGGAAGCACGACTCGTCGCCGGGCTCGGCCGCGTCCGCCGCGGCCAGCGCGGTCGCCACGGCGTGGTCGAGCGCCCGCGGCAGGGTGTCCGGGTCGGCGTCCAGACCCCGCGCGTACAGCCGGACGAGATCGTGCAGTGTCCAGCGGTCCGGCGCGGTCCGGGTCACCAGATGCGCCGCGGCGAGCCGGTCCAGGGCGGCCTCGGCGGTCGCCGGGTCGGTGGCCGCCAGGGCCGCCGCCGCGTACCGGTCGACATGGGTGCCGGGGTGGCGGCCCAGGTGCGCGAAGTGGTGCGCGGCGTCCGCCGGGAGCCGCCGCACCGTCAGCCGCAGCGCCGCCCGGACGCCGGTGTCCTCGACGTCCAGCAGCGCCAACCGCCGTGATTCGTCGGAGAGCTCACCGCTCAGCGTGGACAGCGACCACTCCGGCTGATCGGTCAGCCGGGCCGCGGCCACCCGCAGCGCGAGCGGCAGCCCGCCGCACAGCTCCGCGAGGCGCCGGGCCGCCCCCGCCTCCGCACGCACCCGCTCCTCACCGAGGACCGCGGCGAGCAGCGCGGCGCTGTCCTCGGGCCCCAGCACGTCCACGGGCACCGGCCGGGCCGCGTCGGAGGCGATCAGTGCGGGCAGCCGGTGGCGGCTGGTGACGACCGTGACGCACCGCGCGCCGCCCGGCAGCAGCTCCTGCACCTGCGCGGAGCCGGGCGCATTGTCCAGGACGACCAGCAGCTGACGGTCGGCCGCGAGCGACCGGAACAGCGCCGACGCCCCGCTCGCCGACTCCGGTATCCGGCGCGGTGCCACCCCCAGCGCGAGCAGGAAATCCCGCATCACCTCGGCCGGCTCCACCTCGCGGGTGTCGCTGAAGCCCCGTAGATCGGCGTAGAGCAGACCGCCGGGGAACCGGTCGCGGTTGCGGTGCGCCCAGTGCACCACCAACGCGGTCTTGCCCACCCCGGCGGGCCCGGTGACCAGACAGACGGGCGCCTCCCCGGCGGCGGCCCGGCTCAGCGCCGTCAGCTCGTCGGCCCGGCCGTGGAAACCGCGCGGCATACGGGGGAGGAGGTCGGCGGTCCCCGGGTGCGCGGGGGCGGGCGCGGCCTGCGGATCCGGCGGAGCGGGTGCCGTCGCGGCCACCGGAGCCGCCGGGTCGCCGTCGCCGCGCAGCACCACCGCGTACGCGTCCGCCAGTTCCCGCCCCGGGCCGACGCCCAACTCCTCGGCGAGCAGCTGCCGGGTGCGATGGAACCAGTCCAGCGCCTCCGAACGGCGCCCCGCCCGCTGCAGCGTCCGGATCAGCGCGGCCGACAGCGACTCCCGCAGCGGCTGCGCGGCCGCCTCCGCCCGCAGCAGCGACGCGGCCCGTGCGTACTCGCCGACCTGCGTGTACGCCCCGGCCAGCAGCTCCACGGCGGTCAGCCGCAGTTCCTCCAGGGCCTGCGCGGCGGCCTGCAGCGGGGCGCTGCGGTACGCGCCGGTGAGCGCGGGCCCCTGCCACAGCGCCAGCGCCTCCTGGTACATCGCCACCGCGTCGCCCACCACCCGCTGGCCCCGCGCCAGCGCCACCAGCTCCTCGAAGCGGTGCGCGTCCAGCAGGCTCTCCGGCATCCGCAGCACGTACGCGGCGCCCTGCGTGACCAGCTCCACGCCGTACATCCCGGCGCCCGCTTCGGTCAGCAGCGACCGCAGCCGCGAGACATGGCCCTGGATGACGCTCCGGGCCCGCGGCGGCGGCATCTGGTCCCACAGCGCGTCCGTCAGCGCCTCCACCGGAACCGGATGGTTGGGCCGCAGCAGCAGAGCGGCGAGCAGACTGCGCCGCTTCGCGGGGCCGAGCGGCAGCTCGCCGACCTCGGTGACGACGGAAACCGCTCCGAGCAACCGGAACTCCACTGACGCATCTCCTCCTGGGGGAAGCCGTCAGATTACCGGAGGGCGGGGGAGCGTCCCCGTCCTCGGTGCGGCACCGAACGCACGGCCCGGGGCCCTCCGCGCAACGCCCGCCGGCGGACCGGCCGGGCACACACCGTCCGGCCGACGCCCCGGAAATCGCCCGTGCCCTCCTCAGAACACCCGAAGCGCCACCAGCGCACCCGAGTTGAGGACGAACAGCCGGTTCGCGGCGCCCGCGGCCGTACGGCCCGAGCCCTCCTTGAGAGGGTACGTCTGCCCCTGGCCGGAACTGATGTCGCCGTTGCGCGGCCAGCCGCTCACCCCGGTGTCGCGGCTCTCCACCGCCCACACGCTGCCCGCCTGCACGACCGGCGGCTGCCACGGCGGCGTCACCCCGGCCACCATCGTCGTCATGCTCGCCTCCTCCCCGTCGGGACGCAGCGACCGCATCGCGTCACCGTCGAGGACGTACACCACCCCGGAGGCCACGGTCGGCGGGCCGAAGCCGTACACCCCGCGCCGGATCGGCTGCATGGCGGGCTTGTTCCACCGCACCTTGCCGTCGTGCGCGCCGACCGCCGCCAGGGTGTGCCCGCCCAGGAACACCGTGCCGTTGTCGATCGCGGGCCGCAGCGCGCCCGCCGCCTGCCCCTTGCGCACCCACGCCCGCGCACCGTCGGCGGCGCGCACCGCGACCACATCGCCGCCCGACGTGCAGATCACCAGCACCCCGCCGCCGAGCGCCGCCGCCGGGCGCCCCCCGGTCAGCGGCAGCGGCGGACGGCGCGTCCACCGGACCGTCGCATCCTTCGTCGCCACGCACCGCAGCGCGCCCTCGGACGTCAGCACGTACACATGGGCGGCGTCGGCGGCGAGCAGGGCGTCCACCCCGGCGTCGACGGTCCACCGGGGATCGCCGGTGGAGGCGACGTAGGTGCGCAGCACGCCGTCGCTGTCGGCGGTGGCCACCAGCCGGTCGGCGATCGAGAGATAACCCGCGTCACCCCGCACCTCCCCGGCCCGCCAGGCTTCCTTGCCGTCGGTGACCCGGCGCGCGGCGACGCCGCCGCCCGCCGCCGCGAAGACCACCACGTCCCGCACCGGCAGCGGCGGCGGTGACCCGCCATCGGCCACGCCCTCCTCCGGCCCCCACAGCGGCTCCGGCGTCCCGGTGCCGGTGCCCAGCTCCGCGGGGCGCACCGTGGCGGCCGACGGGATGTCGAACGGGTCGGTGAAGACCGACGGCCGGCCGTCCGACAGCCACCACACCGCGCCGCCCGCCCCCTGCCTCTTATACCCATCTCCGAGCCCACGAGACGCTCATGACTC
>NZ_VKJP01000098.1 GCF_007280575.1 Streptomyces benahoarensis
TTGTATAAGAGACAGCTCCGTCCCCTTCCGGCCCCCGGCCCCCCGCCGGGGGCCGTCCCCCTATACGGACCCGAGGAACGGGCACGTCATCCCCCGAACGGACTTCGCCGGATGCGGTGGGCGCCCGTAGAGGGTCGACTCGGGGCATGAGCAGCGAGCAGCCCGGGCCCGGATCCGGTGAACCGCCGGAGGACGACCCGTTCCTGAAGAAGCCGCAGGAGCCGTCGGCGGGCGGCGGCCCCGGCCCGGGCTGGGGCCGCCCGGAACCCGAAGGCCCCGGCTCCGAAGGCCCCGGCTCCGGCGGCTCCACGGGCGGCCCGCCACCGGAAGGCCCCCCGCCCGGCGGCCCGTACGGCGGGGGCGCCCCCCACGGCGGCGGCCCGTACGGCGGGGGTGCCCCCCACGGAGGCGGCGGCCGCTACGCCGACAACCCCTACGGGGGTGAGTACGGCGCGGCCGACCCGCTGGCCGGGATGCCGCCGCTCGCCGGGCGCGGGCGGCGGCTCGTGGCGCGGATCATCGACGCGATCATCATCGGCGTACCGGTCACCCTGATCATGAACGGCATCGTCGGCTGGGTCGACTACACCAGCACCAGCAACGCCGAGACCAGCAAACAGGCGACGGTCTCGGGCGTGACGATGCTGGTGTACCTGGTCTACGAGGGGCTGATGCTGACCCACCGGGGGCAGACCGTCGGCAAGATGGCGATGAAGATCCGGGTGGCGATGCTGACGAACGGCGAGGTGCCGACGACCCAGGCGGGCTGGGTGCGGGCGGCGGTCTACACGCTGCCGGAGATCGTGCCGTGCTGCGGTTTCATCTTCTGGCTGGTCAACGTCCTGTGGTGCACCTGGGACCAGCCGTATCACCAGTGTCTGCACGACAAGGCGGCCAAGACGGTGGTGGTGTCGACGGCCTGACGGTTCCTCATCTGCGTGCGTCCCGGTGGCGGCCGACCGCCCACCGGGACGCCGCCGCGTCCGGTGATCGTGTCTCGCCGACCGGATAACGTACGTCGCTGTCGTGTTCAAGTCAAGATCTGTCTTTTCCGGCGCCTCTCCGGTCAAATTCCCTTCAAGATGCCCGCGCGAAGGGGAGGAAAGCGCCAAGTGAGAGAGCGAAGAAGGGTGTTCACACCGGCCGTCCTGGCCACGGCGATTGCCGCGATCGGGGCGGCCTCGTTGTCGTCCGGGGCGGCCGTCGCCGCTCCCGGCACCCACCCGGCCGCCGCCCGGCGGCACGACCCCGCCCCCGAGCGGAGCACCGGCCACGACCTGAAGGGCCCGTTCAGCGAGCGCCAGGCCGCCCGCCGCGAGGAGGCCGTCAAGCAGGTGCTGGACGGCGACGCCAAGCCGGCCCGTAAGGGTGCCTCGCAGGTCGTCAAGCTGGGTAAGAGCAAGTACGTCGAGCTGGCCCGGGAGAAGACCGACAAGATCTTCACGATCCTGGTGGACTTCGGCGACAAGGTCGACGACACCACGACGTACGACCCGGACGGCGACGGCCCCCAGCCGCCCCAGAAGAAGTACGGCGGCACCCCGGGCCCCGCGCACAACACCATCGCGGAGCCGGACCGCAAGAACGACAACAGCACCGCCTGGCAGCCGGACTTCAACCGCCAGCACTTCCAGGACCTCTACTTCTCGCACGACAAGAAGAAGCAGTCGCTGGCGAAGTACTACGAGAAGCAGTCCTCCGGCCGTTACTCCGTCGACGGCGAGGTCACCGACTGGGTCAAGGTCGACTGGAACGAGGCCCGTTACGGCTCCGACTACTGCGGCGACACCAACTGCGCCAACGCCTGGGACCTGGTCCGCGACGGCGTCAACAAGTGGGCCGAACAGCAGAAGGCCGCCGGCCGCAGCGCCGAGCAGATCAAGGCCGACCTCGCCCGGTACGACCAGTGGGACCGTTACGACTACGACGGCGACGGCAACTTCAACGAGCCCGACGGCTACATCGACCACTTCCAGATCGTGCACGCCGGTGAGGACGAGTCGGCCGGCGGCGGCGCGCAGAAGACCGACGCCATCTGGGCGCACCGCTGGTACGCGTACGGCACCGACGCGGGCAAGGCCGGCCCGGCGGACAACAAGGCCGGCGGCACGCAGATCGGCGACACCGGCATCTGGGTCGGCGACTACACCATGCAGCCGGAGAACGGCGGCCTCGGCGTCTTCGCCCACGAGTACGGCCACGACCTCGGGCTGCCCGACGAGTACGACACCACCGGCAGCGGGGAGTCCTCCGTCGACTTCTGGTCGCTGATGTCGTCCGGCTCCTGGCTGGGCACCGGCAAGGACGCGATCGGCGACCTGCCGGGCGACATGAGCGCCTGGGACAAGCTCCAGCTCGGCTGGCTCGACTACGGCAAGGCGAAGGCCGCGACCCGCTCCACGCACCGGCTGGGCGTCGCCGAGTACCACACCAAGGACAAGCAGGCGCTCGTCGTCGACCTGCCCGCGAAGACGGTGAAGACCGAGATCGTCCAGCCCGCCGAAGGCTCCCACCAGTGGTGGAGCGACATGGGCAACGACCTGAAGAACACCCTCACCCGCCAGGTCGACCTCACCGGCGCCACCAAGGCCCAGCTCGCCCTCAAGGGCTGGTGGGACATCGAGGAGAACTACGACTTCCTCTACGCCGAGGTCTCCACCGACGGCGGCGCCGACTGGACCGCGCTGGACGGCACCGCCGACGGCAAGGCCATCCCCCGCGACGGCGGCGACAAGCCGGGCCTGACCGGCACCTCCGGCGCCTACCGCGATCTGGTCTTCCCGCTCGACGCCTACGCGGGCAAGAAGATCGATCTGCGGTTCCGCTACCAGACCGACGGCGGACTGGCCCTCAAGGGCTTCGCCGCCGACGCGCTCTCCGTCACCGCCGACGGCAAGCCGGTCTTCACCGACGACGCCGAGAGCGGCGACAACGGCTGGATCGCCAAGGGCTTCTCCCGCATCGGCGCGTCCTTCACCAAGGACTACCCGCAGTACTACCTCGCCGAGAACCGCCAGTACGTCTCGTACGACAAGGCCCTGAAGACCGGCCCGTACAACTTCGGCTGGATCACCGGCCGGCCCGGCTGGGTCGAGCACTTCCCGTTCCAGAACGGCGTGCTGATCTGGCTGTGGGACACCTCGCAGGCGGACAACAACGTCGGCGAGCACCCGGGCCACGGCCAGATCCTGCCGGTCGACGCGCACCCGAAGGCCGAGAAGTGGGCCGACGGCAAGCTGATGCGCAACCGCTTCCAGACGTACGACGCGACGTTCACCACGCAGCGCACGGACGCCCTCCAGCTGCACAAGGACGGCAAGCTCGCGAAGATCGCCGCGAAGAAGGGCGTCTCGCTCTTCGACGATCACAGCGGCGTCTACTACGACAAGGCGAACCCGACCGGTGGCGTGCTCGTTCCTGACACCCACACCCAGATCAAGATCACCAAGGAGGCCAAGGGCGGCTCCACGGTGACGCTCCAGGTGGCCCCCGCCGCGACCCCCGCCGCAACCCCCGCCCCAAAGGGATAAGGAAACCGCAGGTCACACCATGATCGGCCGTCGCCCCCTGGCGGGCGGCGGCCGATCGCGTTTAGATGCGTCCTACGACTTCTTGTTGACACCCAGCCTCACGGGGGAGAAATGCAGATGTCCCAAGGCGGCTTCATCCGGCTTCCCGGCGGAAGCGTGGTGGTCGCCCTGGCGCTGCCCGGACCCGGGGGCGACGGCCGCCGGGTGCGTGTCCTCGTCCACGCCGCCAACCGCCAGCGCGCCCTGACCAGGCTGCGCAACCTCGGACTGCGCGCCGTCTCTCTGCGCGGCAACATGCGCCCGCCCACCCCGGACGAGGTGACCGCCGTCCTGCATCACCCCGACGGCGTCGTCTGGCGCCAGAGCTTGGACGACGACACCGAGTCCTGGCACCCGATACGCGCCCTGCTCCGCCCGGCGCAGGCCGCCTGACCCGTCCCCCGGAGGGCCCGGGGCGGCCGGTCGGCTTCGGGCGCGCGGCCCGCCGCCGATCAGCCCCCGGCCAGCACCGGCGTGCCGGTCAGCTCCGCCCCCGCCGCCCGCAGCTGGGCCATGGCCCGCTCGGTGGTCGGCGCGGACACCGCCGCGGTCAGATCCAGCAGCACCCGGGTGCGCAGCCCGGCGCGGAGCGCGTCGAGCGCGGTGGCCTTGACGCAGTGGTCGGTGGCGATGCCGACCACGTCCACCTCGGTGACGTCATGGGAGCGCAGCCAGTCGGCCAGCGCGGTCCCCCGGTCGTCCGCCCCCTCGAAACCGCTGTACGCGGCCGCGTACGCGCCCTTGTCGAAGACGGCGTCGATGGCGCCGGAGGAGACGGCCGGGGCGAAGTGGGGGTGGAAGCCGCTGCCCTCGGACCCGGCCACGCAGTGCACCGGCCAGGAGTCCACGAAGTCCGGGTGGTCGGAGAAGTGGGCGCCGGGGTCGATGTGGTAGTCGCGGGTGGCCACCACATGGCGGTAGCCGTTGCCCGCGGCCCGGCCCACGAGGTCGGTGATGGCGGCGGCGACGTCCGCGCCGCCCGTCACCGGGACGCTGCCGCCCTCGCAGAAGTCGTTCTGTACGTCGACGATGATCAGTGCCCGGTGCATGGTCGGTGCCTTTCCGACGGAGAGAGTGACGGCCGGGACGGCCGGGGCTGCGGTGGTACGGCCGAGAGTAGCCACACCCCGGCCACCGGGGGAGGGGGCGTGCGCCACCTGGGTGGCGGGCCGCGGCGGGCGTCCGCCGCGGCCGTGCCTCAGAGGTACTCGGTGGGCAGCACCGGCTCGCCGCGGGAGAGCTGGGTCGCCGAGAGCGGCAGCCCCGCGCGGGCGGCGATGTGCCGGTCCCGGGCGGCGTCCAGCGGCTCGCGGGCGACCACCTTGCCGTCGGTCACCAGCGGCACCAGCAGCTGCCGGCCGGCCAGCTCCGCGGGCACCTCGCCGACGCCGACGACCTCCGCCTCCGCGACGCCGTTCTCGTCCGGCCGCCGCGCCGCCCACTTGCGGCCGCCGACCGACGACTTGCCGCCCAGCGACTTCTTCGCGACCGGCCGCAGCGGCGCGTCGGGTGCGTCGCTCTGCGCGCGGGCGACCAGCTTGTACACCATCGAGCAGGTCGGGTGCCCGCTGCCGGTCACCAGTTGGGTGCCGACGCCGTACGCGTCGACGGGGGCGGCGGCGAGCGAGGCGATGGCGTACTCGTCCAGATCGCTGGTCACCACGATCTTGGTGTGGGTCGCGCCCAGCTCGTCCAGCTGCTGGCGCACCCGGTGGGCGACGAGCAGCAGATCGCCGGAGTCGATGCGGACGGCGCCCAGCTCCGGGCCCGCGACCTCGACGGCGAGGCGCACCGCCTCCGTCACGTCGAAGGTGTCGACCAGCAGCGTGGTGCCGCGGCCGAGCGTGTCGACCTGCGCGGTGAACGCGTCCCGCTCGGTGTCGTGCAGCAGCGTGAAGGCGTGCGCGCTCGTCCCCACGGTGGGGATGTGGTAGCGGAAGCCGGCGGCCAGATCGGAGGTGGTGTGGAAGCCGCCGACGTACGCGGAGCGGGCGGCGGCGACCGCGGCCAGCTCGTGGGTGCGGCGGGCGCCCATCTCCATCAGCGGACGGTCCCCGGCGGCCACCGACATCCGGGACGCCGCGGCGGCGACCGCGGAGTCGTGGTTGAGGATGGAGAGGATCACCGTCTCCAGCAGCACCGCCTCGGCGAAGGTGCCCTCGACCCGCATGATCGGGGAGCCGGGGAAGTAGACCTCGCCCTCCGGGTAGCCCCAGATGTCGCCGCGGAAGCGGTAGCCGGCCAGCCACTCCAGCGTCGGCTCGTCCAGGATGCCGCGCTCGCGCAGGAAGCCCAGGATGGTCTCGTCGAAGCGGAAGTTCTCCACCGCGTCCAGCACCCGGCCGGTGCCGGCGACCACGCCGTAGCGCCGGCCCTCGGGCAGGCGCCGGGTGAAGACCTCGAAGACCGAGCGCCGGTCGGCGTTCTGGGACCGCAACGCGGCCTGCAGCATGGTGAGTTCGTACTGGTCGGTGAAGAGCGCCGTCGACGGCACCGCCACCGGCAGCCCCAGGTCTGCTGTGTTCATGCGGACGATGCTACCCCCAATACTCGTCAGATTGACGATTTCTGGTGGCCGGGCCCGTGATGCCGCTCACGGTGGGCCGGGCGCCCCGTCGGCGGCGGCATCGCGGCCCTGTCGGCCGGGCCTCGCGAGCGGGTGTCCGGCGCCCGGTGCGGACCCCGGGCCGACTCACCCGCCCAGGGGCGTTTGTGCACGGCCCGGCCCCGGGTGGCAGCATGGGGCGTGTGAGTGTCCCAGTGGAGATCGAGCGCCCCGAGTCGAGCGAGGCACCCTACGCGGTGCCCGAACCCGACGTCCCCTGGGTCACGGTCGTCCACAACGACCCCGTCAACCTCATGAGCTACGTCGCCTACGTCTTCCAGTCCTACTTCGGCTACAGCAAGGACAAGGCGCACCAGCTCATGCTCGACGTCCATCACAAGGGCCGCGCGGTGGTCTCCAGCGGCAGCCGCGAGGAAATGGAGCGCGACGTGCAGGCCATGCACGGCTACGGCCTGTGGGCGACCCTTCAGCAGGACCGCTGATGGCCGGCCACTTCGAGCCCCAGCCCGGCGGCGGCGCGGCCGTCGCCCTCGACGAGGTCGAGATCTCCATCCTGCGCAGCCTCGCCGTCCAGCTCCTGGAGCTGGTCGGCCCCGGTGACGAGAGCGGCGACGCCGCGGAGGACCTGCTTGCCTCCGTCTTCCGGGACGGCCCGAGCGAACCGCCCGCCGACCCCGTACTCGCCCGCCTCTTCCCGGATGCGTACGGCGGCCCGGACCGGGTGCCGGACGACGACGTACGCGCCGCGTCCGCGGAGTTCCGCCGCTACACCGAGAACGATCTGCGCGCCCGCAAACGCGACGACGCACTCGCGCTGATCCGGTCGCTCGACGCGCTGCACCCCGACCCGGAGAACGGCGCCGTGCTGCGGCTCACACCCGAGGAGTGCCGCCGCTGGCTCGGCGGGCTCAACGACCTCCGGCTGGCCATCGGCACCCGCCTGGAGGTCACCGACGAGGACGACGGCGGCGAGCTGCTGCGCCTTCCGGACTCCGATCCCCGTAAGCCCATGGTGCTGGCCTACCTCTGGCTCGGCGGTCTCCAGGAAACGCTCGTCGAATCGCTGATGGCCTGAGTCCTGGTTACCATTCCTCAGGCGTTCGCTCAGAGAATGCTCAAATCCGGATAACGATCCCATCTCGCACGCGTGCGCCTTGCCGATTGTTTAGGACTTTGTCCTAATTTTCGCGCGACCTTGCCTTACGACGTCTCTGGTCGCCATCCAAGGCGCCGTGATAGATGTTCACGACCTGCCGTGAGCGACGCCACCCCTGTCGCTGCGGGAGCGCTGAGCCGGCCACCGCCGGCGTGCAGGAACTCCATCCGGGGGGATCGGAACCCGATCCGGACAGGCCGGGTCGGTATGGAGAAAGGCGCACCACTCATGACCTCTGTGCAGGTCGATAAGCAGCACGACGCCAATGAGGCGGCTGGGGAAGGCCCGGAAGAGGGCTACCAGCGGGGTCTGGGAAACCGCCAGATCCAGATGATCGCCATTGGTGGCGCCATCGGTACCGGCCTGTTTCTCGGCGCGGGCAAGGCGATATCCAAGGCGGGGCCCAGCATCATCCTGGCCTACGCGATCGTCGGTCTCGTCATCTTCTTCATCATGCGGGCGCTGGGCGAACTGCTCATGTACCGCCCGGTCTCCGGCTCCTTCTCGGAGTACGGACGCGAATTCCTCGGCCCCTTCATCGGCTTTGTGACCGGCTGGACCTACTGGCTTTTCTGGGTTGTGACCGGAATCACGGAAGTCACCGCCGCAGCCACCTATATCCACTACTGGAACCAAGACATACCCCAATGGGTGTCATCGCTCGTCTTCACCGTCGCGCTCTTCGGGATCAACCTGATCTCCGTGAAGATCTTCGGTGAACTCGAATTCTGGTTCTCGATGGTCAAGGTCACCGCGATCATCGGCATGATCCTCATCGGTCTCGGCGTCATCATCCTGGGCTTCTCGGATGCCGGTAAGACCGCTTCCTTCAGTCACCTCTGGGCCGACGGCGGATTCTTCCCCAAGGGCATCGGCGGCACTTTGATGACCCTTCAGATCGTGATGTTCGCGTTCCTCGCCGTCGAACTCGTCGGCGTCACCGCGGGCGAGGCGAAGGACCCGAAGAAGATTCTGCCGAAGGCGATCAACACCGTGCCGTGGCGCATCGGCCTCTTCTACATCGGTGCGCTCATCATCATCCTGTCGGTCGTCAGCTGGACGGTCTTCGAGCCCGGCGTCAGCCCGTTCGTCCGTGCCTTCCAGGAGATCGGCCTGCCCGCCGGCGCCGGCATCGTCAACTTCGTCGTGCTGACCGCCGCCCTCTCGTCCGCCAACTCCGGGATGTACTCCACCGGCCGGATGCTCCGCGACCTCGCGCTCAACGGTCAGGGACCGAAGCTCTTCACGCACCTGAGCAAAAACGGTTTGCCCACCTGGGGCACCGGCGTCTCCGTCGGGATGATGCTGGTCGGCGTCTGGATCAACTACCAGTGGCCCGGCGACGCGTTCAACTACGTGGTGTCCTTCGCCACGATCTCCGGCATGTGGGCGTGGGTCGTCATCCTCCTCTCGCAGCTGCGCTACCGGGCCAAGGCCAACCGCGGTGAACTGCCGCAGTCGGAGTTCAAGGCGCCCGGCGCCCCGTACACCTCGATCTTCGCGCTGGCATTCATCGGCATGGTCATCGTGCTGATGGGCGTCGACCCGGACGCCCGCATCTCGCTCTACGCGGCGCCGATCTGGGCGGCCATCCTGGGCGTCGGCTACCTGTCCATCAAGCGTCGGTCGGCCGGGGGCTCCGCGGCCCGCGCCGCCGTCCCGGCCTCGGCCACCGGGGAGCAGACGCCCGGTACGGACGCCAAGGACTGACCGGCCGCTGTCCGGCGACGGGCCCGTACGCATCGCATCCCGCGGTGGGTACGGGCCCGTCGCCGTATGCGCCGCCCACCGCGGCGCACCCGCTCCCGGCCGCCGCGGACGCCCTCCTATCCTTGCCGCATGCTGACCCTGACCCAGGACCTCCACGACCGGATCGTCGCGCACGCCCGCCAGGACCACCCCGACGAGGCGTGCGGTGTCGTCGCGGGACCGGCCGGCAGCGACCGCCCCGAGCGGTTCATCCCGATGCTCAACGCCGCCCGCTCGCCCACGTTCTACGAGTTCGACTCCGCCGATCTCCTCTCCCTCTACCGCGAGATGGACGACCGCGACGAGGAGCCGGTGATCGTCTACCACTCGCACACCGCCACCGAGGCGTACCCCTCCCGCACCGACGTCGGCTACGCGGGCGAGCCCGGCGCGCACTACGTCCTCGTCTCCACCGCCGACACGGACGATGCGGGCCCCTTCCAGTTCCGCTCGTTCCGCATCGTGGACGGCGAGATCACCGAGGAGGAGGTACGGATCGTCGCGGCGTACGCCTGACGGTCCGGGCCCGGACCGGCCGTCCGGGAGCGCGTCCGCCGGGGGCGGCCCGCCCGCCGTGACCTGGGGTTCCTCGCCGTCCCGGGCGGACCGCCGCCCGCCGCGTCCCACCTGACGTACACAACCGTCCGCATCATGGGACGAGGTATCAAAACCCGGACCGGGAATCGATACGATGACCGCATGGTTGACCGCGACGTGAGCGAGCAGAGGAGGGCCATGCACCAGCAGGCTCCGCTCGCCACGCGTCGCTCCGCCTCCGCCCTGCTGGGCGCGTTCGGCTGCGGAGCCGCCCGGCTGCACATCGACCTGTGCCGCCTGACCAGCGCCCTGTGTCCGGGCCGCGCCGCGGCCTGATCCGGGCCTGCACCACCCGCCACACCCGCACCGCCGTACGCCGTGCACACGGGACGCACAGCCATCCGCCCCCGCACTCCGACAGGAGCTCTCTCATGGCCATCGAGGTCCGAATCCCGACCATCCTGCGCACCTACACCGACGGCGCGAAGGCCGTCGAGGGCAGCGGGAACACCCTCGCCGACCTCTTCGACGACCTGGAGAGCCGCCACGCGGGCATCAAGGCGCGCCTCGTCGATGGCGGGCAGCTGCGCCGCTTCGTCAACGTCTACCTCAACGACGAGGACGTCCGGTTCCTGGACGGCATCGCCACCAAGCTGACCGATGGTGACAACGTCACCATCCTCCCGGCCGTCGCCGGTGGCTCCGCCGCCGCGGACGGCAGCCCGGCGGGCATGGCCTGACATGCGGTACGACTCCCCGCTGGCGGCGGTCGGGAACACCCCCCTCGTCCGCCTGCCGCGCCTCTCGCCCTCCGCCGACGTCCGCATCTGGGCCAAGCTGGAGGACCGCAACCCCACCGGCTCCGTCAAGGACCGCCCCGCGCTGCACATGATCGAGCAGGCGGAGAAGGACGGCAGGCTCACCCCCGGCTGCACGATCCTGGAGCCCACCAGCGGCAACACCGGCATCTCGCTCGCCATGGCGGCCAAGCTCAAGGGCTACCGCATCGTCTGTGTGATGCCGGAGAACACCTCGTCCGAGCGGCGTGAACTCCTCGCGATGTGGGGCGCCGAGATCATTTCCTCGCCCGCGGCGGGCGGCTCCAACACCGCCGTCCGCGTCGCCAAGGAGATCGCCGCCGAGCACCCCGACTGGGTGATGCTCTACCAGTACGGCAACCCGGACAACGCCGGTGCGCACTACGCCACCACCGGCCCCGAGATCCTCGCCGACCTCCCGTCCGTCACCCATTTCGTCGCGGGCCTGGGCACCACCGGCACCCTCATGGGCGTCGGCCGCTATCTGCGCGAGCAGGTTCCCGGCGTACAGATCGTCGCCGCCGAACCGCGCTACGACGACGTGGTCTACGGTCTGCGCAACCTCGACGAGGGCTTCATCCCCGAGCTGTACGACGAGTCCGTGCTCACCACGCGCTTCTCCGTCGGCTCGGAGGACGCCGTCGCCCGCACCCGCGAACTCCTCGCGGAGGAGGGCATCTTCGCCGGGATCTCCACCGGCGCCGCCCTGCACGCCGCGCTCGGCGTCGGCCGCAAGGCGCTGCGCGCCGGGGAGAGCGCCGACATCGTCTTCGTCGTCGCCGACGGCGGCTGGAAGTACCTCTCCACCGGCGTCTACACCGCCGAATCCACCGAGGCGGCCATCGCCACCCTCCACGGCCAGCTCTGGGCCTAGGCAGGAGGCAGCACTTCGACGGCGGGCGGCCCTGCGACGGGCCGCCCGCCGCCGTGCGTCGCGGGCCGGCGCCGGGCGTACCGCGACCGGCCCGCGCGGCACGGCGGCCGGACCCGTCGCGGGGCCCACCCGGACTGGTGATTCCGCCCACAGCTCGCCCCGCCACAGGAGCGGCGCCACCCGGGGCGCCTTACCCTCGTGGGCACCGCACCGCGCGACCGGACCCGCCGGGCACCCGTACGGACCGGCCACCCGCCGGACGCCATCGCCTGGCACGGTCCGCCGCTCCGCCGTCCCCGCCCAGGAGGTTCACGCCCGCATGAAGCTCACTGTCGTCGGATGCTCCGGGTCGTTCCCCTCCGCGGATTCGGCCTGTTCGAGCTACCTCTTGGAGGCCGACGGCTTCAGGCTGCTCCTCGACCTGGGCAACGGCGCCCTCGGCGAGCTGCAGCGCCACTGCGGTCTCTACGACCTCGACGCCGTCCTGCTGTCCCACCTCCACGCCGACCACTGCATCGACCTGTGCGGCTACTTCGTCGTCCGCTACTACCGGCCGGACGGCGGCCGCTGCGGGCCGATGCCGGTGTACGGCCCGGCGGGCACCGAGCGGCGGCTGACCGCCGCCCACGCGGACCTGCCGCACGAGGGCGCGATGAGCGAGGTCTTCGACTTCCGGACGCTGTCGGAGGGAACGTTCCGGATCGGCCCGTTCACCGTCCGGGCGGAACTCGTCAGCCACCCTGTCGAGGCGTTCGGCTTCCGGATCGAGCACGGCGGGCGGTCGCTGACGTACTCCGGTGACACCGGGCCCTGTGCGGCGCTCGACCGGCTCGCCGCGGGCACCGATCTCTTCCTCTGCGAAGCGTCCTTCACGCACGGCAAGGAGGACATCCCGAACCTGCACCTCAACGGGCGCGAGGCCGGCGAGGCCGCCGCGCGGGCCGGGGCCGGGCGGTTGATCCTCACCCACATCCCGCCGTGGACCGACCCGGACATCACCCTGCGCGACGCACAGAAGGTCTACGACGGCCCGGTCGAGACGGCACGCGCGGGCACGGTCCACGAGGTCTGACCGGAACCGGAACCGGACCCGGATGCGGAAAGGCGGCGGCCCCCGAGAGATCTCGGGGGCCGCCGCCTCGTACGTGGTGAAGCCGCTACTTCGCCAGCGACGCCTTCTCGGCAGCCTTACCGCCGGTCTTCGCGGCAGTCTTAGCGGGGGCCTTCGCGCTGCCCTTCGCGGTCTCCTTCTCCGTCTCCGGCACCTCGTCCTCGGGTTCGCGGCCCGGCGTCGGGAGGTTGAACCTGAGGATCGCGAAGCGGAAGAGCGCGTAGTACACGACCGCGAAGCAGAGGCCGACCAGCGCCAGCAGCCAGGGCTTGGTGGCGATGCCGAGGTTGAGGACGTAGTCGATGGCACCGGCCGAGAAGCCGAAGCCGTCCTTCATGCCGAGCGCCCAGGTCAGGCCCAGCGACAGACCGGTGAGCAGGGCGTGGATCGCGTAGAGGGCCGGCGCGATGAACATGAACGTGAACTCGATCGGCTCGGTGACGCCGGTGACGAAGGCGGTCAGCGCGAGCGAGAACATCATGCCGCCGACGACCTTGCGGCGCTCGGGGCGGGCGCAGTGCACGATCGCCAGGCAGGCGGCGGGCAGCGCGAACATCATGATCGGGAAGAAGCCGGTCAGGAACTGGCCCGCCTGCGGGTCACCGGCGAGGAAGCGGGCGATGTCGCCGTGCTTGCCGTCGAAGTCACCGGCCTGGAACCACGGGAACGAGTTGAGCAGGTGGTGCATGCCGACGGGGATCAGCGCGCGGTTGGCGACGCCGAAGACACCGGCGCCGATCGCGCCCGAACCGACCAGCCACTCACCGAAGTGGTGCAGCCCGGCGCCGAGCACCGGCCAGATGTAGCCGAAGACGATGCCGATGACCAGACCGGCGAAGGACGCCAGGATCGGCACCAGACGGCGGCCGCTGAAGAAGCCCAGCCAGTCGGGGAGCTTCTTGCGGCTGTAGCGCTGGTAGAGGAGGGCGACCACGATGCCGATCACGACACCGCCGAGCACACCGGCGTTCACCGGCGGCGCGACCTCGGCTATCTTCCCGTCGACCACCTGCTGGACCTTGGGGAGGCTGTCGTCCGTGAAGGTGCCCAGCACCTTGCTGAAGACGAGATAGCCGACGACGGCGGCCAGCGCGGTGGAGCCGTCGGACTTCTTCGCGAAGCCGATGGCGATACCGACCGCGAACAGCAGCGGCATGTTGTCGAGCAGCGCCCCGCCGCCCGCCGCCATGAACTCGGCGAGTTTGTTCAGGAACGCGGGGAAGTGGTCCCGGCCGAGCATGTCGGGCTGGCCGAGGCGGACCATGAGCGCCGCGGCGGGCAGTGTGGCGATCGGCAGCATGAGGCTGCGGCCGATGCGCTGACCGACGGCCATGGCGGCGGAGCCGCGGCTTTTCTTTTCCGGTGCCGCCGAGGCAGTGGCCGAACTCATCGGGTTCCTCCAGGTGCGGCGGGCACTCCTGGGGTGCGGCCCGCTTGTCGTCTACACCACTCAGTGGTTTAGACCATTCTTAGCACGTGGTCCCGACGGAAAGGAATCCATTCTTCCCAGTGGTGTGGACCACCTGCGGGGCGGCCCTGGAGGAGGACGCCCCGGAGGCCGGGAGCCGTGTCACCGGTACAGGAAAAATGCAGGTCAGGGCAGGTTTCCGGTCTCGCGTCCTGGAGGGCATCGCCTGCCGCCGTCCCCGGCACGGTACGGCCTCACGACCCCCGGACGGCCATCCCGGAAACCCCGCGTACCGCCGCGACTACTTCACGTTCTCCCGCTCCAATTCCTCCGCCACTTCCACCGGCTCACGCCCCGGAGTCGCCAGATCGAATTTCGTGATCACGAACCGGAACAGCGCGTAGTAGAGCGCCGCGAAGCACAGCCCGATCGGAATGATGAGCCACGGTTTCGTCGCCAGCCCCCAGTTGATGACGTAGTCGATCAACCCCGCCGAGAAGCTGAAGCTGTCGTGCACCCCCAGCGCCCAGCACACCGCCAGCGACGCCCCCGTCAGCACCGCATGGATCCCGTACAGCACCGGCGCGATGAAGACGAAGGAGTACTCGATCGGCTCGGTGACGCCCGTGACGAACGACGTCAGCGCCACCGACAGCATCAGCCCGCCCACCTCCTTGCGGCGCCCCGGACGCGCGCAGTGCGTGATCGCCAGCGCCGCGGCGGGCAGCGCGAACATCATGATCGGGAAGAAGCCGGTGGTGAACTGCCCCGCCGTCGGATCGCCCGCCAGGAAGCGGTTGATGTCGCCGTGCACCACCGTGCCGTCCGGCTTGGTGAAGTCGCCGAACTGGAACCAGACGAACGTGTTCAGGAACTGGTGCAACCCCACCACCAGCAACGCCCGGTTCGCCGTCCCGAAGATCCCCGAACCGATCCAGTCCAGATCCGTCAGCCACTTGCTGAACGACGTCAGCGCGGCACCGACCGGCGGCCACACGAACAGGCAGACCGCCGCGAACGCCAGCCCCACGAACGCCATCACGATCGGCACCAGCCGCCGCCCGTTGAAGAACCCCAGCCAGTCCACCAGCTTCACCCGGTGCAGCCGCTGCCAGCACCACGCCGCCGCGAACCCCATCACGATGCCGCCGAACACCCCCGGATTCTGGAACGTCGCCTGCGCCGCCGTCCCCTTCCCGCCCAACTCCATGAGCTGGCGTTTCATGCTCCGGCCGCACTCCTCGGCGATGGCGCGGCCGACGGCGGTGGAGCCGGTGAAGCTGACCATGTCGGTCTCCGGCGCCGCCACCGCCGCCGCGCCGACCTCCGCGGAGGTGCCGGAGACGACGTTGACCACGCCGGGCGGCGCCCCCGCCTCCTCCAGCGCCTCCTGGAGCGCCTCGGCCATGCGGTAGACGGAGAGCGGGTCCTGCGGG
Organism: Streptomyces benahoarensis; assembly: GCF_007280575.1. Lineage (GTDB taxonomy): Bacteria > Actinomycetota > Actinomycetes > Streptomycetales > Streptomycetaceae > Streptomyces > Streptomyces benahoarensis. The sequence goes on from NZ_VKJP01000098.1 coordinate 15,225, forward strand.
GCGGGTTTGACGACGACGGTGTTGCCCATGGCCAGCGCCGGGGCGATCTTGCCCGCAGGGTTGGCCCAGGGGTTGTTGTACGAGGTGATGCAGGCGACGACCCCGACCGGGCGGCGGGCCGCGTACGCGCCGATGACCGCGGCTTTCCCCATCGGTCCGGCCGGGTTGACCTGCGGCGGCAGCGGCGTCTCGACGGGTTCCAGCGCGCCGCGCGCGTACCGCGCGAACCGCGCCGCTGCCACGCCGACCTGCATACCGCGGGCGGTGGCGGTGGTGGCGCCGCTCTCCCGCTGGGCGAGTTCGGCGTACGGGGCGAGGCGGTCGCGGAGCAACCGGGCGGTGTGGTCGAGGACGCGGGCGCGGAGTTCGGGGGTGGTGCGTGACCACGGGCCGAAGGCTGCGCGGGCGGCCTCGGTGGCGGCGCGGACCTGCGCGGTGCTCGCCTCGGGCGCCCGTCCGACGATCTCCTCGGTGGCCGGGTCGAGGACGTCGTGGTGTCCGCCGTCGGGTGCGGTCCACTCGCCGCCGATGAGGAGCCGTTCCGTACGGTCCGGATCGGCGCTCCGTCCCGTAGGGCTCTTTCCGGCGTTCACCGGGTGCTCACCGCTCACCGGGTGCTCACCGTGGCGGTGTGGCGGCCGGAGCGCAGGACGGTGCCGGGGACGGCGCCGGTGACGGTGTCGTCGCGGATCGTCTCGACGCCGTTGACGCGGACGCTGACGATGCCCTGGGCCCGGGAGTCGAGGCGGGGGCTGTCGCCGGGCAGGTCGTGGACGAGGGTGGCGGGCCCGGCGTCGATGGTCTCGGGGTCGAGGAGGACGAGGTCACCGTGGTGGCCTGCGGTGATGCGGCCACGGTCGCGGAGGCCGAAGAGGCGGGCCGGGTCGTCGGTGAGCATCCGGACGGCTTCCTCCAGGCCGACGAGTTTCCGGCCGCGCAGGCAGTCGCCGAGGAAGCGGGTGGTGTAGGGGGCGCCGCACATCCGGTCGAGGTGGGCTCCGGCGTCGGAGCCGCCGAGGAGGACGTCCTCGTGGCGCCAGGTCTCGCGGCGCAGGGCCCAGCTGGCGGGGTCGTTGTCGGTGGGCATCGGCCACAGGACGGTGCGCAGGTCGTCGTGGGCGCAGATCTCGACGAGGCAGTGGAAGGGTTCCTGGCCGCGTTCGGCGGCGATGTCGCGGACGACGCGGCCGCTGAGCCCTTCGTTGGCGGCGGAGTAGGTGTCGCCGATGACGTAGCGGTCGAAGTCGGCGAGGCGGCGGAAGACCCCGGCCTCCTCGCTGTGGGCGTGGCGCAGGAGGGTGGCGCGGACGTCGGGGTCGCGGAGTTTCGCGAGGCGTTCGGGGCGGGGCAGGCCGAGGATGTCGCCCCAGCCGGGGATGAGGTTGAGGGCGCAGAACGTGCCGAGGGACATGTTCATGGGCGTGAGGATCGGCATGGTGAGGGCGACGATGCGGCCGCCGGCGGCGCGGGCGCGGGCGCTGGGGACGAGCTGGCGGGGGACGCGGTCGGGGACGGCGGCGTCGATGGTGAGGACGTTCCAGTTGAGGGGGCGTCCGGCGGCGCCGGTCATGGCGACGAGGAGGTCGATCTCGTCGTCGTCGAAGCGGTCGAGGCAGCCGGAGACGATGGCTTCTATCTGGGTCCCTTCGTGTGCGCCGACGGCGCGGGAGAGGGCGAGGAGTTCGTCGCGGTCGGCGTGGCGGGAGGCGACGGGGGCGCCGTCGCCGTCGGAGTGGGTGGCCGACTGGGTGGTGGACAGTCCCCAGGCCCCGGCGTCCAGGGCGTCGTGGAGGAGGGCGACCATGGCGTCGAGCTGGTCGGGGGTGGGGCGGCCGCCGATGGCGTCGGGGCCCATGACGTGGCGGCGCAGGGCGCAGTGGCCGACCATGAATCCGGCGTTGACGGCGATGCGGCCTTCGAGGGCGTCGAGGTAGTCGCCGAAGCCGTGCCAGTCCCAGGGGGCGCCCTCTTCGAGGGCGACCAGGGACATGCCCTCGACCTTGCTCATCATGCGGCGGGTGTAGTCGGCGTCGCCGGGCCGGTCGGGGTGGAGGGGTGCGAGGGTGAAGCCGCAGTTGCCGCCGGCGACGGTGGTGACGCCGTGGTTGAGGGACGGGGTGGCGTAGGGGTCCCAGAAGAGCTGAGCGTCGTAGTGGGTGTGCGGGTCGACGAAGCCGGGGGTGAGGACGAGTCCGGTGGCGTCCTCGGTGGTGCGGGCCGGTTCGGTGACGGTGCCCGGTGGGGCGACGGTGGCGATGCGGCCGTCCTTGATGCCGACGTCGGCGAGGTGGCGGGGCGCGCCCGTGCCGTCCACGACGGTGGCGCCCTGGATGAGGTGGTCGAGCATGGCGGGTTCCCTTCTCGTCATACGGGGCGGGGTCTCGCGGGGCGCGACGGTGCGGGGCGGCGGGCCGCGGGCCGGCGGGCCCGGCCGGGCACCGCGGCCGGTTGCGTCAGGCGCCGCCCGCCTCCCGGAAGCGCGTCGTCCGGTGCACCGGGTCCGTGTCGATCTTCGGGATGACGTGCTCGCCGATGAGCCGGATGGAGGTGAGGGTGTCGTCCCGGCTGATGCCGATGGGCAGGCCGAAGGAGAGCTGGTCGGCTCCGGCCGCCTCCCAGCGGCGGCACTGCGCGAGGACCTCGTCCGGGTCGCCGCAGATCATCAGCTCCTCGGCGATCAGCAGCTCGATCAGCTCCTCGGTGTAGTCGGGGAGCAGTTCGGGCCAGGCGGGGATGCCGTCGGGCCGGGGGAAGGTGTCGTGGTAGCGGAAGAGCAGCGACTGGAGGTAGTTGAGCCCGCCGCCGACGGCGATCTCCACGGCCTTCTCATGCGTTTCGGCGCAGATCGCGGTCGAGGTGACCATGACGTTGTCGTTGACGAAGTCCCCTACGGGCTCGGCGTCCTTGACGGCGCTCTTGTACGAGTCGACCACCCATTCCATGTCGGCGACCTTCTGCACGCTGAACCCGAGGACGCCGAGGCCCTTGCGCCCGGCCATCGCGCACGAGGCTGTCACTTATACACATCTGACGCTGCCGACGACTTAAT
>NZ_VKJP01000099.1 GCF_007280575.1 Streptomyces benahoarensis
GTCAGCCCCCGTTCTCAGTTGGCCCGCCCGGCCCCCGGCGCCTTCTGCCAGGAAGGCGACCTCTCCCAGGAGGAGCGGCCGCGCGGATCCGGGGCCGATATCGCCTGCGGCTGCTCCGCCCCCGGCCCCGAGGCGGCGGACGGCCGGGCGCCCGGCCCGGCACCGGCCGACCGGTCCGCGCCCTCGGCGGAACCGCTCTCCGTCACGCCTTCCGCATCACCCGAGGCGCGGGTCCAGTGGCGCAGCGCGCCCGACTCGACGTCGATCTGGTCGCTCAGCGCCGCCAGATCGTCGTCGGCGAACTTCCGCTGCCGGTCGCGCGCGGCCCAGCGCAGCGACTCCGCGGAGCGGGTGATGCGCTCCAGGCGTTCGCGCATCTCCGGCAGCCGGGCGGCCGTGGTGGCGCGGTCGGGCTCGCGCTCCAGGCGCCTGAGTTCGTCGTCGAGTGCGTGGCCGTGGGCGCTGAGGCGGTCGAACAGGCCGAGCGCCTCGCCCAGGGACACGTCGTCGGCCGCGCCGCTGCGCAGCGCCTCCTGGGTCGCCCGCATCGACGTACGCAGGGACAACCGCAGCTGGGCCAGCTCGCCCGGGACGCCCGGCTTGGCCAGCTGCCGCGCCCGCAGGCCGGTGTCCTCGACCGTCCGCCGGGCCTGGGCGACGGTGCGGTCCACGCCGCGCTTGGTCAGCTGGACCGCCTTGACGGTGACGAAGACTCCGGCGACGACGAACAGCAGGAAGAGCAGCCCCAGGACGGCGATGGCGGCTTCCATGGGCTCTCCCGGAAAGGTCACGGCGCCGGCCGGTCACCCGCGCCCGTCTCTCCACCGTAAACGGCTCGGGCAGGTTGCGGGCCCCGACGGAACCCCCAACCTGCCCGTAGGGGAAACCCCCTACAACCGCGGCCGGAACCGGCCGCGCCGCATCATGCCGGGACGATGTTGACCAGCTTCGGCGCGCGGACGATCACCTTGCGGATACCGGCGCCACCCAGCGCCGCCACCACCGCGGGCTCGGCCAGCGCCGCCGCCTCCAGGTCCGCGTCGGAGATCGTCGGGGCGACCTCCAGACGGGCCTTGACCTTGCCCTTGAGCTGAACGACGCAGGTCACCGTCTCATCGACGACATACGCCGGGTCGGCCACCGGGAAGTCGGCGTGCACCACCGAGTCCGTGCGGCCCAGCTTGCGCCACAGCTCCTCGGCGATGTGCGGCGCCAGCGGCGCGATCAGCAGCACCAGGCGCTCCGCGACGGTGCGCGGCACAGGACCGCCCGCCCGTCGCCCACCGCCGCCCTCGGTCGAGGGTGCGGACCCGCCCCCATAATGCTTGGTCAGGTGGTTGTTCAGCTCCGTGACCTTGGCGATGGCGGTGTTGAACCGCAGGTTCGCCATGTCCTGGGTGACGCCGTCGATCGCCTTGTGCAGGGCCCGCAGCGTCGCCTCGTCCGGCTCCGCGTCGACGACGGTGACCTCACCGGTCGACTCGTCGACGACATTGCGCCACAGGCGCTGCAGCAGGCGGTACTGGCCGACGACGGCCCGGGTGTCCCAGGGGCGGGACACGTCCAGCGGGCCCATCGCCATCTCGTACAGGCGCAGCGTGTCGGCGCCGTACTCCGCGCAGATCTCGTCCGGCGTGACGGCGTTCTTCAGCGACTTGCCCATCTTGCCCAGGACGCGGCTGACCTTCTCGCCCTGGTAGAAGTATCCGCCGTCGCGCTCCTCGACCTCCGCCGCCGGGACGGCGATGCCGCGGCGGTCCCGGTAGACGAACGCCTGGATCATGCCCTGGTTGTACAGCTTGTGGAACGGCTCGGAGGACGAGACGTGTCCCAGGTCGTGCAGGACCTTCGACCAGAAACGGGCGTACAGCAGGTGCAGGACGGCGTGCTCGGCGCCGCCCACGTACAGGTCGACGCCCCCGTGGGGCTGCGCCTCGCGCGGGCCCATCCAGTACTGCTCGATGCCCGGGTCGACCATCGCGCTGTCGTTGTGCGGGTCCAGGTAGCGCATCTCGTACCAGCACGAACCGGCCCAGTTGGGCATGGTGTTGGTCTCGCGGCGGTAGCGCCGCACGCCGCGGCCGTCGCCCAGGTCCAGCTCGACGTCGACCCAGTCCTCGTTGCGGGAGAGCGGGGTCTCCGGGGAGGTGTCCGCGTCGTCCGGGTCGAAGGTGCGCGGAGAGTAGTCCTCGACCTCCGGCAGCTCCAGGGGCAGCATCGAGGTGGGCAGCGCGTGCGCGACGCCGTCCTCGTCGTAGACGATCGGGAACGGCTCGCCCCAGTAGCGCTGGCGGCTGAACAGCCAGTCGCGCAGCCGGAAGTTGACGGTGCCCTCGCCGATACCCTCGGCGGCCAGCCACTCGGTGATCTTCGCCTTGGCCTCGGTGACGCCCAGGCCGTCCAGGCTGATCGTGTCGTCCGAGGAGTTGACCAGCTTCGCCTCGTACGAGGAGAACGCGTCGTCCCAGGTGGACGTGTCGGTACCGCGGTCGTCGGAGGGCTGGACGACGCAGCGCATCGGCAGCTCGAAGGCGCGCGCGAAGGCGAAGTCGCGGCTGTCGTGCGCCGGGACCGCCATGATCGCGCCGGTGCCGTAGCCCATCAGCACGTAGTCGGCGATGAAGACCGGGACCTGCTCGCCGCTGACCGGGTTGGTGGCATAGATGCCGGTGAAGACGCCGGTCTTGTCCTTGGCCTCGGCCTGCCGCTCGACGTCCGACTTGGCGGCGGCCTGCTTGCGGTACGCCGCGACGGCCTCGGCCGGGGTGGCGTGGCCACCGGTCCAGACCTCGTGGGTGCCCTCGGGCCAGGCATCCGGCACCAGGGAGCCGTCGGCGATCAGCTCGTGCTCCGGGGCCAGCACCATGTACGTCGCGCCGAACAGGGTGTCCTGGCGGGTGGTGAAGACCGTGATCGTGCGCTCCCCGGCGGGGAAGTCGACCCGGGCGCCCTCGGAGCGGCCGATCCAGTTGCGCTGCTGCAGCTTGATCGCCTCGGGCCAGTCCAGGCCGTCCAGGTCGTTCAGCAGGCGGTCCGCGTAGGCGGTGATGCGCATGTTCCACTGGCGCAGCTTGGACTTGAAGACCGGGTAGTTGCCGCGCTCGGAGCGGCCCTCGGCGGTGACCTCCTCGTTGGCCAGGACGGTGCCCAGGCCGGGGCACCAGTTGACCGGCGCGTCCGAGGCGTACGCCAGGCGGTACTCGCCCAGGACACCGGCGCGCTCGGCGGCGGACAGCTCGCCCCAGGGGCGGCCGTCGGGGGTGGACCGGGTACCGGCCTCGAACTGCGCGACCAGGGTGTCGATGGGGCGCGCCTTGTCGGCCTCCGGGTCGTACCAGGAGTGGAAGATCTGCAGGAAGATCCACTGGGTCCACTTGTAGTACGCCGGGTCGATCGTCTCGATCGAACGGCGCTGGTCGTGGCCCAGGCCCAGGCGGCGCAGCTGGCGCCGCATGTTGACGATGTTGGCCTCGGTGGAGACCCGCGGGTGGGTGCCGGTCTGCACGGCGTACTGCTCGGCGGGCAGGCCGAAGGCGTCGAAGCCCAGGGTGTGCAGGACGTTGTGGCCCGTCATGCGCTGGTGGCGGGCGTAGACGTCGGTGGCGATGAAGCCCAGCGGGTGGCCGACGTGCAGGCCCGCGCCCGAGGGGTACGGGAACATGTCCATGATGAACTTCTTGGGGCGGGCGGCCACGGCGGCGTCCCCGGCCAGGTCACCGCTCGGGTTGGGCGCCTCGTAGGTGCCCGCCGCCTCCCAGAAGTCCTGCCAGCGTGCCTCGATGTCCGCGGCCAGCGCGGCGGTGTAACGGTGCGGGGCCGCCTCGGGTGCGGCGCCCGCGCCCTCACCGGCGGGGGAGGTGGTCGTCTCGCTCATCTCTTCAAGCTCCATCGATCGTCTCTGCCTGCGGCTGCCGCGGACACGGTTGCTGCGGAAACAAAAAGGCCCCTCGCACAGGAGGGGACGCCGCGCCGATGCCGACCCGGACGGCCACCGCGGGTGGCCCGGTCGGTACTGATCAGCGCGGCCCGCTAAGCAGAAGGCGTACGGCACGCATGGCGCCAGGGTACCGCAGGGGGCTCGGGGCCCGCGTCGAGGATTCCCACCCGGCGCGGGCCCCGGCCCGCGCGCCCCCCGGATTCAGGGGCGCGCCGGTCCCGGAATCAGTGGCGGTACGACGCGATGTAGCCGTCCGCCGGGGAGCCGACGCCGGTGACGTCGTCGTAGCCGGGGCGGGCGCTCAGGGAGCTGTCCTGGCCCAGGCTGCGCAGCGAGGTCGTGGTGCCCTTGGAGGCGTCGACGCCGTTGACGTAGTCGGTCCGGACGACGGCCAGGCCACGGCCCACGCCGAGCGGGTGGTCGGTGACGTCGTGGTACGCCGGGGTGCCGTACCGCTGGTAGATGCCGGGGTTGGCGAAGCCGATGGGGATGCCGTGGCGGGCCTGCTGGGCGAGCGCCTGGATACCGGCGATCACGGGCGCGGCGAGCGAGGTGCCGCCGATGCGGTACTCGTCGTAGCCCTGCTTGCCACCGGGCAGGGTCTGGGTCTGGCCCACCAGGAAGCCGGTGTTGGGGTCGGCGACAGCGGCGATGTCGGGGACGGTGCGCATCGCTCCGCCGCCGCCCGCCTTCGCGAGCCCGTCGGGGACGACGCCGCGCTGGTAGAAGGGCTGCGCGACGGTCTTGCTGGTGCCGCCACCGGCACCACCGCTGAACGCGCCGGGGAAGCCGTCCCAGCCCGCGCCGTCCTTGGACAGCACCGCCTTACGGGTGCCCCAGCCGGTCTCCCACTGGTACGTGTCGTGCTTGCCGACGGCGAGCGCGGTGCCGCCGACGGCGGTGACCCACGCGGAGTTCGCCGGGGTGTCGACCTGCTTGGTGCCGGTGTTGTCGACCTCGTCGCCGTTGTCACCGGACGAGAAGTAGAAGCCGATGCCCTCGACGGCGCCCTGCTGGAAGACCTGGTCGTAGGCGGCGGCCACGTCCGGGGTCTCGTTGGCCTCGATGTCGCCCCAGGAGTTGGAGACGATGTCGGCGAGACGGCCGTCGACGACCCGGCCGAGGGTGTCGAGGAGGTCGTCGTCCATGCAGGAGGCGGCTCCGGCGTAGACGATGTCGGCGGCGGGTGCGACGGCGTGCACCGCCTCGACGTCGAGTGTCTCCTCGCCGTACCACCCGGAGGCGCCGCACTCCTCGATGTGCGTGTAGTCCTCGGGCAGCACCTGTGAGAGCTGGCCCGGGCGGTACCCGGCGTCGCCGTTGCGGGCGGCGTAGTGGCGGGCGTCGGCGGCGATGGTCGGCGAGGCGTAGGCGTCGGTGATCGCGACGGTGACGCCCTTGCCGGTCCACTTCCCCGCCCCGTAGGCGGCGCGCAGCTGCTTGCCGGTGTACCCCTTGACCGCGTACGGCGCCTTGCCCCCGTACGCGCTCGGCAGGCCCTTGGCGGTCCGGGAGCCGTGGTACGTGGAGAACGGCCCGGCGTTGCGGAAGACGTCGGGCGGCGGCGGCAGCTCGGTGGAGTGGTGCCGGGCCATCCGGGGCGCGTTGTCCAGGCCGGTGACGGTCAGCACGGCGCCACCCAGCGAGGCGGGGGCGGAGGCGGTGGCCGAGGGGGCGTGGTAAGTGTGGCTGCCCTTGCGGTAGTTGTGCAGGTCGGTGGCGAAGGCGCGCTCCGCGGCCGAGGCCGGACCATGGACGGTGAGGTAGCGGCTGCCCGCCTCGGTGACCTTGAGCCCGGCGCCGCGGAGCCAGTCGGTCACGGCGTTCACCTGCTGCCGGGTGGCGCCGTAGCGCGCCTTCACCTGGCCAGGGGTCAGGTACTTCCCGTAGTGGGCGGAGTGCGGGTCGGAGACCGCCTTGGCGTACGCGGCGAGTCCGTCGGCGTCCCGGCCCGCGAGGTAGACGCGGGCGGTGATGCCGGTGTTCTCGGCGGTGGCGCCGCGGTCGGACTGCTGGGTCGCCCAGGCCGGTTTGGTGCCGCGGAGCGCGCGCCGTCCGCCGTCGTGACCCGCGGCGTCGGCGGCGGGCGCGCCGAGCGCGAGCGCCCCGGCGATCAGCGGCAGGGCCGCCGCCCACGCCGTCGCGGTACGCGCCCGCCCGGCTCTGCTGCGGCTCGATCTCATGGAACCCCCTGTGGTGACGATGCGGTGAGTGCTGACGGTGGCACCGCGACCGGCTCCGCGACGGCTCGCCGTACGCGCCGCCGTACACCGGCGTCCGGTGCCTCGCGTGCGGCGTGAGACGAGGGAGGTGACATGCACGCGATGCGTCACTCTTTCGGTGAAATGTTCACGTCAGGGGCATGGGCACGCCAAGAAGACCCCAAGGAACGACAAGGACAGGCAAGGAATGAACGGGGGACAGAAGGGAGCGAAGGGGGCCGCGCGCACGCCAAGAACGGCCCCAACGGGAGGACAGGGGACGGAATGTGAGTAGATGTCAGGGTACGGCGGGGTGAAGCGGGCGCCGGGGAGGCCACCTCGCGCGGCGCGGAACACCGCCCCACCGGCGCCCCGCTCCCCCGGGACCGCCCACCGTCATGCCGTACGTCACACCCACCACGGGGCGCCCGCCCCATGGCACACACCACACGCGACGGCCGCACAGAGAAAGGGCGCACAGAGAAAGGGCACACAACAAGAACGGGCCGCCCTCTTCGGACGGCCCGCTCTGATTCCTGTGGAGCTAAGGAGAATTGAACTCCTGACCTCCTGCATGCCATGCAGGCGCTCTACCAACTGAGCTATAGCCCCAGGTTTTCTCCGCTGCGGTCTCCCGCGGCGACATCGACTACATTACACGGCCCTCCTGGGCTTCTGCCAAATCGCTCCTGCTCCGGCCCCCGGAACCGCCCGGGGTACTGTCGGCGGACCGTGCCCGATTCGTCCTGGGGAGCCGTACGCCGTGACCGCGCCGGAGCTGGAACAGTCCACCGAGTCCGGCGGCCGCGCCCCGCTGACGGGGGCGCCGGGACGCCGTACGGTCCGGTGGGCCGCTCTCGGCTGCCTCGTCTCGTTCGCGGCGTTCTGGACCGCCCAGCGGCTGGTGCACGTGACCATGATCGACCTCATGGTCTACCGCGCGGAGGGCTGGACCGCGCGCACCGGCGCGGACCTCTACGACATGGTCGCCACCTCCGCGCACCTGCCCAACACCTATCCGCCGTTCGCCGCGCTGCTGTTCACCCCGCTGACGCTGGTCGGCGTGGGCGCCATGCGCACCCTGGCGACGGCCGGGAACCTGCTGCTGCTGGTGGCCGTCGTCCATCTCTCACTGCGGCTGGTGGGACGGCCGCACCGGCTGCCGCGCCCGGCCGCGACGCTCGCGCTGTCCGCGCTGCTGGTGTGGTGCGAGCCGGTGTGGACGACGCTGCGCTACGGGCAGATCAACCTGCTGCTCGCGGTGCTCGTGCTGTGGGATCTGACCCGCAGGGACAGCAATCGCTGGGCCGGGATCGGGATCGGCGTCGCGGCGGGGATCAAGCTCACACCCGCGCTGTTCGCCGTCTTCCTCGCGCTCGCCGGGGCCGTACGGGCCGTCCAGCTGCTGCGCGGCGGCGCCCCGCTGCGTACCGCACTGCGGGTGCCCTGGCTGCGGCAGGCCGCGGTGGCCACCGTGACGTTCCTCGCCACCGCCGGTCTGTCCGCGCTCGTCCTGCCGCGCGATGCGCACCGCTTCTGGACGGAGATCGTCTTCGCCGCGGACCGCGTCGGTGAGGTCGAGATCACCGCGAACCAGTCGCTGCGCGGCGCCCTCGCGCGGCTGCTGCACACCCACGACCCGGGCGGCGCCTGGGTGGTGGCCGCCGCCGTGACGGTCGCGGCGGGAGTGGCCCTCGCGGCCGGTGCACTGCTGCGCGGGGACCGTGCCTGGGCGGCCATCAGCTGCGCGGTGACGGCCCTGCTGGTCAGCCCGATCTCCTGGTCGCACCACTGGGTGTGGTGCGTACCGGCGCTGATCCTCGTCGGCTCCGAGGCCCTGGCACGCACCGGCGGCGCGGCGCGCCGGTGGTGGGCGGCGACGGGCGTGCTGGCCGCCCTGTTCGTCAGCTTCGCGCTGTGGTGGGTGCCGCACGCCTGGCACCGCCACGAGGAACTGCACCAGAGCCCGCTCCAGCTGCTGCTCTCCGATGTCTATCCGCTCGCCGGGATCGGACTGCTGGTGCTGTGCGCGCTGCGGCTGCGACGGACGGGACGCGACGCGCGGGCGTAACGCGGGCCCGTACGTCCCCGGCCCCGACCCCGGCGACGAGCCTCGCATGACGTGACGTCAGGACGGGCCGGGCATCGGCTCACGCGGCGTCAGGCGGGGCCGCGCGTACGGCGATCGGGCGCGTGCCGCGGTCGCACTCAGGCCGTGGCGAAGGAGTAGAAACGCTTCAGCGCGCAGTGTTCGTCGAGGAGTCGTCCGTAGATCGGCTCGCCGTCCAGTTCGCGGTAGGTCTCGATCGGGTCGCCCTTGATGACCAGCGCGCGGGCGCACTCCTCGCACCAGTACTGGAACGCGGAGTTGAGCGGTTCCATGTCACGGACGATCGGCGTACCGCTGCCGCACCAGTCGCATTTCCTGCTGTGGGCTCCCATCGGTCAGCTCCAACTGTGGCCGCAGGACGTACAGACGAAAGAGACGCCGCCGTTGTCGCCGAGCATCTGCGCCACCCGGGGGGAGCCGCAGGCGGGGCACTGCAACGACGGGACCGCGCCGTGCGGGGAGGCGGTGTCCGGCAGCCGGTGCGGGCGCGACGGCCCGGCGGCGTCGGGCAGGTCGACGACCTTCCCGAGGATGCTCCTGGGCATCGCGTCCTCCTCCCCTGCCGGCCGTCCGATTCTGCCACGGACCGCCGGGCGGGACGGCCTGGCCACGCGCGGGCCCGGACGCGACGGCCCGCGCACCGAATCTGCCCGCGCCATCGACGCCGAACCGTCCGGCATCCGCTCGGCCCGACGGCGTTCCGGACACAGCAATGATCCCGCCTCGCGCGATCCAGTACGGGACTGGAATCCATGAGACGGGATCATCCGGGTTGTGGAGCTAAGGAGAATTGAACTCCTGACCTCCTGCATGCCATGCAGGCGCTCTACCAACTGAGCTATAGCCCCGGGTCTTGTTCCGCCCCTCCGGGTTTCCCCCGACGGCGCCGCGAACAAGAAGAACTTTAGCCTGCGACCTGCCCGGATGTGAAATCCGGGCCCGCGGGACGCTCCGCGGGCGGCTCAGGCGTCGTCGCCGAGCACCGGCTCCGGGAGGGTCCCGGCGTTGTGCTCCAGCAGCCGCCAGCCGCGCGCACCCTCGCCCAGCACCGACCAGCAGCAGTTCGACAGACCGCCGAGCCCCTCCCAGTGGTGCGCCTCCAGGCCGAGCAGCCGCCCGATGGTGGTGCGGATGGTGCCACCGTGGCTGACGATGACGAGGGTGCCGTCGTCGGGCAGCTTCGCGGCGTGGTCCAGGACCACCGGGGCGGCCCGGTCGGCGACCTCGGTCTCCAGCTCACCACCGCCGCGCCGCACCGGCTCGCCGCGCTTCCACGCGGCGTACTGCTCGCCGTACCGCTCGATGATCTCCTCGTGCGTCAGCCCCTGCCAGGCACCGGCGTACGTCTCCCGCAGCGCGGCGTCGTGCGCCACGTCGAGCCCGGTCAGGGCGGCCAGCTCACCGGCGGTCGCCGCGGCCCGGCTCAGGTCGGAGGCGACGATGGTGTCCGGGCCCAGGGCCGCGAGGAGCCGCGCGGCGCGCCGGGCCTGCTCCTGGCCCGTCGCGGTCAGCTCGATGTCCGTGGAGCCCTGGAAGCGGCGCTCCAGATTCCAGGCGGTCTGGCCGTGGCGCCACAGGACGATGCGGCGGCCGCGGCCCGCGGAGGTGCCCTTCAGTTGCTCGCTCCCTCTGCCTCGCCCGCCGTGGCCTCGGCGTGCTCGGCGGCCTTGCCACGGGTCGCCTTGGCGTCCTCGGGGAGCTCGATCTCGGGGCAGTCCTTCCACAGGCGCTCCAGCGCGTAGAAGACGCGCTCCTCGCTGTGCTGGACGTGGACGACGATGTCGACGTAGTCGAGGAGGACCCAGCGGGCCTCGCGGTCGCCCTCGCGGCGGACCGGCTTGGCGCCGAGCTCCTTGGTGAGGCGCTCCTCGATCTCGTCGACGATCGACTTGACCTGGCGGTCGTTGGGTGCCGACGCCAGCAGGAAGGCGTCGGTGATCGAGAGGACGTCGCTGACGTCGTACGCGATGATGTCGTGCGCGAGCTTGTCGGCGGCCGCCTGGGCGGCGGCGGTGATGAGCTCGATGGAACGGTCCGTGGCGGTCACAAGCGGCTTTCGGTCGGGGACGGGCCGCCCTGCCCCGGGCACACGGCCCACGACACCACCGCCCGGGCGGGCGGTCCAAGCGGCTTCGGATTCTTCTCAAGGGTCTCACGGACCACCGACACCCCGGCCGGGGATTTTCCGGTGGCCCGTCACCGCAGGTCCGGCCCCGTACGAAAGCGGGCCGAGCACCTGCTCAAGCAGGAGATGCCCGGCCCGCTCCGCGGCGGTCAGCCCCGGTAGTCCTGGCCCAGGACGACCGTGATGTCCGCGTTGGCGGCGCCGTTCGCCTTGCGGACCGCGGTGTCCGGCAGCCCCAGCGTCTTGGCGACCTCCGCCGCCTTGCCCTGGTCGGCGGCGTCCGCGTAGGTGACCTGCGAGGCGGCCGCGGCGGCGTCCGCGGTGCCGCCGCTGACGACGGTGTACCCGCCGTTGACCAGCGCCGCCTGCGCCTTGGGGGCGGCCTTGGCGTCACCGGTGGCGTTGCGTACGGAGACCCGCGGGGTGCCGTTCGGGTCGGTCTTCTTGACCGTGCCGCCGAGGACGTTCTTGACGACGGAGCCGGCCGCGTCGGGGCCCAGGGTGCCGTTCGCCCGCACCGGCAGCAGCAGCGTGCCGTACGCGCCGGTCTTCGCCAGATCGGCGCGTACCGCCAGCGAGCTGCCCAGCTGCGCCTCGGTGAGCGGCGGGTCGAGCACCTGGAGCAGCGACTTCACGGTGGCGGTGGCGCCGTCGGCGTCGCTGGAGACCTTCTTCAGCGTGGCCTGCATGACCTGGCCGAACCGCGTGAGCTGCTTGTCCTGGGTCTCGCCGGGGCCGCGGTAGGTGGCGTAGGCGACCGCCGACTGGCCGTTGAGGAGGCGGTCACTGCCCGGCTTGACCAGGGGCGAGTCGCCCTTCTTCGCCCCTGGGACGGTGGTGTCGGTGTCGACGGAGATGCCGCCGACGGTCTCGACGAGGTTCTCCAGATACGGGGTGTCGAGCCGCCAGGACGCCTTGAGGTCGGCGCCCAGGAGGGTGCCCAGGGCGTCCCGGGTGGGCTCGGCGCCGTCGTCCTTGACGGACTTGCCGAGCGTGGTGGCGGTGCCGTCGTCCTTGGTGACGACGAGGTTGTTCGGCAGCAGGACGGTGGTGCCCTTGCCGGTGGTCTCGTTGTCGACCAGCAGGGCGGTGGAGCTGTCGCCGGTGCGGGTGTCGCGGAGGTGCACGACGAGGACGTCGCGCTTCTGCCCGGCGCCCGCCTCGGCCGCGGTGCCGCCCGGGCCGCTCAGCCCCGGCAGCTTCCCGGCCCACCAGAGGTAGCCGACCCCGCCGGCCACCAGCAGCACGAGCAGCACCACGAGGGCCACGCGGCGGCTGCGGCCCCGGCGCTTGGCCTCCTCGCGGCGCTCGGTGCGGCTCTCGGTGAACTTCAGCCAGTCGATGACGTCCTCGGAGTCCTCGTCCGGCTCCTCGATGAACGCGAACTGCTCCGTCTGGTACTCCGGGCCCCGGTCGCCGCCGGGCGCGGACGGCTCGCCGGGGGCGTCCGCCGGGCCCGCGTCCTCGGACGGGCGCCGCTGCTCCGGTGGCCGCGGCGGCTGCTCGCGGTGGCGCTGCGGCTCCTCGGAGTAGGCCCGCGGCGCCTCCTGGTCCACGGGGCGGTGCCCGCCCTGGGACGGGTCGCCGTAACCGGGCTGCGCGTAGCCCTGCGCGCCGTACTGCTGCCCCGCGTAGGTCTGCTCCCCGTAGGGGGCCCCGCCGTACGCGTCCTGCCCGTAGGCGGACTGCTCGTACGACGGCTCGTAGGCGGGCGGCGCGTAGGACGTCTGCTCGTACGGGGGGCGGGGGGCCTGCTGAGGGACCCAGTTCTGCGGCGGTGCACCGGGGGCCGGGTTCCCGTAGGGGGCGTAGCCCTGGGCGTGGCCGTCGTAGCCGTGCCCCTGGCCCCCGTAGGGGTCGTGGCCACCGTAGGACGACGGGTCGCCGTACGGCGCGGCGGGCCGCCCGTACGGGTCGTAGTGCGGTTCCTGGCCGGGCGCGGTGTCCTGGTGCACCGGCTGGCCGTACGCGTCGTAGGTGTACTCCTGCCGACCCTGCCGCCGCTCATGGGCGTACGGGTCGGGGGTGTACGGGTCCTGCGGCCCGTACGGGTCCTGTCGGTCGGTCACCGGTGCCCCTTTCGATCCGCCCCGTCAGCCGTTGTCGCGGTAGAGCTGCTTCTTGTCGATGTAGCGCACCACACCGTCGGGCACGAGGTACCAGACCGGGTCGCCCTGGGCTACACGCGCCCGGCAGTCGGTGGAGGATATGGCGAGCGCGGGCACCTCGACGAGGGAGACCGCGCCGTCGGGCAGCCCGGGGTCGGCCAGCACATGGCCGGGCCGGGTGACGCCGATGAAATGCGCGAGGGAGACCAGTTCCTCGGCGTCGTGCCAGGTGAGGATCTGTCCCAGCGCGTCGGCGCCGGTGATGAAGAACAGATCGGCGTCGCCGTGCAGCGCCCGTAGGTCACGCAGCGTGTCGATGGTGTACGTCTTGCCGCCGCGGTCGATGTCGATGCGGCTGACGGAGAACTGCGGGTTCGACGCGGTCGCGATGACCGTCATCAGGTACCGGTCCTCGGCCGGGGACACCGTTTTATGGCTCTTCTGCCACGGTTGCCCGGTCGGGACGAAGATGACCTCGTCGAGGTGGAACTGACTGGCCACCTCGCTGGCGGCGACAAGGTGTCCGTGATGGATCGGGTCGAACGTCCCGCCCATCACTCCGAGTCGCCGCTTCACGGGCTCTGTGTGCTCTCCCATGCGTGCAGACCCTACTGGGCGCCGCGCAGTGCCGGAGGCCGGGTACCGGGCTCAGCGGTCCCGGTTGAAGCGGGTGGTGATCAACAGCAGGAGAAGCAGGACGACAAACGCCCCGCCGCCGGTGACGAGCGGGTTGAGGCTGTTGTGCTGGCCCCCCTCGGCGAGGGCGACCAGGGACTGTGCGGGGGTGTGCAGGCTCATCGTCGGGGGACCAATCCGGGCTGGGGGCGGGCAGAGACTTCCGCCACATCGTAACGACCTGGGGGGCAATGGTCCTCGGGGGGAGGAGCGGTGTCCGGTGCGGTCGATCGCAAGGCGCCGGGGCCCGGCACGCCGCCCGGCGGCCTCACTCCCCGGGTTGCGCGGTCAGTTGTCGTCCGAGTCGCCGTAGCCGCGCAGCAGGATCCAGGCGAGGAGGATCGCACCGAGGACACCGACGATGATCACACCGCGCAGCAGCCACCCGGGGCCGTCGTCGGCGTGGGAGACGCCGGTGGCACCGGCCGTCGTGGCGGCGTCGGAAGCGGCGAGCAGCACGCTCGGAATCGTCATGGCGGGGCGCTCCGTTTGTACGGGACTGTGCGGTCATGTGGTGCGAGCGCCAGCGTACGCCCGAGCATCCAATCGGGTGTCAGTGGCGTCCTCTAGTCTGAATCACACGCAGTCGAACAGGGGGAGGCCCCAATGACGGAGAGCCCAGACAGCGAGCGCGTACCGAGCAGGGACCGCAGGCGGTTCCCCGGTATCTCGTCCCGTGCGTACGAACACCCGGCGGACCGGTCGGCGCTGGTGGCGCTGCGGAAGCTCAGCGGGTTCGACACCGTCTTCAAGACGCTCAGCGGCTTGTTGCCGGAGCGCAGCCTGCGGCTGCTCTTCCTGTCGGACTCGGTGCGCGTCGGCGACCGGCAGTTCGCCCATCTCAACGACATGCTGCGCGACGCCTGCTACATCCTGGACCTGGAGAAGGTCCCGCCGATGTACGTCAATCAGGACCCGCAGCCCAACGCCATGTGCATCGGTCTCGACGAGCCGATCATCGTGGTCTCCACCGGCCTGGTCGAGCTGCTGGACGAGGAGGAGATGCGGGCGGTCATCGGCCACGAGGTCGGTCACGCCCTGTCCGGGCACGCGGTCTACCGCACCCTGCTGCTCTTCCTGACGAAGATGGCGCTGCGGGTGGCGTGGATCCCGCTCGGCAATGTCGCGGTGATGGCGATCGTGACGGCGCTGCGCGAGTGGTTCCGCAAGTCGGAGCTGTCGGCGGACCGCGCCGGGCTGCTGGTCGGGCAGGACGTCCAGGCGTCGATGCGCGGCCTGATGAAGCTGGCGGGCGGCAACCACCTGCACGAGATGAACGTCGATGCGTTCCTGGAGCAGGCGGAGGAGTACGAGACGGGCGGCGATCTGCGCGACTCCGTGCTGAAGATCCTCAACGTCCTGCCGCGCAGCCACCCCTTCACCACGGTGCGCGCCGCCGAGCTGAAGAAGTGGGCGGCCAGCCGCGATTACCAGCGGATCATGGACGGCCACTACCCGCGGCGCGACGAGGACAAGGACACCTCGGTCTCCGACTCCTTCCGCGACTCCGCGTCCCACTACGCCGACTCGGTGCGCAACAGCAAGGACCCGCTGATGGGCCTGGTGCGGGACATCGCGGGCGGCGCGGGCGACCTCGGCGGCAAACTGCGCGACACGGTCTTCCGCGGCACCCAGCGCCCCGGTGACTCCGGTGGCGACGGCGCTAGCGGGCCGGGTGGCTCGGAGTCGGCTGGGAAGTAGCGGCGAGACGGCCGCAGAGCGAGGGGTTCGCCCCCTGGCGGGAGTAAGGATCGGTGCCCGCCGGACGGGCGTCCCCCGCGTGCTGCCCGGCGAGCAGCGGACGCAGCACGTCCGCCTGCGGGGCGCAGGCCATCGGCCCGGCCTGGAGACTGCTCTGCGCGATCGCGAGCCGGTGGTCGGCGAGATCCTCGCGGTCCAGCCGGAAGCGGATCTCGCGGCGCACGGTGAAGAGCGAGGAGGCGCCGGGCACGGGCCTGCCGGTGCCGTGGGCCGCCTGCTGGGCGGCGCCGCCGGTGGCCCGTACCGCGTAGACGAAGGTGTAGTCGGCGGTGACCTCCAGGGAGTCGGGGCCGCTCTCGGACGTGGCGAGAACGCCGTTGACCCGGACGTTCTTGTCGGCGAGGGCCGTCGTGCCGTGGTCGAAGCGGATCAGCCAGCCGGTCGCCGCGTGCCGCCCGTCGTCGACGGGGCGCGCCATGCTCCGGTCGAACTGATCGAGCTGCCCGGTGTCCAGCAGCAGGCGGACGGAGCGCACGGAGCCGCCGGTGAGGGTGGCCGGGTCGATCGAGGAGCGGACGAGGTACTCCTTCGCCAGCCGCAGCGCCTCGGTGAGCTGCCCGCCGGAGAAGTGCGGAGTGCGGGAGACGTTCGGGAGGTTGACCCCGGCGGCGCCGACCCGGAAGTGGGCGGCCGGGCTGTGGGCGAAGAGATCACCGGGGGCGCCGCCCGGTACCGCGCCGGGCGGGGTGAGCGGCACCACCGACGACCGCAGCGGCTGCGCGCCGAGCCCCGGTTCGGCGGCCTTGTACGGGTGGCGGATGCCCATGTAGATGGCGGTGCCGAAGGCGATGACGATCAGCAGGACCAGCAGCAGCGCCTGGCGTGAGCCGGGAAGCCGCGCCCACGGGCGGCGGCGGCGGACGGCGGGGGCGTGGTGCTCACCGAGGCGTTCGTCTGCGGAGTTCTCCCGGAGCCGGGCAGCGCGGATGAACGACTCGTCGAAGACCATCGACCGGTACTCGTCCTCGCCGCCTCCCGGAGCGCTGTCCGGCGTCCCCTCGGGAGGGTCACCTCGTCCGCTCATACCACCAGGGTAGGTCGGCGGGGCGGCGCGTAAACGTCGAGGAGTCGACGCCGTGCGCCCGGCGGCGCGACGGCCCAAGACGCTCCCGGGCCATCAGTGCGTCCGGGGCCCGGCCGACGCGGACGGCGGGACGGCTCCGGCGGACGCGGGCGGCGGCAGACCGGGGCGGGCCGGTCCGTGGCCGGGCGCGGGCCCGCCGGACGGGGTGTCCGGGCCGCTGGAGGCGGGGGGCCGCCCAGGAGTCCCGGCACCGGCGGTGCGGTGGACGGCGGTGAAGGCGAGGGCGACGAGGCCGACGCCCATGACGACGGCGAGCACCCAGGCCACCGGGCGGTGCCAGTGGGCGGTGCCGCGGTACGGGCGGAGCGCGCCGCCGTGGGGCCCGTACGGTCCGTAGGGCGCGAAGTCGTCGTACGGGGCCGGGCCGCGGGGCCCGTCGAAGGGGTCGCCGCTCTCGTGCTCGGGGCCGACGGCGAGACCGGCGCGGGCCTCGGCGGCGGCGACGAGGCGTTCGACGGCGGAGGGTTCGTGGATCTGCGCGCCGCGGACGAACGCCTCGTCGAAGACCACGGAGGCGAAGTCCTCATCCGCCGCTCCGTGGCTCCCGTGGTCGTGCTCGTCGGGCTGTTCGCCGTCCGGGAACGGCGTGCCCCCCGCGTCGTCCGGCACGCGCCCAGATTAGCCCCGCTCAGGCAGCTTGGGCAGGGAGCGGGGCCAACGACCTCGCCCGCGATGGTCAGCAGCGTCGCGGTGTCCGGGACCTCCGCCTCCCGCGTTGTCGTCGGTCGCGATGGCTCCGCCATCACTCCCTCCTCCGCCTTGGATATGAAGGCCCGGGACACCGCTCCTTCTCCCACTGACCCACGGGCAAGGTCGTCACCCTGCTGAGGATCAGCGGGTGTGCCCGTCGCCGGTGACGATGTACTTGGTGGAGGTCAGTTCGGGCAGTCCCATGGGGCCGCGGGCGTGCAGTTTCTGGGTGGAGATGCCGATCTCGGCGCCGAAGCCGAACTGGCCGCCGTCGGTGAAGCGGGTGGAGGCGTTCACGGCGACCGTGGTCGAGTCGACCAACTGGGTGAAGCGGCGGGCGGCGGCCTGCGAACCGGTGACGATGGCCTCGGTGTGGCCGGAGGTCCAGCGGCGGATGTGGGCGACGGCCGCGTCGAGGTCGGGGACGACGACGGCGGCGATGTCGTACGAGAGGTACTCGGTGGCCCAGTCCTCGTCGGTGGCGGGCGCGACCAGACCGGGACCGGCCTGCTGCCAGGCGGCGTCGCCGTGCACGATCACACCGGCCTGGGTGAGGGCTTCCAGGGCGCGGGGCAGGAACGCGTCGGCGATACCGGCGTGCACGAGGACGGTCTCGGCGGCGTTGCAGACGCTGGGGCGCTGGGCCTTGGAGTTGACGAGGATGGACAGCGCCATGTCGATGTCGGCGGCCTCGTCGACGTAGACGTGGCAGTTGCCGGTGCCGGTCTCGATGACCGGGACGGTGGACTCCTCGACGACGGTGCGGATGAGCGAGGCGCCGCCACGCGGGATCAGCACGTCGACCAGGCCACGGGCGCGCATCAGCTCGCGGACCGCGTCGCGGCCCTCGCCGGGAACCAGCTGGACGACGTCGGCGGGGAGCCCGGCGCCCGCCACGGCGTCGCGGAGGACCATGACGAGGGCGGTGTTGGAGGCGTACGCGGAGGAGGAGCCGCGCAGCAGGACGGCGTTGCCGGACTTCAGGCACAGGGCGGCGGCGTCGACGGTGACGTTGGGCCGGGCCTCGTAGATGATGCCGACGACGCCGAGGGGGACGCGGATCTGCCGCAGGTCGAGGCCGTTGGGGAGGGTCGAGCCGCGGACGACCTCGCCGACCGGGTCGGGCAGGGTGACGACGTGCCGGACGTCGTCGGCGATGGCGGCGATCCGCTCCGGGGTGAGGGTCAGCCGGTCGACCAGCGACTCGGAGGTACCGACCGCGCGGGCCTTGGCGGTGTCCTCGGCGTTGGCCGCGACGATCTCATCGGTGCGGGCGACGAGGGCGTCGGCGATGGCGAGCAGGGCGCCGTCGCGGTCGGTCCGCGGCAGCGGCGCGAGAAGGGCGGCGGCCTCCCGGGCGCGGGCCGCGGTCGCGAGGACGGGTGAGGAGTGCGAGGCGCTGCTGCTGGTCATGGGCGGAAGACTAGACGAGCGGCGGCGGGGGGCCGCGGGGTGGTTCACGGAGCGGACGGGGCAGGGCGGCCCCGCCGGAC
>NZ_VKJP01000009.1 GCF_007280575.1 Streptomyces benahoarensis
CCACGCCCCCGCCCCCGTACGCCCCGCTCAGGCGTCGCGCCGCTTCAGCAGGACGTAGCCGCAGATCAGCGCCGCCGCCGTCCACGCCGCCATGATCCCGAAACCGCCCCACGGCCCGTACGGCACATCGGTGTCGCGGGGGACCACCTGCATCACCTTCCGACCCGCCTGGTCGGGCAGATACCGGCCGATCTTCCGGGTGGCGGAGACATTGCCGAGGATGTTGGAGACGAGGAAGAAGAACGGCATCAAGATGCCCAGCGACAGCATCGGGCTGCGCAGCATCGTGGCCACCGCCATCGAGAACAGCGCGATCATCGTCATGTACAGCCCGGCGCCGAACACCGCGCGCAGCACCCCGGGGTCGCCGAGGTGCGCCCGGTGGTCGCCGAGCATCGCCTGCCCCGCGAAGAACGCGAGGAAGCCGGTGGCCAGGCCGACGACGAAGACCAGCGCGGTCGCCACCGTCAGCTTGCAGAACAGGAAGGTGCCGCGCTGCGGTACGGCCGCCAGCGAGCTGCGGATCATGCCGGTGCTGTACTCGTTGGAGACCACCAGCACCCCGAACACGATCATCGCCAGCTGGCCGAGGCCCATCCCGGCGAAGCTGATGTTGGTGGCGTCGAAGGTCAGCCGGTCGCGCACCGGCATGGTGCGGAAGTCGTTCGCCGCCAAGGCGCAGATCAGCATGGACAGCGCGACGGTGACGACCACCGCGATGCCCAGCGTCCACACCGTTGACCGCACCGACCGGATCTTCGTCCACTCCGAGCGCAGCACCTGCCCGACCGCCGCCATCGTCAGCTCCCCTTCTTCCGCCAGTCGCTGCCCCAGCCACCGGGTGCGGCCGCCACGCCGGGCGGCGCCGACGGCACCGGCCCCTCGGCCCGCCCCGGCTCCCCGTCGTGCGCGTGGTACTCCACCGACTCCGCCGTCAGCCGCATGAACGCCTCCTCCAGCGACGCCTGCTGCGGACTCAGCTCATGCAGCACCAGACCGTGCCGGGCCGCCAGTTCCCCCAGCCGCTCCGACGGCTCCCCGTCGACCTCCAGGGCACCGCCGGCCGCCTCGACCGCGACGATCCGCTCGGCGTGCAGCACCTCCCGCAGCCGCTCCGGCTCCGGCGACCGCAGCCGTACGAACGCGCGCGAGTTGCCGCGGATGAACTCCGCCATCGACGTGTCCGCGAGCAGCCGCCCACGCCCGATCACCACCAAATGGTCCGCGGTCAGCGCCATTTCGCTCATCAGATGCGAGGAGACGAAGACGGTACGGCCCTGGGCGGCGAGGTTCTTCATCAGGTTGCGGATCCAGTGGATGCCCTCCGGGTCGAGGCCGTTGACCGGCTCGTCGAAGAGGAGCACCCGCGGATCGCCCAGCAACGCCACCGCGATCCCCAGCCGTTGCCCCATCCCGAGCGAGAAGCCCTTGGACCGCTTCCTCGCGACGGAGGTGAGGCCGACGGTGTCCAGCACCTCGCCGACCCGGCGCCGCGGAATGCCGTTGCTCTGCGCCAGACACAGCAGATGGTGGTACGCGCTGCGCCCGCCGTGCACCGCCTTGGCGTCCAGCAGCGCCCCGATCGACCGCAGCGGATCCGTCAGCCGCCGGTAGTGCTCCCCGTCGATCCGCACCGAACCGGACGTCGGATTGTCCAGGTCCAGCATCATGCGCATGGTGGTCGACTTGCCCGCGCCGTTCGGGCCGAGGAAACCGGTGACGATGCCCGGCCGCACCGTGAAGGTGAGGTGGTCCACCGCGACCTTGTCACCGTAGTGCTTGGTCAGCCCGTCCAGCTCGATCATGTAAGCACGCTAAAGCCGCCCGGAAACCCCCGCCACCGGGCGGCCGCCGCCCGGAAACCCGCGCCACCGGGCGGCCGCCGCCCGGACGGCCGAGCGCCCCCGTACCGCCGGACAGGCGGACCGGGGGCGCTCGTACGGGCCGGAAGGGCGCCGGGCGTCAGCGGGACTGCTGGGCCGGGACGCCGCGGGAGGCGGTCTCGTCGTCCGGGACACCGGCGGCGGCGACGGCCGCGCCGGTCAGCGTCGCCAGCATCTCGCGGACGTTGGTGAGCTGGGCGTTGATCGAGTCGCGGCGGTTGGTGAGCGCCGCCAGCTCGCGCTCGGACTCGCTGCGGACGCGGTCGGCCTTCTGGTTGGCGTCGGCCACGATGTCCTCGGCCTGGCGCTGCGCGGTCTCCACCGTCTGACGGGCCCGGCGCTCCGCGTCCGTCCGCAGCTTCTCCGCCTCCAGCCGCAGCTGCTCGGCGCGGTGCTCGATCTCCGCGAGGCGCTTTTCGGCCTTGGCCTGACGCGAGGCGAGGTCCCGCTCGGACTGCTCGCGGCGCTTGGCGAGGTTGGTCTCGAAGTCCGCGGCGGCCTGGGCGGCCTTGGCGCGGGTCTCCTCGAAGAGGAAGTCCGCCTCCTCCCGCTTGGACTGCGCGTCCTTCTGGGCCTCGGAACGGAGCGTGGACGCCTCGCCCTTGGCCTTCTCGACGATCCGCGTACCCTCGTCCTCGGCCTTCGCCTTGCGCTCGGCGGCGAACTGCTCGGCGTCGTTACGGACCTGCTGGGCGGCCGACTCGGCCAGCTCGCGGTGCTGCTCGGCGGAGCGACGGGCGTCCTCGCGCAGCTCCTGGGCCTCCTCCTCGGCGAGACGGAGGATCTTCTCCACGCGGGCCCCGAGCCCCGCGTACGACGGCTCGGCGTCGGTGACCTGGGCCTGGGCGTTCTGCGTTTCGAGGTGCAACTCCTCGATCCGCTTTTCCAGCGAGGTGATACGGGCCAGCGCGCTGTCGCGGTCCGCGACAAGCTTTGTAATGCGGTCATCCACCTGACCGCGGTCGTACCCACGCCGCACGAGCTCGAAGCCGAAGGGGGAGGAAGTGTCGCTCATGGGGTTCCTGTCGAAAGAGACCGGTGAGGTGATAAGGAGAATCCTAGGGGCCCGACCGGCGTGTCATCGAGCCCATGTCCGTTTGAAGAGGAGAATGACCCCTCATTTGAGTGGCTACCCTTCAGACTGCTTGCCACTCGAACGAGTTGACGACGCCCCTGCGGCGGCCTTGCCGCCCCCGGCCTTACCGTCCCCGGCACCCGGCGTCTCGAACGACTCCAGGGCCTCCAACACATCCTGCACCCGCGAGATCTCGGTGTTGATGTCCTTGCGGCGGCGCGACAGGACCTCCAGCTCCCGGCGGCCCTCCTCGATGATCCGGGCGGCCTCGGCCTCGGCCTCGGTGTGCATCCGCTCCGCGTTGCGCACCGCCTCGGCCCGCTTGTTCTCGGCCTCCTTGATGAGCCCTTCGGCCTTCTTCACCGCCGCGATCCGGACCCGGCTGGCCTCGCTGTTCGCGTCCGACACCAGCTTTTCGGCCTTCTCCTCGGCCTCCGTCTGCTGCTGCGTCGCCTGCGCGATGAGCTTGTCGACCCGCTCACCGGCGTTCTTCATCGCCGACGACGACTCCCGGCGCGCCCGGTCGTGCAACTCCTCGACCTCGGACTCGACGCGGGTCCGCAGCTCCTCGGTGCGCTCCCTTATGGCCGTCGCGTCCCCGCGCGCCTCGCTCAGCAGCGTATCGGCGTCCGTACGGGCCTTCTCCACCCGCGCGTTGCCCTCCGTCGTCGCCTCCTGGACGATCCGGTTGGCCTCCTTGCGGGCCGCGCCGACCATCGTGTCGGCCTGCTCCTCGGCCGCGGCGGCCGCCCGCACGGCCTCCTCCTGGGCCTTCGCGACCAGCTGATCGGCCTGCTCGGCGGCGTCCGCGCGGCGCTTGGCGGCGTCCTTGCGCGCCTCGTCCAGCAGCCGGTCGGTCTCCTCCTGCGCCTCCGTCCGCAGCCGCTCCGCCTCGGCCTCGGCGTCCTCCTTGACCTTGGCCGATTCGCCGCGGGTACGGGTGGCGTGCTCCTGCGCCGAGGTGACCGTCTCGGCGGCCTCGGTGCGCAGCCGGTCCGATTCGGCGGACGCGGCGGCCACCATGCGGTCGGCCTGCTCCCGGGCGTCCGACCGCGTACGATCGGCGTCCCGCTCGGCCTGCGCGCCGGTCTCGGCCGCCTCCGTCCGCAGCTTCTCGGCCTCGGTGCCCGCTTCCTTCAGCAGCTCGTCGGCCTGGACCGC
Source organism: Streptomyces benahoarensis (assembly GCF_007280575.1). Taxonomy (GTDB): domain Bacteria; phylum Actinomycetota; class Actinomycetes; order Streptomycetales; family Streptomycetaceae; genus Streptomyces; species Streptomyces benahoarensis. Next base: position 4,120 of record NZ_VKJP01000009.1, read on the forward strand.
GGCGTCCGAACGGGTCTTGTTGGCGGCCTTGCGCGCCTCGTCGCCGGTGCGCTCCGCCTCCGTCCGCGCCTGCTCCCGCGCCTGCTCGGCCTCCTCCCGAAGCCGCTCCGCCTCCGCGGTCGCCGCGGCCAGCCGCGCCCGCGCCTGCTCCTCGCCCTCGGCGCGGATCCGCTCGGCGGCCTCCTGGGCCTCCTTGACCGTACGGTCGGCGTCCTCCTGCGCCGAAGCGGTCAGCTCCGTCGCCTCGTTGACGATCCGTTCGGCCTCCGCGCGGGCCTCGGTGATCAGTCGGTCGGCCTGCTCCGCGGCCTCCGACCGGATGCGGTTGGCGTCGCCCCGTGCCTCCGCACGGGCCCGCGCCGCGTCCTGCTCACCGGCGGCCAGCGCGTCCGACGCGTCGGTCCGCAGCTGCTGCGCCTTGGCGGTGGCGTCCGCGACCAGCTTCCCGGCCTGCGCGGTCGCCTCGGTGACCAGCCGGTCGGCCTGCTCCGCGGCCTCCGTACGGGCCGTGCCCGCGTCCCGGCGCGCCTCGTCGAGGACCTCCGCGGCCGCGGCGCGCAGCCGCTCGGACTCCTCGATGGCCTCCGCCACCGTCCGCTCCGCCAGCTCCTGCGCGGCCTGGGACGACTCCTGCGCCTCCTGCCGGACCCGCGTCGCGTCCTCGGATGCCCGCTCGCGTTCGGCGTAGGCGTCCGCGCGGACCCGCTCGGCCTCCTCGCCGGCCTCCGTCCGCGTCCGCTCCGCCGCCTGCTCGGCCGCCGACCGCAGCCCGGCGATCTCCTCCTCGGCCTGCCCGTGCAACCCGGAGACCGCGTCCCGCACCTCCTGCGCGGCGGTCTCGGCGGTTGTCACCAGCTCATCGGACCGCTGCTCGGCCTCCCCGACCAGCCGCTCCGCCTCGGCCTGCGCCTCGCTGACGCGGGTACGCGCCGACGTCAGCAGCTCCTCGCTCTGCTCCCGCGCCGCGGTGCGCTCCTGGTGGGCCTCCTCGCGGGCCTCGCCCAGCAGCTGCTCGGCCTCCCGGCGGCGCCGCGCGGCCTCCTCCTGCGCCGCGGACAGTGCCTCGGCCGCTTCGTTACCGGCCCGCTCGGCGGCCGCCTCGGCCTCCGAGCGCACCCGGTCGGCGCTCTCCTGCGCCCGGCCCTTGAGCCGCTCCGCCTCGGCCGCCGCCTCGGTCCGCAGCCGCTCGGCGGCCGACTCGCCCTCCGTACGGGCCGCCGACGCGTCCTGCGCGGCCTCGGTCCGCAGCCGCTCGGCTTCCTCCTCGGCCTGCTGCTGGAGCGTACGGCGCCGCTCGGCGGCCTCCGTCTTGAGCCGGGCCGCCTCCTCCTGGGTCTCGCGGCGCAGCCGCTCCGCCTCGGCGCGCGCCTCGCGCAGCGCCTCCTCGGCCGACGCGACCTTCTCCTCGGCGTCCGCCGTGAGCCGGTCCAGCTCGGCCTGCGCCTCCTCGCGCCGCTCCGCGACGGCCGTCTCGGTCTCCTCGCGCAGCCGCGCCGCGGACTCCTCCGCCTCCGACGCGACGAGCTCCGCGGTCTGCGCGCCCTCGGAGCGCAGCTCCTCGGCCTCGGTACGGGCCCGCTCCAGCGCCTGCTCGGCCTGGCGGCGCAGCGTGGTGGCGCGCTCGATGGCCTCGGTGCGGACCCGCTCGCTCTCCGCCCCGGCCTTGGTACGGGTCTCCTCGGCGTCCGCCTTCGCCTTGGTCAGCAGCTCCTCGGCGGACCCGGCCGCCTCCTCGATCTGCTGGACCGCCTCGCGGCGCGCCTCGCCGCGGATCCGCTCGCCCTCCGCGACGGCGTCGGCGCGCAGTTGCTCCGCCTCGCCGCGCAGCCGCCGTGCCTCCTCCTGGAGTTCGGCGGTCTTGGCGCGGTACTCCTTGGTGTCGTCCTTCGCCGCGCCCTTGAGCTGCTCGGCGGTGTCGTGCGCCTCCTCGCGCAGCCGGTCGGCCTCCGACTCGGCCTCGGTGCGCAGCCGTTCGGCCTCCTCGGCCGCCGCCTTCGTGGTGGCCTTGGCGTCCTCGGACGCCTTGGTCAGCACCTCCTCGGCGGTCCGCGCGGCCTTCGCCAGCTGCGCCGCGGAGTCCTCCGCCGCCTTGCCCCGGGCCTCCTCGCGCGCCTCGTCGACCAGCCGCTCGGCCTCCGTCGCGGCGTCCGCCCGCAGCTGCTCGGCCTCGGCCCGCAGCGCCTCGGCCTCCTTGGTGGCCTCGCCGACCAGCCGGGCGATCTCCGCCTTGGCCGTACGGGTGCGCTGCTCGTTCTCCGACTCGGTGGCCGACAGCCGCTTGGTGGCGTTCTGCTGCGCCTCGTCGACCAGCTTCTCCGCCTCGGCGCGCGCCTCGCGCAGCGCCGTGTCGGCCTCCTTCAGCCGCGTCTCGGCGGTACGGGTCAGCTCGGCGGCCGCGCGGCGCGCCTCCTCCGACTCGCTGCCCGCGCTCGAACGCAGCTGCTCCGCCTGGTCGGTGGCCTCCTGGGCCTGGGTGGAGGCGGCGCTCAGCAGCCGGTCGGCGTCGGCCCGCGCCCGGCGCAGGATGGATTCCGCTTCGGTGCGGGCCTCCTCCGCCGCGGTGCCCAGCCGCTCCCGGGCCTGCTCGGCCAGCCGCTGCGCCTCGGCCCGCGCGGCCGACAGCGCCTGCTCGGCCTCGGCCCGCGACTCGTCCATCAGCCGGCGGGCCTGGGACTCCGTACGGGCGCGCAACTGCTCGGCCCAGGCGACGTTTTCGTTGACGTGCGACTCGACGGTCTGACGGCGCTCGTTCAGCTCCTCGTCGAGCCGCTGGCGGCGCTCGACGGCCTCGGTGTGCAGCTCGGACTCCATCCGGGCCTGCCGCTCGGACTGCTCCTGGAGCAGCCGCTGGGTCTGCGCCCGGGCCTCGCGCAGCTCCCGCTCGGAGTCGGCGCGCAACTGCTCCGCCTGCATCTGGGCGTTGCGCAGCAGCTGTTCCGCCTGGTGACTGACGTTGTCGTAGGCGGGCCGGCTCGCGATCGTGCGGCGCGCCTCGTGCAGCTTGGCGCGCAGCACCTCGACCTGATAGCCGAGGTCGTCGGCGTGCTGGACGGCCTTGTCCCGCTCGGTCTTCAGCCGCTCCATCTCGGCCTCGAACTGCGAGAGGTGATCGGCCTCAGCCCGCTGACGCTCCTGGCGCTCGTTGCCCCGCACTGCGCGGTCCCATCCGTCCCATGGTCAGGTGGCGGCCGTCCCCGGTGCTGCGGACGCTCGACCCGTACACGTCACGTCGTACGAGGCTGCGTCCCCGGAGCCGACCCTTCCGAAGAAATGGTGTCAGATCATCGGCGGAGTATGGACCGAGCCCCATTCCCAGGAAGCGCTCGCACCGTGCGTGAGCACCTCGTACCCCGGCCGAAGCAGCACTCTACCGGCCGGGGAGGACATCGGTCAGTGGTCGGCCGGGGCGGAGGGCGCCGCCGTGACCAGTTCGGTCAGCACGCCGTGGCAGTCCTTGGGGTGCAGGAACGTGATCCGTGACCCCATGGAGCCGGTCCGCGGCTCGTCGTAGAGGACCCGGACGCCCTTGTCGCGGATGTCCGCGGCGTCGGTGTCGACGTCGGCGGTGCCGAAGGCGATGTGGTGCACGCCCTCGCCGTTCTTGGCGAGCCACTTGCCGACCGCGGAGTCCTCGCGGGTGGGCTCCAGCAGCTGGAGGTAGGAGGCGCCGCCGTCCGAGGTCTCGTTGATCTTGAGCATCGCCTCACGGACACCCTGCTCCTCGTTGATCTCGGAGTGGAACACCTCGAAGCCGTACGTGGCACGGTAGAACTCGACGGTCCTGTCCAGGTCGAAACAGGCGATCCCGATGTGGTCGATTCGCGTCAGCATGGCTCCAGTGCACCGCTCGCACGGCTGGTTACGCAACGTGCGCGCCGTCACACCCACTTGCCGGTGACCCGGCGCGTACCCCTCAGTACATTGACGGGAACCCTCGTTAACTTCCCTGCAAAGGAAGGCCGCACCGCATGTCTGCAACGAACGGAACCAACGGCACCACCTCCGTGATCGTGGCGGGGGCGCGCACCCCCATGGGTCGTCTCCTCGGCTCCCTGCGCTCCTTCTCCGGCGCCGACCTCGGCGGGGTGGCCATCAAGGCGGCGCTGGACCGCGCGGGCATCGGCGGCGACCAGGTGCAGTACGTGATCATGGGTCAGGTGCTCCAGGCCGGCGCGGGCCAGATCCCCGCCCGCCAGGCCGCCGTCAAGGCCGGTATCCCGATGAACGTCCCGGCGCTGACCGTCAACAAGGTCTGCCTCTCGGGCCTGGACGCCGTGGCCCTGGCCGATCAGCTGATCCGCGCCGGGGAGTTCGACGTGATCGTCGCCGGTGGCCAGGAGTCGATGACCAACGCCCCGCATCTGCTGCCGAAGTCCCGCGAGGGCTACAAGTACGGCGCCGTGCAGATGCTCGACGCGATGGCGCACGACGGCCTCACCGACGCGTTCGAGAACATCGCGATGGGGGAGTCGACCGAGAAGCACAACACCCGCCTCGGCCTCGCCCGCCCCGAGCAGGACGCGTTCGCCGCCCGCTCCCACCAGCTCGCCGCCGCCGCGCAGAAGAACGGGATCTTCGAGGCGGAGATCACGCCGGTGGAGATCCCGCAGCGTAAGGGCGAGCCGGTCGTTTTCAGCCAGGACGAGGGCATCCGCCCGGAGACCACCGCCGAATCGCTCGGCAAGCTCCGCCCGGCCTTCGCCAAGGACGGCACGATCACCGCGGGCTCCGCCTCGCAGATCTCCGACGGCGCCGCCGCGGTCGTGGTGATGAGCAAGGCCAAGGCCGAGGAGCTGGGCCTGGAGTGGATCGCCGAGATCGGCGCGCACGGCAATGTCGCGGGCCCCGACAACTCCCTCCAGTCGCAGCCGTCCCACGCGATCCTCCACGCCCTCGGCAAGGAGGGCCTGACCGCCGAGGATCTTGATCTGATCGAGATCAACGAGGCGTTCGCCGCGGTCGCCGTGCAGTCCGTGAAGGACCTCGGGGTGTCCCACGAAAAGGTGAACGTGAACGGTGGCGCCATCGCGCTCGGCCACCCCATCGGCATGTCCGGCGCCCGCCTCGTCCTCCACCTCGCGCTGGAGCTGAAGCGGCGCGGCGGCGGCACCGGCGCGGCCGCCCTGTGCGGCGGCGGTGGCCAGGGCGACGCGTTGATCCTCCGCGTCCCGGGGGAGTGAGCACCACCGGCCCGCGCCGGTGAACCGCACCGTTCGTACGCACCCGTAGAAGCCGAAGGAGCCGAGCAGCGATGGTGGACGTCCCGCAGCTGGTGGAGCAGGCACGGCAGGGCCGGCCCCGGGCGGTGGCCCGGCTGATCTCCCTGGTGGAGGGAGCCTCCCCGCATCTGCGGGAGGTGATGGCGGCGCTGGCCCCGCTGACCGGCAACGCCTATGTCGTCGGGCTGACCGGCTCGCCCGGCGTCGGGAAGTCCACCACCACCTCGGCGCTGGTCACCGCGTACCGCAAGGCGGGGAAGCGGGTCGGGGTGCTGGCGGTGGACCCGTCCTCGCCGTTCTCCGGCGGGGCGCTGCTCGGCGACCGGATCCGGATGAGCGACCACGCCTCCGACCCCGGCGTCTACATCCGGTCGATGGCCACCCGCGGCCATCTGGGCGGCCTCGCCTGGGCGGCGCCGCAGGCGATCCGGGTGCTGGATGCGGCCGGGTGCGACGTGATCCTCGTCGAGACGGTCGGCGTGGGGCAGTCCGAGGTGGAGATCGCCTCCCAGGCCGACACCAGCGTGGTCCTGCTGGCGCCGGGGATGGGCGACGGCATCCAGGCGGCGAAGGCCGGAATCCTGGAGATCGGCGACGTCTACGTGGTCAACAAGGCCGACCGGGACGGCGCGGACGCCACCGCCCGGGAGCTGAACCACATGCTCGGGCTGGGCGCCGCGCGGGCCGCCGGGGACTGGCGGCCGCCGATCGTCAAGACCGTCGCGGCGCGCGCGGAGGGCGTCGACGAGGTCGTCGAGGCGCTGGAGAAGCACCGGGCGTGGATGGAGGAGCACGGCGTCCTGGCCCGCCGCCGCCACGCCCGCGCCGCCCAGGAGGTCGAGACCATCGCGGTCACGGCGCTGCGCGAACGGATCGGCGACCTGCACGGCGACCGGCGCCTGGAGGCCCTCGCGGACCGCATCGTCGCGGGTGACTGCGATCCGTACCGGGCGGCGGACGAGCTGGTCGAGGGGATCACCGGGAGCTGACGCGGGCTGTACGGCTGCGGCCCCGGCTCCCGCACGGTGCGGGAGCCGGGGCCGCAGCCGTTGGGCCGGGACGCGGCGGCTCAGTCGTCCGCACCGTCGTGGTCCCCGGCACCGTCGTGGTCGGCGTGGTCGTCGTCCGCCGGGGCGGCGCTCACCGCGGCCGTGCGCGGGTCGACGAGGTAGGTGTGCTCCCGGCCGTCCCGGGTGACGGTCTCGACCTCCCAGACGGCCTTCGCGGGGTCGTCCTCGAAGTCCACGGACGTCACCGTGCCACGCCGCTGGCCGACGGCGCGGGCGGCGTCCGCCGCGCCCACCGTGGTGCCCCGCAGCGCCGCCCGCGCCCGGTCCTGGCCGTGCGCGCCGCTCGTGTCCCGGTCGACGTGGGAGTGGAGCACGCGGGTGGTGAGGGCGTCGAGGGTGAGGCCGTGCCAGGCGCCGTCGCGGCCGAGCACGTCGGCCTCCCAGACCAGGGCGCCGCGGTCCTCGTCCAGTTCGATCTCGGTGACCGTGCCCGGGACCGCCCGCACCGCGGCGACGGCGGCCTGTGCGGCGCCGGTCTTCGCCCCGGCGGCCTTCTGGGCGTCCCCGGACTCCTCGCGGCCGTCCGCGCCGTCCGCCCCGGCGGTCGCCGCGAGTGGTGCGGAGGCCTGGGCGCCGGACTGCGGGCTGCCGGGGCCGGCGTCCGTGGTGACGGCGACGGCGGTCGTGGTGACGGCGACGGCGGTCGTGGCGCCCCCGGCGATGAGGACGGTGGCGGCGGTGGCGGCGAGAACGAAACGGCGCTTCATGGTGGTTGCTCCCCTGTGATCGGCGATGACCCCACCGTGGCAAAACGAAGCTGAAGCGGAGCTGAAGGACCCTGAAGAGCGCTTCAGGAACGGGGTGCGAAGCTGAGCGCATGCCTGATCCCACGCCCGCGCGCCCGTTCCGCCTGCTGATCGTCGAGGACGAGAAACGGCTGGCCCGCGCGCTCGCCGGCGGCCTGCGCGCCGAGGGCTACACCGTCGACGTGGTCCACGACGGCACCGAGGGCCTGCGCCGCGCGGGCGAGGGCACCCACGACCTGATCGTGCTGGACATCATGCTGCCGGGGCTCAACGGCTACCGCGTCTGCGCCGCGCTGCGGGCCGCCGGGAGTGACGTGCCCGTCCTGATGCTGACCGCCAAGGACGGCGAGTACGACGAGGCCGAGGGGCTCGACACCGGCGCCGACGACTACCTCACCAAACCGTTCTCGTACGTGGTCCTCGTCGCGCGGGTCAAGGCCCTGCTGCGGCGCCACGGGCGGACGGCCGCGCCGGTGCTGCGGATCGGTGCCCTCACCGTCGACCAGGGCGCGCACACCGTGCTGAGGGACGGCGCCGAGGTGACGTTGACCGCGAAGGAGTTCGCCGTCCTGGAACAGCTCGCGCTGCGCGCCGGGGAGGTGGTCTCCAAGGCCGAGATCCTCGACCACGTCTGGGACTTCGCCTACGAGGGCGACCTCAACATCGTCGAGGTGTACGTCAGCGCCCTCCGCCGCAAGCTGGGCGCCGGGCACATCGTCACCGTGCGCGGCGCCGGGTACCGGCTGGTGGCCGATGCGTGAGGCGTTCGGTTCGGTGCGCGCCCGGGCGACGGCCGGGGCGACGCTGGTGGTGGCGCTGGCCCTGGTCATGGCCGGGACGGCGCTGCTGCTGGTGCTGCGCGGCAACCTCCGCGACCAGACCGACCTCCAGGCCGAGGTCGCCGCCCGCGCCGTCGCCGTACGGGTCGCCACCGGCTCCGTCCACGGCGATCTGCATCTGCCGGACGGCGACGACCGCCCGGTGGTGGTCACCGACGACGACGGCCGGCTGCTGGCCGTGGGCGACGAGGTCGAGGAGGTCGACGGGCGGCGGGTCACCGGCGCGCCCGACGGCGACGGCTCCGACGAGGCGACGGGCGACGGCCATCACGGCGAGGTCGACGACGACGTGAAGGTGGCCGACGGCACCGCGACCGTCGACGGGCACCGCGCCGACTACCGTTTCGCGACCGTCGAGGCGGAGGACGCCAGCGGCCGCAAGGCGGTGGTGCGCGCCGGGGCGCCGCTCGCGCCGTCCCAGCAGGCCGTGGGCTCGCTCCGGACCGCGATGCTGATCGGCCTGCCGCTGCTTTTGCTGGTCGTGGCGGGCGTGACCTGGCTGGTCACCCGGCGGGCGCTGCGGCCCGTGGAGGGCATCCGGGGCGAGATGGCCGCGATCACCGCGAGCACGGACCTCGGCCGCCGGGTGCCGGTGCCCGCGGCGCGGGACGAGATCGGGCGGCTGGCGCGGACCACCAACGAGACGCTGGCGGCGCTGGAGGCATCCGTCGAACGGCAGCGCCGCTTCGTCGCCGACGCCTCCCACGAGCTGCGCAGCCCCCTCGCCAGCCTCCGCACCCAGCTGGAGGTGGGCGCCGCCCACCCGGAGCTGCTGGACGTACCGGGCGCGGTCGAGGACACCGTACGGCTCCAGCAGCTCGCCGCCGATCTGCTGCTGCTGGCGCGGCTGGACGCGGGGGAACGGCCCGCCGGCGCGCCGGTCGCGCTGGCCGCGCTGGTGCGGGAGGAGATGTCGCAGCGGCCCGCCGACCGGATCGCCGTCACGGCCGGGCGGCTGGACGAGGCCGAAGTGACCGGGTCGCGGAGCCAGTTGGGCCGGGTGCTGGGCAATCTGCTGGACAACGCGCAGCGCCACGCCACCGCGGCGGTGCGGGTGGAGGTGGTGCGTGAGGGCGCGGAGGCGGTGCTGCGGGTCGACGACGACGGGCCGGGCGTCCCGCCGGGGGACCGCGAGCGGATCTTCGAGCGGTTCGTCCGGCTCGACGACGCGCGGGCGCGGGACGACGGCGGCGCCGGGCTGGGGCTGGCCATCGCCCGGGACGTGGCCGAGCGGCACGGTGGTTCGCTGCGGGTGCGCGAGGGGTCGGTGTTCGAGCTGCGGCTGCCGGTGACGCGCTGACCTGCGGCGGAGCGGGGGCGGGCCGCGGGGAGCAGGGCCTGCTCCCGGGCGCGCCGCCGGTGCCGCGGTCCGGGGGCGGACCGCGGCGGGTGGGCTCAGAGGGCGCCGCGGTGCTCCCGCAGCCGGGCGGCGACCGGCCCCAGTGAGGAGTGCAGCTGCGCCAGGCCCTCCGGGGTGAAGAGGTCGATGAAGTGCCTGCGCACCGAGGCGACATGGTGCGGCGCGACCCGGCGCATGGTCTCCCAGCCCTCGTCGGTCAGGACGGCGTAGAGCCCGCGGCGGTCCGATTCGCAGTGCTCACGGCGGACCAGACCGGCGTTCTCCATACGGGTGATCTGGTGCGAGAGACGGCTCTTGGACTGCAGGGTGCTCGACGCGAGATCGCTCATCCGCATCCGGTGGTTCTCGGCCTCGGAGAGGTTGACGAGGATCTCGTAGTCGTTGTTGGTCAGCCCGAACGGCTGGAGATCGCGCTCCAGTTGGTGCATCAGCAGCCTGCTGACGTCCAGATGGGTACGCCAGGCGCGCTGTTCCTGGTCGGTCAGCCAGGGGGTGTCGCTGTCGGTCGTCATGGATGAATTCTACCCGTAAAAGTTGAATGATGAAATAAATGCGGGTCGATCGGGCGGACCGTGCGACGGCCGCCGGTTCCGGCTCCCCGGGCCGGACGTGGTGGCTCAGACGTTCGAGCTGCTCACCGTGCGCAGACTACCGTTCACAGCCCGAAACGTTGCTGGAGGCCGCCGAACGCACCCGGCAGCTGCGGCACTTGTGAGCCACTTCCTCCGCCGGGACCCCCGCCCCCGGGAATACCCGGCTCCGACGCCACCTCGCCCGTCGGCCGCTCCGCCATCAACTGCTCCGTCGACTGCAGCAGGACCGTACCTGCACCCACGAACTCGAATTGGTGCTCCTCGCCCGACACCCCGCCCAGGCCGGTGTGCGCCCGGACACCGCCGAGGAATCCCCGCAGGTACTGATGGTCGTAGTGGTGGCACGGAGACGGGCAGTCCGCCCAGCCGACGAGGGCCTGCGGGTCCACCCGGATCGGCGGCTCGGCGAAGACCACCGGGCCGTTGGACGCGGCGACGAAGGTGCCGGTGCCCAGCAGCGTCAGAAAGCCCGGAATGATCGACTGCTTCAGCGACAGAGATGGCTGAAACGCGAGCAGATTGCCGGAGCGAATGGTGAGGTTGCCGTCGTCGAGGTCGTAGGAGTTGACGTCGAATGCCCGGTCGGCGAGGACCATCTTGCCCCGGCCCTCGGCCACCACCCAGTCCGCCGCATGCAGCGGCGAATGGAAACTCGTCGAGATCAGCCGCTCCAGCGGACCGTGCCCGACGCCGTGGAAATCGATCGCGCCGTAGTACGCGATCATCTTTCCCTTCTGCAGAAACCACTGCCCCTGAAGCTCCACCGAGAACGCGTAGGCATTGACGTTGTCGTTCCGCGGCAGGGTGTGGACGTCGTGGATGACGGGTGTGCTCACAGCTTCTCCTCCGACGCCTGTACATAGACGGTGCCCTGGCCCGACAGCTCCAGCTGGAACGCCTCGCCCGAGCCGCGGCCGACCATCTCGCGCCAGCCGAGCGCGGCGGAGAGCTTGTTGCGCACCTCGCCGCGGTGGGCGACGTACGCCTGCGGGTCGACGTGGACCGGTTGCTGCGGGGGGATCGGTAGCGCGATGACGCCGCCGTGGGCCATCACCGCCGCCGAGCCGTGCCCCTCAAGGGTGGTGGTGAACAGGCCCTGGCCGGTGACCTGGCCGCGCACCATGCCCATCACGCCGCCCTGTGAGCCCAGGAACATCGTGCCCTGCCGTAGTGAGCCGTCGAACGCCAGCAGCCGGTCGGCCTCGACGTACAGCGTCTCGCCCGTGAGGTCGATGACCTCGACGTGATGGCCGCCGTGGCCGAACATCACCGTGCCGTCGCCCTCCACCGTCATCAGCGGGGTGGCCTCGTTGGCCAGGCGGCGCCCGATCATCGAGCCGATGCCGCCCTGACCGCCCTGGATGTTCGGCGTGAAGGAGACCTCGCCGCGGTAGGCGAGCATCGCGCCGCGCTGGCTGAACAGCTGCGCCCCCGGCGTGATCCGCGCCTCGACCATGCGGGAGTTGAGGACCGTGAACGGCATCAGACCTCACCGCCCACGGTGTTGCGCTCGCTGGGCTGGACGTACACCAGGCCCTCGCCCTCGAAGCGGATCTGGAACGCCTCGCCGGACCCCTCGCCCAGGAACGTGCGGAAGTTCACCCCGGACTGGAAGTGCTGCTTGAGATCGCCGGTGTGCGCGATGTACGCGCCCGGGTCGACCTGGAGCGGATACTCCCGGGTGACCCGCAGCACCACCGCCTGGCCGTCGGAGAGCAGCGCCGCCTGGCCGGTGCCCTCCACGGTGGTGGTGAACAGGCCGTTGCCCTGTGAGGCGCCGCGCAGCCCGGTGAAGGTGGTGCCGGTGCGCAGCGCGGCGTCCGTGCAGAGCAGATTGCTCGCCTCCACGAACAGCTTCTCGCCGTGCAGCTGCACCAGGTTGATCTCGCTCGCGCGGTCGGCGAAATAGCAGGTGCCCTGCCCCTTCACCTCCATGACCGCCATCTGCTCACCGGTCAGGCGCCGGGTGACCATCCCGCGCAGACCCTCACCCCCTCCGGTCTTCTTCTTGAACGACATCTGTCCCTCGTACGCGACCATCGCGCCGTTCTTCGCCTTGACGGCGTCGCCCGACATGTCGACGGCGAGCACCTTGCTCCCGTGGAGCCGAAACTGAGCCACGTCCCGAACGGTAGCCGCAGCGCCACCCGCCGCGGGAGGCCTGTCGACCCCTGATCCGCTCGGGGATCGCCCCCATTCCTCCCGGGCGCCGGGAGGTGTTCCTCCCCTACGGGACCGCCGCCCGGCCCCCGGCGCGGCGGTTCCGGGAGCGGCTGTAACAATGGACGGCAGGCTTGTGAACCCTTGCACAAGCCGCTTGCCCCCTCCGCCTGTCGCCCCCTGCCACCCGAACGAGGTTCCCGTGGACATCAAGACCGCCGCCGCACTCCACCGGCTCCGCCTGATCTCGGCCCCCGAGGCGATCTCCTTCCTCCTGCTGCTGTGCTGCTCGGTCCTCAAGCGCACCACCAGCTTCGACGGCGTCATGGTCATGGGCATGGTCCACGGCGTGCTGTTCATCCTGTACGTCGTCTTCTGGCTGGATGCCTGGAACCGCGCCAAGTGGGACCTGAAGACCGCCGCCCTCTACTTCCTCCTCTCGGTGCTGCCCACCGGCGGGTTCTTCGCCGAGCGCAAGCTCAAGCGCGAGGCCGAGAGTTCCGTCATCGCCGCCCGCGCCCGCCGGGAAGGCACGGTCAACGCATGATCGTCGCCTTCTCGGTCAGCCCGCTGGGCGTGGGCGAGGACGTCGGCGAGTACGTCGCCGATGCCGTCCGCGTCGTCCGCGAGTCCGGCCTGCCGAACCGCACCGATGCCATGTTCACCTCGATCGAGGGCGAGTGGGACGAGGTGATGGACGTCGTCAGGCGCGCCGTCGCCGCCGTCGAGGCCCGCGCGGGCCGGGTTTCCCTGGTCCTCAAGGCCGACATCCGGCCGGGCGTCACCGACGGCCTGACCTCGAAGGTCGCCACCGTCGAGCGCCACCTCGCCGCCGACGCCCCGGCGGACGGCGACGCCCCGGCCTGACCCCGCGCGGCCCCGGCCCCGTACCGCCGCGCCACCCGACGGCCCGTCCGGCCGACGCTCCCTCCCGTACGGGACCGGGCGTCGGCCGGACGGGCCGTTCGCCTTCGGGAAGCGCGGCGGGTCGCCCGTATCCCGAGACGCGTCCGACCGGTATATGGCCGCCCGATAGGGTCGACGGCGTGCCGAAGCCGCTCAGTCTTGCTTTCGATCCCATCGCGCGCGCCGATGAACTCTGGCAGCAGCGCTGGGGAGCCGTGCCGTCGATGTCCGCGATCACCTCGATCATGCGGGCCCACCAGATCCTGCTCTCCGAGGTGGACGCGGTGGTCAAGCCGTACGGTCTGACCTTCGCGCGCTACGAGGCGCTGGTGCTGCTCACCTTCTCGAAGGCGGGGGAGCTGCCGATGTCGAAGATCGGCGAGCGGCTGATGGTCCACCCGACCTCGGTCACCAACACCGTCGACCGGCTGGTCACGTCGGGTCTGGTCGCCAAGCGGCCCAACCCCAACGACGGCCGCGGCACCCTCGCCACCATCACCGGTAAGGGCCGCGAGGTGTGCGACGCCGCCACCCGCGACCTGATGGGGATGGACTTCGGCCTGGGCGCCTACGACGCCGAGGAGTGCGCGGAGATCTTCGCGATGCTCCGCCCGCTGCGCGTCGCCGCGGGCGACTTCGCCGAGGACTGACCGGGCCGCCCGCCGGGAGCCGCCCTGCCCGCGCCGGGGCCCCGCCCGGCCGCCCGCCGGAGGCTCGCCCGGCCGTCGGCGGCGGACCCGCCCGGCCGCCCGGCCAAGGCATCACCTGCCCTTTCCGTCGCGCACCGGACCGGCCGCCGGCACGCCACGGGGGTGGCGAAGATCGCCCCAGGAGATCCGGTTACGCTCGGGGGCATGAAGCCCAGCGTCCTGACCCGCTACCGGGTGATGGCCTACGCCACCGCCGTCATGCTCCTCGTCCTGTGCGCCTGCATGGTGGCCAAGTACGGCTTCGGTGCGGGCAAGGACCTCACCCTCGTCGTCTCCCAGATCCACGGCGTGCTGTTCATCATCTACCTCGTCTTCGCCTTCGACCTGGGCTCCAAGGCGAAGTGGAAGTTCGGCAAGCTGCTGTGGGTGCTGGTCGCCGGTACCATCCCGACCGCCGCGTTCTTCGTCGAGCGCCAGGTCGTCGCCGAGATCCGGCCGCAGCTCCAGGACGGGACACCGCAGCCGGTCAAGGTCTGACCGCGCCGCACCGCCGCCGCCACGCGCCCTCCCCACCCGGGGACGGGCGCGTTTGTGCTGTTCAGGGCAGGTAGGTAACCGGTACTGGGCCCGGTACGGCGGACACGGCGGCGGCTTGCCATCGACAAGTACTAGGACGTCCTAGTAAATTCGGGGTATGGACGCCGACGCGATCGAAGAGGGCCGCCTCCGCTGGCAGGCCCGGTACGACTCCGCCCGTAAGCGCGATGCGGACTTCACCACGCTCTCGGGCGACCCCGTGGAGCCCGTCTACGGCCCGCGCCCCGGCGACACCGTCGACGGCTTCGAGCGGATCGGCTGGCCCGGCGAGTACCCCTTCACCCGCGGGCTGCACCCCACCGGCTACCGGGGCCGCACCTGGACCATCCGCCAGTTCGCCGGCTTCGGCAACGCCGAGCAGACCAACGAGCGGTACAAGATGATCCTGGAGGCGGGCGGCGGCGGCCTCTCCGTCGCCTTCGACATGCCGACGCTGATGGGCCGCGACTCCGACGACCCGCGCGCGCTCGGCGAGGTCGGCCACTGCGGCGTCGCCATCGACTCCGCCGCCGACATGGAGATCCTCTTCCGGGACATCCCGCTCGCCGATGTCACCACCTCCATGACGATCAGCGGCCCCGCCGTCCCCGTCTTCTGCATGTACCTCGTCGCCGCCGAACGCCAGGGCGTCGACCCCGCCGTCCTCAACGGCACCCTCCAGACGGACATCTTCAAGGAGTACATCGCCCAGAAGGAGTGGCTCTTCCCGCCCGAGCCGCATCTGCGGCTGATCGGCGACCTGATGGAGCACTGCGCGGCGAAGATCCCCGCGTACAAGCCGCTCTCCGTCTCCGGCTACCACATCCGCGAGGCCGGGGCGACGGCCGCGCAGGAGCTGGCGTACACCCTGGCCGACGGCTTCGGCTACGTCGAGCTGGGCCTCAGCCGCGGCCTGGACGTCAACACCTTCGCGCCCGGCCTGTCCTTCTTCTTCGACGCGCACCTCGACTTCTTCGAGGAGATCGCCAAGTTCCGCGCCGCGCGCCGCATCTGGGCCCGCTGGATGCGCGACGTCTACGGCGCGACCAGCGAGAAGGCGCAGTGGCTGCGGTTCCACACCCAGACCGCCGGGGTCTCGCTCACCGCCCAGCAGCCGTACAACAACGTCGTCCGCACCGCCGTCGAGGCGCTCGCCGCGATCCTCGGCGGCACCAACTCCCTGCACACCAACGCCCTCGACGAGACCCTGGCGCTCCCCAGCGAACAGGCCGCCGAGATCGCGCTCCGTACCCAGCAGGTGCTGATGGAGGAGACCGGCGTCGCCAACGTCGCCGACCCACTGGGCGGTTCGTGGTTCATCGAGCAGCTCACCGACCGGATCGAGGCGGACGCCGAGAAGATCTTCGACCGGATCAAGGAGCGCGGCGCCCGGGCCGTCCCGGACGGACAGCACTCCATCGGCCCGGTCACCTCCGGCATCCTGCGCGGCATCGAGGACGGCTGGTTCACCGGCGAGATCGCCGAATCCGCCTTCCGCTACCAGCAGTCCCTGGAGAAGGGCGACAAGAAGGTCGTGGGGGTCAACTGCCACCACGGTTCGGTCACCGGCGACCTGGAGATCCTCCGCGTCAGCCACGAGGTCGAACGCGAACAGGTCCGCACCCTCACCGACCGCAAGGCCGCCCGCGACGACGCCCGCGTCACCGCCTCCCTCGACGCGATGCTCACCGCCGCCCGCACCGGCGGCAACATGATCGAACCCATGCTGGAGGCGGTCCGCGCCGAGGCCACCCTCGGCGAGATCTGCAACGCGCTGCGGGACGAGTGGGGGGTGTACACCGAGCCGGCCGGGTTCTGAGCGGGGCGCGGTCGGACGGCCGCGCCTCCCCGCCGCATCGCCGGAGACCACGGGTCACTCCTCTCCGTAGCCGTTCCGCTACGCAGGTCATGCGGTTGGCCTAGGCTGGGGAGCGTCTTCAACGTTCCGTATGGGAGGGCGCGTTGGTCAACGTCAAGGAGTTGAACCCCGAGGCGGGCCCGCTGGCCGCCTTCGGCGCACGCGTACGCAGCGCTCGTGAAGCGCGGGGGTGGTTACAGGACGAACTGGCCGAGAGGATCGGGTACTCGGGTCGCCATATCTCGGCTATCGAAACTGGTCGTAAGCCGCCGACTCTGCGGCTTTCGCGGAGTCTTGATGAGGCGTTCGGCTTCGCGGGGACCACGGAGTCGTTCGCGCGCGGCTGGGGCGAGATCAGGCACGGCAGCCTGCTGGAGGGATATCCGGAGTACGTGGGGTGCGAGGCCCGGGCGGTCGAACTCCGGATGTTCCAGATCGGGGTCATTCCCGGTCTGCTTCAGACGCCCGCGTACGCAAGGGCCATGGAAGAGGGCAACGTGAGGCGGGGCACGCTCACGCCCGAGCAGGCTGATGAGCGCGTCGCGGTTCTGATGGATCGCCAGGCGGCGCTGGTGCGCCCCAGGCCCCCCACGATGCTCGTGGTGATGGACGAGAGTTGCGTGCGCCGTCCGATCGGTGGCGCCGAGGTCATGGACGAGCAGCTGCGGCACCTTGTGAAGTTCGCCCAGTTGCCGAACTCGATGCTCCAAGTCGCCCCGTACGACATAGGCGAGCGGCGGCCCTTCAACCTGCCGATCAACCTGCTGACGATGTCGGACCGGTCCATGATCGCGTACGCGGAGTCCCAAGCGCAGGGGCACTTGGACCGGGAAGCGACGTTCGTGCTGTCCGTACTGTCGGCCTACCATCAGTTGCAGGCCGAATCGCTGTCCCAGGCGGAATCCGTGGCCATGATCGAGCAGTTGCGAAAGGGCGCCCCGTGACGACCGACTCCCTCCCCCTGACCTGGTTCAAGTCCTCCTACAGCGGCAACGGCGGTGAGTGCATCGAGATCGCCGCCGACCTCGTCGCCTCGCGCGGTGTGGTCCCCGTCCGCGATTCCAAGGATCCGCAGGGCCCGGCGCTGAGCGTTCCCGCCACCGCGTTCGCGTCCTTCGTCGCGGGCGTCAAGGCAGGCGAGCTCCGCACCTGAGCCGGTCCGCGTACGACGAAAGCCCCGCCCGAGCCTCCGAGTTGGAGGGCGGGCGGGGCTTTCGTTCGGCCCTCTCGCGGCCGGAAGAGGCGTACGGCGTGCGGTCGGCCCCGCCTCAGTCGAGCCCCGCCAGCCCCTCCAACAGGATCGTGGCGAGGCGGCGGGCCCAGACGGTGTCGACCGGTTCCGCGGAGACCAGGGTGCGGTGGACGACCGTTCCGGCGATGACGTCGAAGATCAGGCCGACCGTCTCGGCGGCGGCCCGGGCGCCGTCGTGGTCGGGCGGGTCCGGGGGGAGTTCGCCGCGTTCCTGGGCGCGTTCGCGGCCCAGGACCACCAGGCGCATCTGCCGGTCGACGATGGCGGTGCGGATGCGTTCGCGCAGCGCCGCGTCGGTCGTCGACTCGGCGACCACCGCCATCAGCGCCGCCTTCGTCTCCGGCCGCTCCAGCAACCTGCCGAACTGCAGGACCACGCCCTCGATATCGGCCTGGAGGCTGCCGCGGTCGGGGAGTTCCAGCTCGTCGAAGAGGACCGCGACGGCGTCGACGACCAGTTCGTTCTTGTGGGCCCAGCGGCGGTAGAGCGTGGTCTTGGCGACCCCGGCGCGGGCGGCGACATCGCCCATGGTGAACCGGCCCCAGCCCAGATCGACCAGGGCGGCCCGTGCCGCGTCGAGGATCGCGCGGTCGGTCTCGACGCTGCGCGGGCGGCCCGTGCGGCGTTTTCGGGGGCAGGAGTGCGGCATGCGGGCGACCATACCGGCCAGTAGTACCGTTCTCGGTGCGGGTCGTGAGGCAGATCACGACGGCGGCTCTCCGGCGGGGGTGCCGCCGCGGGACCACCAGCAGTTACGCTACGGGTCGTAGCGTAAGAGCGACGATCACATCGGCCCGGGTGGGGACCCGCGGCCACGCAGGGGCCCCGCAAGGGGCCGGAATCGGACGCCAGGCCCGGCCGTGCACCGCATCCCGGCGGAGTGTACGGACGGCCGGAGCATCCGGGAAGAGGGTCCGGTGCGGCCCGCGGGCCGGATTTTCGGTATCGCTTTCCGGAACGGGCCGTTCAGGGGGGAGGATGGACCCATGCAGCCACGCAACATGTCCATGAGCGGAGTCGTCGACCTCGCAGCGGTGAAGGCCGCCGGGGAGGCGAAGCAGAAGGCCGAGCAGGCGCGCGCCGAGGCGGCGCGCACGGGCGAAACGCCCGCCGCCGGCACCCCCTTGGTGATCAATGTCGACGAGGCGGGGTTCCAGCAGGACGTCCTGCAGCGCTCCACCGAAGTGCCGGTCGTCCTCGACTTCTGGGCCGAATGGTGCGAGCCGTGCAAGCAGCTGGGTCCGCTGCTGGAGCGGCTGGCCGGTGAGTACGCCGGAAAGTTCGTGCTCGCCAAGGTCGACGTCGACGCCAACCAGATGCTCTTCCAGCAGTTCGGTGTGCAGGGCATCCCCGCGGTCTTCGCCGTCGTCGCCGGGCAGCCCATCCCGCTGTTCCAGGGCGCGGCCCCCGAGGCACAGATCCGTCAGGTGCTCGACCAGCTGGTCCAGGCCGCCGAGCAGCAGTTCGGCATCGTCGGTGCCCCCGTCGACCCGCAGGCCGCGGGCGCCCCGGCCCCCGTCGAGGCCCCGGCCGGTCCGTACGACGCGGCGCTGGCGGCCGCCGGTGCCGCGCTGGACGCCGGTGATCTGGGCGGCGCCGTGCAGGCGTACAAGAACGTCCTCTCCGACGATCCCGGCAACCCCGAGGCGAAGCTCGGGCTGGCCCAGGCCGAACTGCTGCGCCGGGTGCAGGACCTCGTCCCCGCCGACGTCCGCAAGGTCGCCGCGGAGAACCCGGCCGATGTGCAGGCGCAGATCCACGCCGCCGACCTCGACCTTGTCGGTGGTCATGTCGAGGACGCCTTCGGCCGTCTCGTCGACACGGTCAAGCGCTCCGCCGGTGACGACCGGGAGGCCGCGCGGGTGCGGCTGCTGGAGCTGTTCGAGGTGATCGGCACGGACGATCCGCGGGTCGTCTCGGCGCGTACCGCGCTGGCCCGGGTCCTTTTCTGACGGTCCCCAAGGGCCCGCCCGCCGACCGGGGCGTACGCCGGCCGGGTGAAATGATCAGCGGCCACGCTTTGCCAAACCTTGGCAATCGTGGCCGCTGTTACTCGTAGTAAGTCCGACGGGGTGATGTGTCGGCATACGGTCGCGGATGCCCCGTATTTCCGGGTCGAGTGCGGCGACACTACGTGCCCGCGCGATATCGGTCGGTCGCGCCCCGGTGATCTGCCCGTTACCCGCAAGTAACGAACCCCTTGTGCGGCGGCGTGGAATGCACCACGATCGGCCACGCTCGGTCCCTTTCCGTAGCCGGCAGCCGGCCGGCACCACGGGCAGATGGGTCCCCACCGAGTGGGTCGGCGGCCCCTGTTGCCGACCGTGGGCAGGGGGGTCCCCGCCATCAACGGCAGGGCCTGTCCAGGAGGTTGCGCGAGAGCGTGGCCAGTGGTTGTCGCTCGGGGGTGATCGCCGGTATTCGGAACGCCTTGCGCCTTTCGAGCACGGGCGCTCTCCTTCCCGAGGACGTAGCACTTCTCCCATCCCGGGTACCGCGGAACTCGACCGAGTCCGCCGGTGCCGGAGATGTACGTCCGAGAAGGAGGAAAGTCATGGAGTCCCTGGCTCGTGGCGGGACCAGATGGAAGCGGTTCGCCGTCGTCATGGTGCCCAGCGTCGCGGCGACCGCCGCGATAGGCGTCGCCCTGTCGCAGGGCGCCCTCGCGGCATCGTTCAGCGTGTCCGGCCAGCAGTTCAAGGTCAGCACCGACCGACTGGAGGGCACCGGCTTCGTTCAGTACGGAGCGGTTGACGCCCAGAAGGACGGCAAGCAGGTACCGGTTGCGGTCTCGGCGTTCTCCGACGCCAAGATCAAGAACCTGTGCCAGTCGGTCGTCGTGCCGGTGCCGGTCTTCGGCGATGTGTCGATGAAGCTGATGGCGGGTGGCGGCGCGACACCGGTCGTGGCGAAGAACCTCTACATCGACCTCGATCAGCTGAACGCCGATGCGACCTTCAAGAACATCAACATCGGTGTGGCCGCGGGGTCGACGTCCAAGGGCCCCGGCATGAAGAAGGGCGACAAGGCCGACCCGGGTTCGTTCGCCCAGGAAGCCGACAAGGCCACGCTGACCGGCGTCCAGCAGACGGCGTGGGCGACCACGGCCGGCACGTTCAAGCTGAGCGGCCTTCAGATGAAGGTCAGCAAGGGCAAGAACGAGTGCTACTGACGCGCTGAGCGTACGGGCGCGGGGCGCGAGACCGCGGCCGCGCCGTGGTGACCCCGCGCCTGTCCGCCGATGACGTCAGCAGTCACGTAGTCCAGCCCAGAACCACCGTGCGCGCCGCGTGGATGCGGGGCCGAACGAAGCGAAGGTATGGCATGAGCGCCGACACGCGACCAGGACTGAACGAGAACCTTGGACGGAAGCGTCTCGCGTTCCGGCAGTGGCGCGGGCAACGCCCGTTCTGGGCCGGTCTTCTGACGCTGCTGGCCGGTCTGCCGATCATGTACTTCCCCTACGCCAATCTCACGATCGGTTCGCTGACCCTGCGCATGGCGACCACCGCCGGTGCCGGATCGCTGATCATCGGCGTGCTGTTGGTCGTGCTCGGTCTGACCCTGTGGTTCCAGCCGGCCTCGCGGGTCTTCGCGGGGGTGGCGGCCATCCTGCTGTCCCTCGTCTCCCTGGTCGTCTCGAACTTCGGTGCCTTCCTCGTCGGCTTCCTGCTGGGACTGTTCGGCGGGGCGCTCGGCGTCTCGTGGGCGCCGGGCCGGGCGGCGGCGGAGGGCGGCGGCCCGCAGGGCGCGCGGGCCGGTGCGGCGGTCGGCGGGCAGCCGGTCGCGGCCGGTGCGGCTCCGGGATCGGGCGACGGACTGGACGACCTGTCAGGAACGAGCCCGACCAACGGAACGAACGGGAGGCACCGTGCCGGGTGACGAGCTGCACGAGAACGCAGCCGCCGGGGCGAGATCCGGACCGAGGCACGCGGCGCCGAAAAAGCCGCTGCTGACGCGGTTCCATGTGCCCGCGGGCAAGGCGATAGCCATCGCCGCGATGCCGTCCGCCGTGCTCATGGGCATGGGGTTCACGCCCCAGCTGGCGGTGGCCAAGCCGGCACCCAAGAGCCCCTTCAAGGACGGCCCGTGCGTCACCGCTCCGGACCAGCAGGAGCAGGAGGCGCAGGCCAAGGAGAAGGCCGCCAAGAAGAAGGCCGCGGCGGAGAAGGCCGCCAAGGACGCCGAGGCAGCCAAGAAGAAGGCCGCCGAGGAGAAGGCCGCCGAGGGCGGGGAGAAGGGGAAGGCGCCGGGTCCGGGCACGCCGTCGCCCGACGCCTCGCCGTCGCCGTCCGGCTCCGCGTCCGGGGGCGAGGACGCCGGCTCCGCGCCGTCCCCGTCCACCACCCCGTCGTCGTCCCCCACGGACGACGAAGGCAACCCCTGGTACGACCCGCTGGGCTGGGGCAAGAAGATCGAGGACGCCTTCCCGCCCGGCGGCGCGAAGGACTCCGGCACGGAGAGCGGCAAGGACGCCGCATCGCCGGGCCCGAGCCCGTCCGCGACGTCGGAGCCCTCGAAGCAGCCGGACCCGTCGAAGCCGTCGTCCGGGAAGACCGCCGACCCCGTACGGGACGCGGCCGACAAGGCCGCGGAGCCGGTGCGGGACGCGGCGGACGAGGCCACCGAGGGGAAGGGCGACGCCGCCGGGCCCACGGCCGGTGCGACGGCCGACCCCGGTGCGCCGGACGCGGACGGGAAGAAGTCGTTCCCGTGCGTCGTCGAGAAGAAGTCGGACGGTACGGACGAACAGCCCCCGGCCGCCGTGCCGGAGGGCCCCTGGCACCTGGAAGCCTCGTCGCTGACGCTGAAGGAACTCGACTACAAGGGCGTGGTCAACCTCCGGACGCCGAGCGGGCGGACCAAGCAGGCGCTGAAGTTCACCGCCGGTGGCATCGACATCGGTGACCTGCACCAGATCGTGGACGGGCCGAACGGCCTCAAGTACCACGTCCGGTCCACGCCGGGCTCCACGTCGACCATCCGCGACGGGCAGGTCACGCTCTACACCGAGCGGCTGCAGGGCAACCTCTTCGGGCTGATCCCGATCGTCTTCGACCCGGAGCACCCGCCGCCCATCAACATCCCGTTCGCGTACTTCACCAAGGTGAAGCTCGCCCAGTCGGGACAGTTCGGCGGCACCCTGCACGTCCCCGGGCTGCACGAGACCATCGAGAACAGCTGAGGCAACGGATACGGCGGTGGCCGTCCCCTTCCGTGGGGGCGGCCACCGCCGTATCCGTGTCACCGGCGCCGGATCAGCTCTCGCCGCCCAGGCGGTGGACGCGCACCATGTTGGTGGTGCCGGGGATGCCGGGGGGCGAACCGGCCGTGATGACCATGGTGTCGCCCTCGTTGTACCGCTGGAGCTTGAGCAGCTCCGCGTCGACGAGGTCGACCATCGCATCGGTGTTGTCGACGTGCCGCACCACGAACGTCTCCACACCCCAACTCAGCGCGAGCTGGTTGCGGGTGGCCGGGTCGGTGGTGAAGGCCAGGATCGGCTGGGCCGCGCGATAGCGGGAGAGCCGGCGGGCGGTGTCACCGGACTTGGTGAACGCCACCAGCGCCTTGCCGCTGAGGAAGTCCGCCATCTCGCACGCCGCGCGGGCCACCGCGCCGCCCTGCGTCCGCGGCTTCTTGCCCGGGACCAGCGGCTGCAGGCCCTTCGACAGCAGCTCCTCCTCGGCCGCCTCGACGATCTTCGACATCGTCTTGACGGTCTCGATCGGGTACGCGCCGACCGACGACTCCGCGGAGAGCATGACCGCGTCCGCGCCGTCCAGGATCGCGTTGGCGACGTCGGACGCCTCGGCGCGGGTCGGCCGCGAGTTGGTGATCATCGACTCCATCATCTGGGTCGCCACGATCACCGGCTTGGCGTTCCGGCGGCACAGCTCCACCAGGCGCTTCTGCACCATCGGGACCTTCTCCAGCGGGTACTCCACCGCGAGGTCACCGCGGGCCACCATCACCGCGTCGAAGGCCATGACGACCTCCGTCATGTTGGCGACCGCCTGCGGCTTCTCCACCTTGGCGATGACCGGGACGCGGCGCCCGACCTCGTCCATCACGCGGTGCACGTCCTGGACGTCCTTGGCGTCGCGGACGAAGGAGAGCGCGACCATGTCGCACCCCATCGCCAGCGCGAACTTCAGGTCCTCGATGTCCTTCTCCGACAGCGCGGGGACGTTGACCGCCGCGCCGGGCAGGTTGATGCCCTTGTGGTCGGAGATGACGCCGCCCTCGATGACGATGGTACGCACCCGCGGGCCGTCGACGTCGACGACCTGGAGCGCGACGTTGCCGTCGTTGATGAGGACCGGGTCGCCCTTGGAGACGTCGCCGGGCAGGCCCTTGTACGTCGTGCCGCAGATGCGCTTGTCGCCGGGGACGTCCTCGGTGGTGATGACGAACTCGTCGCCGCGCACCAGCTCCACGGGGCCGTCGGCGAACGTCTCCAGGCGGATCTTCGGACCCTGGAGGTCGGCCAGTACGCCCACCGCGCGGCCGGTCTCCTCGGACGCCTTGCGGACGCGGTGGTACCGCTCCTCGTGCTCCGAGTGGGTTCCGTGGCTCATGTTGAAACGGGCCACGTTCATACCGGCCTCGATCAGCGTCTTCAGCTGGTCGTAGGAGTCGACGGCGGGGCCCAGGGTGCAGACGATTTTCGAACGGCGCATGGGCTGAATCCTATCGGTTTTGTTTCGGAGCGGAATATTCCCCCGAAGGCGGGCGCGGAGCTAGGCGGTGACCAGCGCGTATGTCTGCTGGGCGATCTCCAGCTCCTCATCTGTCGGGACCACGGCGACCGCGACCCGGGCGCCCTCGGGCGAGATCAGCCGCGGTTCGTCGGACCGTACGGCGTTGCGGTCGGCGTCCACGGCCATGCCCAGCCCCTCCAGACCGGCCATCGCCGCGGCGCGCACCGGGGCGGCGTTCTCGCCGACGCCCGCGGTGAACGCCACCGCGTCGACCCGGCCGAGCACCGCGGTGTAGGCGCCGAGGTACTTCTTCAGCCGGTGGATGTAGATGTCGAAGGCGAGGGCCGCGGCCTTGTCGCCCTCGTCGATACGGCGCCGGATCTCCCGCATGTCGTTGTCGCCGCAGAGCCCGACCAGCCCGCTCCTCTTGTTGAGCAGCTCGTCGATCTCGTCGGCGGACATCCCGGCGACCCGCTTGAGGTGGAACGTCACCGCCGGGTCGATGTCGCCGGAGCGGGTGCCCATCACCAGGCCCTCCAGCGGCGTCAGCCCCATCGACGTGTCGACGCACCGGCCGCCCGCCACCGCCGACGCCGAGGCGCCGTTGCCCAGGTGCAGCACGATGACGTTGACCTCGGACGGGTCCTTGCCCAGCAGCCGGGCGGTGCGGCGCGAGACATACGCGTGCGAGGTGCCGTGGAAGCCGTAGCGGCGGATGCGGTGCGCGTCGGCGGTGGCCACGTCGATGGCGTAACGGGACGCGTACTCCGGCATCGTGGTGTGGAACGCGGTGTCGAAGACCGCGATCTGCGGCAGGTCGGGGCGGAGCGCCTGGGCGGTGCGGATGCCGGTGATGTTCGCCGGATTGTGCAGCGGCGCGACCGGCACCAGCCGCTCGATCTCCTTGAGGACCACCTCGTCGATGACGGTCGGCTCGGTGAACTTCAGGCCGCCGTGCACCACACGGTGCCCGATCGCGGCAAGTTGCGGCGAGTCGAGGCCCAGGCCGTCGGCGGCCAGCTCCGCCGCGACCGCCTTCAGCGCCGCGTCGTGGTCGGCCATCGGTCCTTCGTGCACCCGCCGTGCGCCGCCGGTGGCCAGCGGCGTGTGCACCAGCCGCGAGGTCTCCTCACCGATCCGCTCGACGAGACCGACGGCCAGCCGACGGCTCTCCGCCATGTCGAGCAGCTGGTACTTCACCGACGAGGAGCCGGAGTTGAGGACGAGGACGCGGGTGGGGTTGGCAGTCATGAAGCGCTTTCCGGTGGTTGCGGGACGGGGCGGGCGCGGGTCAGACGGCACCGGCGCCGGGCGGGGCGCCCTGCGCCTGGATCGCGGTGATGGCGACGGTGTTGACGATGTCCTGCACCAGCGCGCCGCGCGACAGGTCGTTGACCGGTTTGCGCAGGCCCTGGAGGACCGGCCCGACGGCGATGGCGCCCGCCGAGCGCTGCACCGCCTTGTAGGTGTTGTTGCCGGTGTTGAGGTCCGGGAAGATCAGCACCGTCGCCCGGCCCGCGACCTCGGATTCGGGCAGCTTGGTGCGCGCCACGGAGGCGTCGACCGCCGCGTCGTACTGGATCGGGCCCTCCACCAGCAGATCCGGCCGGAGCTTGCGGACCAGCTCGGTGGCGCGGCGGACCTTGTCGACGTCGGCGCCGGAGCCGGAGGTACCGGTGGAGTACGACAGCATCGCGATCCGCGGCTCCACCCCGAACTGCGCGGCGGTGGCGGCCGACTGGATGGCGATGTCGGCGAGCTGCTCGGCGTCCGGATCCGGGTTGACCGCGCAGTCGCCGTAGACGAGGACCCGGTCGGCCAGGCACATGAAGAAGACGGACGAGACGATCTGCGCGTCCGTCTTGGTCTTGATGATCTCGAAGGCCGGGCGGATGGTCGCCGCGGTCGAGTGCACCGCGCCGGAGACCATGCCGTCGGCCAGGCCCTCCTGCACCATCAGGGTGCCGAAGTACGACACGTCGGCGACGACGTCGTACGCCAGCTCGTAGCCGACGCCCTTGTGGGCGCGCAGCTCCGCGTACCGCTCGGCGAAGCGTTCGCGCAGCGGCGACGCCTGCGGGTCGATGATCTGGGCGTCCGCCAGATCGATGGCGAGGTCGGCGGCGCGCTTGCGGATCGCCTCCTCCTCGCCGAGCAGCGTCAGCGCGCAGACGTCGCGGCGCAGCAGCACATCGGCGGCGCGCAGCACCCGCTCCTCACCGCCCTCGGGCAGCACCACCCGGCGCCGCCCGGACCGCGAGCGCTCGATCAGCTCGTGTTCGAACATCATCGGCGTGACCCGGCCGGAGCGGGCCACGGAGATACGATTCGTCAGCTCGACGGTGTCCACATGCCGTTCGAACAGGCCGAGCGCGGTCTCCGCCTTGCGCGGCGCCGCGGCGTTGAGCTTGCCCTCGACGGCGAACAGCTCCGCGGCCGTCGGGAAGGAGCCGCCGGGCACCGAGACGACCGGGGTGCCGGGCGCCAGCCGGTCCGCCAGCGCCATGATGTCCGGGCCGGGCCGCTCGTCCAGGGTGAGCAGCACCCCGGCGATGGGCGGGGCGCCCGCGCTGTGCGCGGCGAGCGACCCGATGACGAGGTCGGCACGGTCCCCGGGCGTCACCACCAGGCACCCCGGCGTCAGCGCCTTGAGGAACGTCGGCAGCATCGCGCCGCCGAAGACGAAGTCGCGGGCGTCGCGGGCGAGCCCGGAGTCGTCACCGAGCAGTACCTCCGCGCCCAGGCTGTGCACCAGCTGCCCGACGGTCGGAGCGGAGAGCGCACCGTCCTCCGGCAGCGCGTAGCACGGCACCGGCAGCCGCGCCGCCAGCCGCTCGACGACGGCCTTCTGCAGCCCCGGATCGACGCGGTTGACGACGAGGGCGACGACATCGCAGCCGAGCGCGGCGTAGGCGCGGTAGGCGTTCCGGGCCTCCGCGCGCACCGCCTCGGCCTCCTGGCCCTGACCGCTGACCACCGGGATCACCGCGGCGCCGAACTCGTTGGCGAGGCGGGCGTTGAGGCCCAGATCGTCCGGCAGGTTGGTGGCGGCGTAGTCCGAGCCGAGGACCAGGACGTACTCGTACTCCCGGGCCACCGCGTGGAACCGTTCGACCAGCCGGGAGACCAGTTCGTCGGTGCCGTGCTCGGCCTGGAGGCCGGCGGCCTCGTCGTAGCCGAGGCCGAAGGCGGATTCGGTGGGCTGGCTGAGGCGGTAGCGGGCCCGCAGCAGGTCGAAGAGGCGGTCCGGTCCGTCGTGGACCAGCGGGCGGAAGACGCCCACCCGGTCGACGTGGCGGGTCAGGAGCTCCATCACTCCCAGCTCGACGACCTGACGGCCGTCGCCGCGCTCGGTACCGGTCACGTACACGCTGCGTGTCACGCGTGCTCTCCGTCCATCCGTTGTCGCCAGGGTCAGATCAGCCGGGGCAGTCAGAGTAGGGTCGGAAACAGCCGTTATGGCGGGCTCGCCCTCTTGACCATACCCGCGGCTCCGGGGCGGTCGCGCGTCCCGGTTTCCCCGAGGGAACGGGCCCGGGAGAAGGGCGGGGCGCCGGGCGGGTGAGGGCGCGCCCGGACGCCCCGTGGAAGAATCGGACCGGCCGCGCGACCGACAGCGAGCACAGGAGACACAGCACGATGCGTATCGGAGTCCTCACCGCCGGCGGCGACTGCCCCGGGCTGAACGCTGTGATCAGGTCCGTCGTCCACCGCGCCCTGACCGGCCACGACGACGAGGTCATCGGCTTCGAGGACGGTTTCAAGGGACTGCTCGACGGGCGTTACCGCAAGCTCGACCTGGACGCCGTCAGCGGCATCCTCGCCCGCGGCGGCACCATCCTCGGCTCCGCCCGCCTGGAGCGCGACCGGCTGCGCGAGGCGTGCGACAACGCCAAGGACTTCTCCCGCGAGCACGGCATCGACGTCCTCATCCCGATCGGCGGCGAGGGCACCTTGACCGCCGCCCGGATGCTGGCGGACGCCGGACTGCCGGTCGTCGGTGTGCCCAAGACGATCGACAACGACATCTCCTCCACCGACCGCACCTTCGGCTTCGACACCGCCGTCGGCGTCGCCACCGAGGCCATCGACCGCCTCAAGACCACCGCCGAATCGCATCAGCGGGTGATGGTCGTCGAGGTCATGGGCCGCCACGCCGGATGGATCGCCCTGGAGTCCGGTATGGCCGGCGGCGCCCACGGCATCTGCCTGCCGGAGCGCGAATTCGACGTGAACGACCTGGTCCGGATGGTCGAGGAACGGTTCTCGCGCGGCAAGAAGTTCGCCGTGATCTGCGTCGCCGAGGGCGCTCACCCCGCGCCCGGCACGATGGACTACAAGAAGGGCGCCATCGACCGGTACGGCCACGAGCGGTTCTCCGGTATCGGCAACGCCCTCGCCGTCGAGCTGGAGAGGCGCCTCGGCAAGGAGGCCCGCCCGGTCATCCTCGGCCACGTCCAGCGTGGCGGCACCCCCACCGCGTACGACCGCGTCCTCGCCACCCGCTTCGGCTGGCACGCCGTCGAGGCGGCGCACCGCGGGGAATTCGGGAAGATGACGGCGCTGCGCGGCACCGACGTCACGATGGTGCCGCTCGCGGAGGCGGTCACCGAACTGAAGCGGGTCCCCGCCGACCGGATGCGGGAGGCCGAGTCGGTCTTCTGACCTGCGGCCCGTCCGGACACGGCGGCGGCGCGCCTCCCCGGTGGGGGACGGCGCGCCGCCGTTGTCGTGCCCGGCCGTCACTGGGCGCCGATGGCCTCCAGCATGTTCAGCTTCGCCGCGCGGCGGGCCGGCCAGACGGCGGCCAGCACGCCCACCGCCAGGGCGATCGCCACGAACAGCGCCAGCCGTCCCCACGGCAGCAGCGTCTCGTAGAGCTTCCAGGACGAGGCGAGCATGGAGCCGCCGGCCCAGGAGAGGAACAGGCCCACGCCGATGCCGAGCACCGCGCCGAAGAGCGAGATGACGACCGACTCCAGCCGGACCATCCGCTTGATCCCGGTCCGCGCCAGGCCGATGGCGCGCAGCATCCCGATTTCCCGGGTCCGCTCGAAGACCGACATCGCCAGGGTGTTGATCACGCCGACCACCGCGATGACGACGGCCATGCCCAGCAGCCCGTAGACCATGTTGACCAGCATCCCGATCTGACCGGCGTTCTCCCGGCGCAGGTCCTCGTGGTCCTGGACCTTCACCAGCGGGTTGTCACCGAAGGCGGCCCGCAGCTGCGCGGCCGTCGCCTCGGAGGCGCCGTGCGCGGTCTTGACCAGCAGCGAGTCGTCCTTCGGACGCTCCGTCGGGGTGGCGACCAGCGGCAGGTCGGAGAGGGCGTCACCGGCGATCTCGTTGTCCTCGTAGACGGCGGCGACCGTGAGGTGGCGCTTCTTGTCGCCGAAGAAGCTGACGTCGAGGCTCTGTCCGGTGTGCTTGCCCGTCTTGTCGGCGACGCTCTTCGCCAGCGCGACGGCGTCACCGTGCACCGCGCCGAGCGAGCCCTGGACCACCTTGAGGTCCGTGACCCGGCCGATCGTGCGGAGGTCGGTGCCGTTGAGGTTCACCGCGTCCTCGCCGAGGAGGAAGGCGGAGTTGCGCAGCGGCGCCACCGCCGTCACGCCGGGGACCTGCGCCGTCTTTGCGGACAGCTTCGGGTCGAGGCCGGAGTACGTGGACGTGGTGATCTGGTAGTCGGCCGTCAGCTGGGTCGAAGTCATCCGGTCGACGGCGGACTGCGCGGAGTGGCCGACGACGGTCATGCCGGTGATCAGGGTGAGGCCGATCATCAGCGCCGAGCCGGTCGCGGCGGTCCGGCGCGGGTTGCGCAGCGCGTTCTCCTTGGCGAGCTTGCCGACCGTACCGAAGAGACGGCCGGTGACCGCGCCGGTGAGGAAGACCAGCGGGCGGGAGAGGAGCGGCGCCAGCACGATCACGCCGATCATGGTGAGCGCGGAGCCGAGCATCGCGATCGGCAGGTCGTCGCTGGACTCCAGCGTCGAGGCCCAGAACATCACGGCCACACCGGCGCCGCCGACGACGGCGCCGAAGATGTTGCGGAGCACCAGGCTGCGCGGCGCCGCCTGCGTGTCGACCGTGCTCAGCGCCTCCACCGGCGCGATCTTCGCCGCCCGGCGGGACGGCAGCCACGCGGCCAGGACCGTCACGACGGTGCCGGTGGCCAGCGACGCGAGGACGGTGACGGGGCTGATGACGAGCGGCCCGTCCGGCAGCCCGGCGTTGTTGGCGTTGAGGACGGCGCGGATTCCCGTGGCGATGCCGACGCCCAGGCCCATGCCGACGACGGAGGCCACCACGCCCAGCAGCGTCGCCTCGATGAGCACCGAGCGCACCACCTGGCGGCGGGAGGCGCCGACCGCGCGCAGCAGGGCGATCTCGCGGCGGCGCTGGGAGATCAGCATGGTGAAGGTGTTGGCGATGATGAAGATGCCGACGAACAGCGCGATCCCGGCGAAGGTCAGCAGCGTCGAGGTCAGCGCCTTGTTCTGCTCGGCGAGCAGCACGCTCTGCTCCTCGGCGAGTGCCGTGCCGCTGGTGACCGTCGCCCCCTTGCCGGGCACGGCCGCGCGGACCTCGCGGGTCAGCGC
This sequence comes from Streptomyces benahoarensis, assembly GCF_007280575.1. GTDB lineage: Bacteria > Actinomycetota > Actinomycetes > Streptomycetales > Streptomycetaceae > Streptomyces > Streptomyces benahoarensis. The sequence continues at coordinate 34,655 of NZ_VKJP01000009.1, forward strand.
CGCCTCGTCGGCGCCGGGCGCGGCCGACACCACCAGCTCGTCGAACTGACCGGGGTGGAGGTAGAGCCGCTGCGCGGTGGCGGTGTCGAGCAGCACCAGCGAACCGCCCGCGGTCACCTTCGGGTCGTCGGTGGCGACGAGGCCGACCAGCTTCTTCGCCAGCACCGGGCCGTTGGTGGCGAACCGTACGGTGTCGCCGATCCGGTAGCCGGCCTTGCGCGCGGTGGCCTCGGCCATCGCGATCTCGCCGGCGGCGGCCGGGCCGCGGCCCCGGACCAGCGGATAGCGGCCGTCCTTGCCGTCCGGGCCGGGCTGGTAGTTGGCGGCGAGGTTCTGCCACGCCTCGCCGACCGGCTTACCGTCCTTGGCGGCGAGGACCGCGTCGCCGGTGATGTCGGCCCGTACGGCCCGTACGCCGGGCACCGCGCGGACCTTGGCGGCCGTCTTGTCGGTGAGGACGGTGGTGCGCCGGTCGTCGGCCTTCGGGGGTTCCGACTCGGCCTGGACGGAGACGGCGACGTCGTCGAGGTTCTTGGCGGAGGCGTTCTTGAGGGCGTTGCCGACGGTGTCGCTGAAGACGAGGGTGCCGGAGACGAAGGCGACGCCGAGGAGGACCGCGAGCACGGTCATCATCAGCCGGGCTTTGTGCGCGAAGAGGTTGCGCACGGCTGTTCGCAGCATGGTGTGTCAGTCCTGGGGCCGGAGGCTCGGATGGGGTGGCGGGGCGGTGCGGCGCGGGGCCGGGGTCACTGCGTACGGCCGCGGCCGTCGAAGCGCCGCATACGGTCCAGGACCGCGTCCGAGGTGGGCCGGTGCAGCTCCTCGACGATGCGGCCGTCGGCGAGGAAGACGACGCGGTCGGCGTAGCCCGCGGCGACCGGGTCGTGGGTGACCATCACGACCGTCTGGCCCATGGCGCGCACCGACTCCTGGAGGAAGCCCAGGATCTCGGCGCCGGAGCGGGAGTCGAGGTTGCCGGTCGGCTCGTCCGCGAAGATGATCTCCGGCCGGGCGACCAGGGCGCGGGCGACCGCGACGCGCTGCTGCTGGCCGCCGGAGAGCTGGCCGGGGCGGTGGGCGAGGCGGCCGGAGAGGCCCACCGTCTCGATGACGGCGTTCATCCACGCCGGATCGGGCTTGCGGCCCGCGATGTCCATCGGGAGGGTGATGTTCTCGGCGGCGGTCAGTGTCGGCAGCAGGTTGAACGCCTGGAAGATGAAGCCGATCTTGTCGCGGCGCAGCTGGGTCAGCTTCTTCTCGCCGAGCGCCGCCAGCTCCACGTCGCCGATGCGGGCCGAGCCGGACGAAATGGTGTCCAGCCCCGCCATGCAGTGCATCAGCGTCGACTTGCCGGAGCCGGACGGACCCATGATCGCGGTGAACTGGCCGGTGCCGAACTCGACGGAGACCGAGTCCAGCGCCACCACCCTCGTCTCGCCCTCGCCGTAGACCCTGCTGAGGTCGGCCGCGCGGGCGGCGACACCGGACGTCGCGAGGGTGGGTGCGGGGACGGCAGCCGCATGGGACACGGGAACTCCTGGGAACGGGACGGGCAACGTGCTCCCATCGTCGGCCGCGGCACCCGTCAGCGTCGTCGCCCCGAGGGACCGAAAGCGGCACCGGCCGGAAGTCCGACGCCGGGCCCGCCGGTCCCTCTCAAGGGGGACGGCCGGTCCGTCCACAGGGCGAGGCCCGGCCGGTGCCGTACGGCCCACGGGCCCGGCGGGGCGCGGGAGTTGAGGCGCTCCCGGGCCCTCAGGGGGTGCGCCTTCCGCGCGTTACGGCCCCACGGCCCGGGCGCGGCCGCGCCGCCGCGTGACACCCCATGGCCCCGGCGCGCCCGCGCCGCCGAGCTACCGCCCCGACCAGCGGTACCGCAGCTCCGGGCGGCCCACCTGGCCGTACTGCGGGGCGCGGGCCGCCCGGCCCGTCTCCACCAGGTACTCCAGGTAGCGGCGGGCGGTGATCCGGGAGATGCCGACGCCGGCGCCCGCTTCGGTGGCCGACAGGCCGTCGGGGGCGGCGCGCAGCGCGTCGGTGACCGCGCGCAGGGTCGCGGAGGTCAGCCCCTTGGGCAGCGCCGCCGGGCGCGGGTTGCGCAGCGCGGCGATGGCGCGGTCCACCTCGTCCTGCCCGCTGGCCTCGCCCGCGGTGGAGCGGAACGCGGCGTACCGCTGGAGCCGGTCGCGCAGCGTCGAGAACGTGAACGGCTTGAGGAGGTACTGCACCACGCCCAGCGACACGCCCTCGCGCACCATCGTCAGATCGCGCGCCGAGGTGACCGCGATGACGTCCGCACCGTGCCCGGCGCCGCGCAGCGTCCGCATCAGCTGGAGCCCGTGCCCGTCGGGCAGATAGAGGTCGAGCAGCAGCAGGTCGACGGCGTGCTGGTCGAGGTGGCGGCGGGCGTCCGCGCCGGAGTGCACGGTGCCCGAGACCGTGAAACCGGGCACCCGCCCCACGTACAGCGTGTGCGCGGCGGCGGCCACCGGATCGTCCTCGACGACGAGGACCTTGATGTCGGGGATGGTCATCATGAGGCACCGCCGTCCGTCGTCCCGGGCAGCGGCAGCCGTACCGTGAAGCGCGCGCCGCCGTCCGGGGCGTGGTCGAGGGTGAGGGTACCGCCGTTGCGCCGGACCGCCTGCTGGACGAGGGCCAGGCCCAGCCCCCGGCCGCGCGCCGGGGCGTCCGCCGTGGGCCGTTTGCTGCTCCAGCCGCGGCGGAAGATCTCCGCCGCGCTCTCCTCGGGCACGCCGGGCCCGTTGTCCGCCACGCGCAGCAGCAGTTCGCCGCCGTCGGAGCGGGCGGTGACGGTGACCTTCGGCGGAGCGGCCGGGACGCCGGGGTTGTCGGGCTGCGGTGGCGCGGCGCCCGAGGTGGCGTCCGGCGCCGCCGCGTCCAGGGCGTTGTCGATGAGGTTGCCCAGCACCGTCACCAGGTCGCGGGCGGGCAGATCCGGCGGCAGCAGCCCGTCGTCGATCCGGCTGTCGGCGGTCAGTGCCAGCTCCGCGCCGTGCTCGTTGGCCTGCGCCGCCTTGCCCAGCAGCAGGGCGGCGAGCACCGGTTCGGCGACCGCGCCGACGACCTGATCGGTCAGCGCCTGGGCCAGCTCCAGTTCGGCGGTGGCGAACTCCACCGCCTCGTCGGCGCGGCCCAGTTCGATCAGCGACACCACCGTGTGCAGTCGGTTCGCGGCCTCGTGCGCCTGCGACCGCAGCGCCTCCGTGAACCCGCGTACGGAGTCCAGCTCGCCGGACAGCGCCTGGAGTTCGGTGTGGTCGCGCAGGGTGATGACGCTGCCGCGGTGCTCCCCGCCGGAGACCGGCGCGGAGTTGACGACCAGTACCCGCTCGTCCGTCAGATGCAGTGCGTCGATCAGCGGACCCGGTGCGGTCAGCGCCGTCGCCAGCGGCGCGGGCAGCCCCAGCTCCGCCACCGGACGGCCCACCGCGTCGTCGGCCACCCCGAGGAGTTCCCGGGCGCCGTCGTTGATCAGCGAGACCCGCCGCCGCCCGTCGAGCATCAGCAGTCCCTCTCGCACCGCGTGCAGCGCCGCCTGGTGGTAGTCGTGCATCCGGCTCAGCTCGGCGGCGTTCATCCCGTGGGTGTGGCGCCGCAGCCGGGCGTTGATGACGTACGTCCCGAGCCCGCCCAGCGCCAGCGCCGCCGCGGCCACCCCGAGCAGCGCCAGTACCTGATCGCGCAGCTGCTCGCTGATGGCGGCGACGGTGATGCCGGAGCTGACCAGCGCGGTGACGCGGTCGCCGTGCGCGGGGTCGCGGACCGGCGCGATGACCCGCACCGACGGCCCCAGCACGCCGAGGTGCGTCTCGGTGAACGTCTCGCCGTGCAGCGCCCGTCCGGTGTGCCCGAGGTACGTCCGGCCGATCGCGTCCGGCTCGGGGTGCGTCCAGCGGGTGCCGTCCGGCGCCATGACGACGACGAAGTCGACGCCCGCGTCGCGCCGCAGCCGCTCGGCGTACGGCTGGAGCACCGCCGTGGGGTCGGCGGTGCGGGCGGCGGCGATCACCGCGGGCGAGTCGGCGACCGCCGTCGTCACCGCCGTCGTCTGCCGCCGCGCGGTCTCCTTCGCCTGTCGCCCGGCGCTCGCGTACGCGAAGAGCGCGCAGCCCGCGACGACCACGGTCACCAGCAGGACCTGCATCGCGAAGAGCTGCCCGGCGAGGCTGCGGGGGCGACGCAGGCGCCATGGCGTCCGCGGAAGGGCAAGGTGCATGCAAACAGTCTGCCCGGTCACTTTTATATGAACGAAATGCACGTAAGGGTGACGCACGCCACAGGTCGGGTGCATAGTCGCCGGGATTCGTTGCGCCCGAGCCGCAGATTCAGCGCGCAACCGTAGAGCGAGGAGGCAGCCGTGGCTGCAAAGACGCCGCCGTCGGGTGGCACCACCGGGGAGAACGCGCCGAAGAAGCGGGACCGCACGCATTTCCTCTACATCGTCGTGATCGCGGCGGTGCTGCTCGGCATCGCCGTGGGCTTCATCGCCCCCGGTGTCGCCGTCGAGCTGAAGCCGCTCGGTACCGGGTTCGTGAACCTCATCAAGATGATGATCTCGCCGGTCATCTTCTGCACGATCGTGCTGGGCGTCGGCTCGGTCCGCAAGGCGGCCAAGGTCGGCGCCGTCGGCGGTCTCGCCCTCGGCTACTTCATGGTGATGTCCACCGTCGCCCTCGCCATCGGACTGGTCGTCGGCAACATCCTGGAGCCCGGCTCGGGCCTGCACCTGACCGAAACGGTCCGCCACGCGGGCCAGGCGCAGACCGCGGGCGGCGGCGAGTCCACCGCCGACTTCCTGCTCGGCATGATCCCGAAGACGCTGGTCTCCGCCTTCACTCAGGGCGAGGTCCTCCAGACGCTGCTGGTCGCGCTGCTGGTCGGCTTCGGGCTGCAGTCGCTCGGCAAGGCGGGCGAGCCGGTGCTGCGCGGGGTCGGGCATCTGCAGAAGCTGGTCTTCCGCGTGCTGTCGATGATCATGTGGGTGGCGCCGGTCGGCGCCTTCGGCGCCATCGCCGCGGTGGTCGGCGAGACCGGCGTCGACGCGCTGAAGTCCCTCGCCGTCATCATGGTCGGCTTCTACCTCACCTGCCTGCTCTTCGTGATCGTCGTCCTCGGGACGCTGCTGCGGCTCTTCGCCGGGGTGAACATCTTCCTGCTGCTGAAGTACCTGGCGCGGGAGTTCCTGCTGATCCTGTCGACCTCCTCCTCGGAGTCGGCGCTGCCGCGGCTGATCGCCAAGATGGAGCACCTGGGCGTCAGCAAGCCCGTGGTCGGCATCACCGTCCCCACCGGCTACAGCTTCAACCTCGACGGCACCGCCATCTACCTGACGATGTCCGCGCTGTTCGTCGCCGAGGCGATGGGGAAGCCGCTCGCCCTGGGGCAGCAGATCTCCCTCCTCGTCTTCATGATCATCGCGTCGAAGGGCGCGGCCGGCGTCACCGGCGCGGGCCTGGCCACCCTCGCCGGCGGCCTCCAGTCGCACCGCCCCGAACTGGTCGACGGCGTCGGCCTGATCGTCGGCATCGACCGCTTCATGAGCGAGGCGCGGGCGCTCACCAACTTCGCCGGAAACGCCGTCGCCACGGTCCTCATCGGTACCTGGACGAAGGAGATCGACAAGGCCCGGGTGGGCGAGGTCCTCGCCGGTCAGCTGCCGTTCGACGAGGCGACGCTGAACGAGGACCACGGCGTCCCCGCACCGGCCGATGACGCGCCGCGGGCGGACGGGGCGAAGGAGCTCGCCGGGGCCTGACCGGACGCGCGACGGCAGTTCCTCGGGACCGCCCGCGCCGCGTGGTGACGGCGCCGGGTGCGCCGCGTTCCACCGCCGTACGGGGCGGGTGCCTTCGGGTGCCCGCCCCTTCCGCTTTCCCGCCCCACCTGCGGATACGCCGTGTCGCGCCCCGTTCCCCGCCCTCGCCGGACGGCCGTTGTCAGTGGTGTGCGGCACCATGCAGGGAACGGGATGACAGCGGCCGGTGGTGCACCGGCCGCTGGTGAACGAGGAGCGGGGCATGGGCACATGGGGGACGGGTCCGTTCGGCGGCGACGCCGCGGCGGACCTCGTGGTGCGACTGGGCGCGCTGCCGGAGAACCGCCGCCTCTTCGCGGTACGCACGGCACTGGCCGACGCCGTCGAGGAGCGCTGGTACCTGGACGCACCGGAGGGCGAGACGGCGGTGGCCGCGGCCGCGCTGCTGGCGGCGGCCCGGCCGGGCCGTACGGGCGGTGCGGGCGGTACGGGCGGTGCGGAGAGGGGCGGTGCGGCCGGTACGGAGTCGGGCGGTACGGGCGGGGCCGGTGTGGAGAGGGCCGGTGCGGGCGCGGTCGGCGTGGCCGGGCCCGTCGTGTGCGGGGGTGCGACGGTGTCCGTGCCGCGCTGTGTCATACCGCAGCCGCCGCCCGAGCTGACCGGTCTGGCCGTCCGCGCCCTGGACCGGGTGCTCGCCCCCGATTCCGAACTGGCCGAGCTGTGGGACGAGTCGGACTCCGGACCGCAGTGGCGGGCCTCGGTCGCCGGGCTGCGGGCCGCGCTCGGACCGGTCGCCCAGCGGGTCTGAGGGGAGCGGAGACAGCGGGGACGGCCCCCGGCCGGGACGGGCCCGGCCGGGGCGGCGGGATTCCGGCGGTCCGGGAGGCCCCGTGCCCGGCGGGCCTGGCGGCCCCGTGTCCGCCGCTCCGGTCAGGCCGGGCGCAGCCAGAGCGTGGCCAGGGGCGGCAGGGTGACGGTGAGCGAGGCCTCCCGGCCGTGCGCGGGCACCGGCTCCGGCGTCAGCGCGCCCGGGTTCTCGACACCGCCGCCGCCGTAGCGCGCGGCATCGGTGTTCAGCACCTCACGCCAGGCGGCCACGGCGTCCGGGACGCCGAGCCGGTAGCCGGGGCGGACCACGGGGGAGTAGTGGGTCACGGACAGCAGGGGGGAGCCGTCGGCGGCGAAGCGCAGAAAGGCGAAGACGTTGTCCTCGGCGGCGTCCGCGTCCACCCACGCGAAGCCCGCCGGGTCGGTGTCCCGCTCCCACAGCGCGGGCGCCGCCCCGTAGGCGCGGTTGAGGTCGCGCACCAGATCCCGCACCCCGCGGTGGTCCGGCTCCGCCGCGTACGACGGGTCCAGCAGCCACCAGTCCGGGCCGTGGCGCTCCGCCCACTCCGCGCCCTGGGCGAACTCCTGCCCCATGAAGAGGAGTTGCTTGCCCGGGTGGGCCCACATGTGGCCGAGGTAGGCGCGGTGGGTGGCGCGCCGCTGCCACCAGTCGCCCGGCATCTTCGACACCAGCGACCGCTTGCCGTGCACCACCTCGTCGTGCGAGATCGGCAGCAGATAGTTCTCGGAGTAGGCGTAGACCATGGAGAAGGTCATCTCGCCGTGGTGGTACCTGCGGTGCACCGGCTCCTTGGCGACGTACCGGAGGGAGTCGTGCATCCAGCCCATGTTCCACTTCAGTGCGAAGCCCAGCCCGCCGAGGCCGCCCGCGCCCGGCTCATGGGTGGCGCGGGTGACGCCGTCCCAGGCGGTGGACTCCTCGGCGACGGTGACCACCCCGGGGCAGCGGCGGTGGACGGTCGCGTTCATCTCCTGGAGGAAGGCGACGGCGTCCGGATTCTCCCGCCCGCCGTGCGCGTTGGGCGTCCAGGCGCCCTCCGGCCGCGAGTAGTCGAGGTAGAGCATCGATGCCACGGCGTCCACCCGCAGCCCGTCGATGTGGAACTCCTCGCACCAGTACACCGCGTTGGCGACGAGGAAGTTGCGGACCTCGGCCCGCCCGTAGTCGAACTCCAGCGTCCCCCAGTCCGGGTGCGCGGCCCGCGCCGGATCCGGATGCTCGTACAGCGGCCGCCCGTCGAAATCCGCCAGCGCCCAGTCGTCGCGCGGGAAATGCGCGGGCACCCAGTCGATCAGCACACCGATCCCCGCCCGGTGCAGCGCGTCGACCAGATACCGGAAGTCGTCCGGGGTGCCCATCCGCGCGGTCGGCGCGTAGTAGCCGGTGACCTGGTAGCCCCAGGAGCCGCCGAAGGGATGCTCGGCCGGGGGCATGAACTCCACATGCGTGAAGCCGAGATCCTGTACGTACGCGGGCAGCTGCGCGGCGAGCTGCCGGTAGGTCAGGCCCGGTCGCCAGGACGGCAGATGCACCTCGTAGACGGAGAACGGCGCGGCGTGCGGCGGCCGGGCGCCCCGCGCGGCCATCCAGGCGCCGTCCCGCCACTCATGGTGCGAGACATCGACGACCGAGGCGTTGGCCGGCGGGCACTCCGTGCGCCGGGCCATCGGGTCGGCGCGTACGGTGTGCGAGCCGTCCGGCCGGGCGATCTCGAACTTGTACAGCTCACCCGCGCCGACGCCGGGCAGGAACAGCTCCCACACCCCCGAGGCGCCCAGCGACCGCATCGGGAAGGCGGTGCCGTCCCAGCGGTTGAAGTCCCCGAGGATCCGCACCCCGCGCGCGTTCGGGGCCCAGACGGTGAAGCGGGTGCCGGTGACGCCCTGGTGCGTCAGGACGCGGGCACCGAGCGCCTGCCACAGCTGCTCGTGCCGCCCCTCGCCCAGCAGCCGCAGATCCGGCGCGCCCAGCGCCGGGAGGAAGCCGTACGGGTCGCGGACCGTCAGCGTGGCGTCCGGGTACGCCACCCGCAGCTCGTACGCGGGGACGGCGCGCAGCGGCAGCACCCCGGCGAACAGCCCGTCCCCCTCGGGCCGCAGGACCGCGCACCGGCCCCGGGTGACGACGGCGACCTCCCGGGCGTGCGGCCGCAGCACCCGGAAGAGCACCCCACCGGGCACCGGCCGCGCCCCGAGCACGGCGTGCGGATCGTGGTGCGCACCGGCCAGCAGGCGGGCGCGGTCCTCGTCGGGGAGGGGGGCAGCCTGCCGTACCTCCGGGGCGTCAGCCGCGCCCGGCACGGCGGCAGCTCCGGCCGAGGTTGCCGACCTCGCCAGGTCGGTCGGCCCGGTCGCCTCCCGGTCGGCGGTCGGCGGTGCGGCGGGGCGGCGGCGGGACGGCGGGCGGACGGTCATGGGCGGCCTCCTGGGCGGGGCGACGGACGATCGGCGGACGGAACGGTCGGGCGGGGACGGGCGGCAGCCGCACGCGACGGGGCGCCACCCACGGGAGGCGGCGGCACCGGCGCACCGAAGGAGCCCCGCAGCCGTCGCAAGGCGCCCCGGCGGCACACGCCCGGGCCTTCACCCCCCGTCGGCCAGCCGCCGCACCGCCGCCATCGGTACCGGCAGCCAGTCGGGCCGGTGCCGGGCCTCGTAGAGCACTTCGTAGACGGCCTTGTCGGTCTCGTACGCGCGCATCAGTTCCGGTGCCGCGCAGGGGTCGGGGCCGCCGCCCTCCACATAGCCGCGGCAGTACGCCTCCCGGGTGCGGCGCGCCCACTCCAGGGACCAGGCGTCGCCGCCCGAGGGGCCGCTACGGGCCGCGTAGTCGAAGGAGCGGAGCATCGCGGCGACATCGCGGACCGCGGGCTGCGGGCGGCGCCGCTCGGCCAGCGGGCGGGCCGGTTCCCCCTCGAAGTCGATCAGGGACCAGCGGCCGGGCCCCCGGGCCGGGCGGAGCGTCTGCCCCAGGTGCAGATCGCCGTGGATGCGCTGCGCCGCCCAGCTGCCGCCGCCCCGCCCGGCGGTGGCGAGCGCATCGAACGCGGCGCGCAGCCCGGCGCGGTACGGCCGCAGGCCGGGCACCGCACGGGCGGTGCTCTCCAGCCGGGCGCGCATCCCCGCCGCGATGGACTCCAGCTGCGGACGGCGCAGCGCGGCCGTGGGCAGCGCCCGGGCGAGCGCGGTGTGCACCTCCGCGGTGGCGCGGCCCAGGGCCCGCGCCGGAGCGGTGAAGTCGGCGCGCCCGGCCAGCGCCGCCAGCGCCAGCTGCCAGCCGTCGGCGCAGCCCGGCAGATACGGCTGGAGCACGCCCAGCGTCGTCGGCTCGGCACCGCGCTCCGGCGGGCGGGCCTCGAACCACGCGACGGGCGCGGGCACCCGCGGGCACCCCGCACCGGCCAGCACGCGCGGCAGCTCCAGATCCGGGTTGAGGCCCGGCGTGACCTGGCGGAAGACCTTCAGGATCAGCGTCTCGCCGTAGACGAGGGAGGTGTGGGACTGCTCCGCGGCGAGCGGGCGGCCGGGCAGCCGGGGCGGGATCTCCGCGCCCGCCTCGCGGTGGAAGTCGAGCACCCCGATGCGGCCCGGCAGCCGCAGCCGCTCCAGCAGCAGCCCGCACAGCCGCCCGTCGAGCAGCGCGTCATGGACGGCGTGGCCGCGCAGCGGGCCGCCTGCGGGGCGGCCGATCAGCGCGGGCGCCAGCCGCGGCGGCAGCTCCCGGCCCACGCCCAGCAGCAGTTGGTAGCAGTCACCGCCGGGTGGCGCACCGGCCGCCGGGGCCGTCGCCTGCTCCACGCGGACCAGCAGATGGAGCAGGCCGGGCGGCCCGCCGGCGGCGGCGCCGGGCAGCAGCTCGGTCGCGGAGAGCAGGGTGAAGCCGGTGATCAGCCGCCCGTGCCCGGCGAACCACCGGCGGCCGGGCAACCAGTCCGCGAGGAGCGGCGCGAGCGAGGAGAGCAGATCGGGCGTGGCGGCGAGCGGAGGCCCGCCGGATCTGGGCGGAGCACCGGTCGAGGCGGGGTCCGGCATGGGGGCGCGTCCTTTCCCGGGGCACTCGACAGGATGCGCAAAGTGTCCCGGAATGCGGCGTTCTCCGTGCGGCGGCGCGGGGAGCGTACCCCCGGACGGAGTCCGCCGGGCCGGACGCCATCACGGCGCGGGCGGGCCCGCCCTGCGGCCGGACCTGCCCGCCCCCGGACGGACCTCCGCCCGTACGCGCAGGTCGGCGCACGGGCGGAGGGCGGCCCACGGACCGGGCGGGCGGCGGGCCCGCCCCCGCGTCAGACGGCGTTGCGGCGGAGCCGGAACCAGTAGAAGCCGTGGCCCGCCAGCGTCAGCAGATACGGCAGTTGGCCGATCGGCGGGAAATGCACCCCGCCGATCAGTTCCATCGGATGACGTCCGTCGAATTCCGTCAGATCCAGCTCCGTCGGCTGGGCGAAGCGCGAGAAATTGTGCACGCACAGGACGAGATCGTCGTCCGCACCGCCTTCGCCGGGCGCGGCCCGCAGAAAGGCGAGGACCGCCGGGTTGCTGGAGGGGAGTTCGGTGTAACTGCCGAGCCCGAACGCCGGATTCTGTTTCCGGATCTCGATCATCCGGCGGGTCCAGTGCAGCAGCGACGACGGGGAACTCATCGCCGCCTCGACATTGGTGACCTGATATCCGTGGACCGGATCCATGATGGTCGGCAGGGTGAGCCGCCCGGGATCGCAGGAGGAGAATCCGGCATTGCGGTCCGGGGTCCACTGCATCGGGGTGCGAACCGCATCGCGGTCACCGAGCCAGATGTTGTCCCCCATGCCGATCTCGTCGCCGTAATAGAGAATCGGCGAGCCCGGCAGGGAGAGCAGCAGGGCGGTGAAGAGTTCGATCTGATTGCGGTCGTTGTCGAGCAGTGGGGCGAGGCGGCGGCGGATGCCGATATTGGCCCGCATGCGCGGATCCTTGGCGTACTCCGCGTACATGTAGTCGCGCTCTTCGTCGGTCACCATTTCGAGGGTCAGCTCGTCGTGGTTACGGAGGAAGATGCCCCACTGGCAGCCGGACGGGATCGCCGGGGTCTTGGCGAGGATTTCCGATACCGGATAGCGCGATTCGCGGCGTACCGCCATGAAGATACGCGGCATGACGGGGAAGTGGAACGCCATGTGGCATTCGTCGCCGCCGGTCGCGTAATCGCCGAAGTAATCGACGACGTCCTCGGGCCACTGATTGGCCTCGGCCAGCAATACGGTGTCCGGGTAGTGGGCGTCGATCTCGGCGCGGACCCGCCGGAGGAACGCGTGCGAGCGCGGCAGGTTCTCGCAGTTGGTGCCCTCCTCGGCGTAGAGGTACGGCACCGCGTCCAGCCGGAAGCCGTCGATGCCCAGGTCGAGCCAGAACCGCAGCGCGGAGATCATCTCCTCCTGGACCGCCGGGTTCTCGTAGTTGAGGTCCGGCTGGTGGGAGAAGAAGCGGTGCCAGTAGTACTGCTTGCGCACCGGGTCGAAGGTCCAGTTGGACGCCTCGGTGTCGACGAAGATGATCCGCGCGTCGGCGTACTGCTTGTCGTCGTCCGCCCAGACGTAGTAGTCGCCGTACGGCCCCTCGGGGTCGTTACGGGAGGACTGGAACCACGGGTGCTGGTCGCTGGTGTGGTTCATCACCATGTCGATGATGACCCGCATACCGCGCTGGTGGGCGGCGTCGACGAATTCCACGAAATCGGCGAGGTCACCGAATTCGTCGAGGACGGCGGTGTAGTCGGCGACGTCGTAACCGCCGTCCCGCAGCGGGGACTTGAAGAACGGCGGGAGCCAGAGGCAGTCCACGCCCAGCCATTGCAGATAATCGAGCCGCGAGGTGAGGCCCTTGAGGTCGCCGACGCCGTCTCCGTTGCTGTCCTGGAAGGAACGGACCAGGACCTCGTAGAAGACGGCGCGTTTGAACCAGTCCGGATCACGGTCCTTTTCCGGCGTGTCCTCGAACGTGTCATGCACGGGCTCGTTGACGATCAATTGGGTGACCCTCCGATCGGTGAGGACGGTCGCAGGGACAGTACGTGCGCGGGCGCGGGCGACTGGCCCGGATCGAGCCGTACATAGTTGTCCCTGCCCCAGTGGTAGGTGTCGCCGGTGAGCTCGTCGCGCACCGGGAAGGAATCGTCCCGGCCGAGGCCGAGTTCCGGCATGTCCAACGAGACCGTGGCCTCCTGGGTGTGGTGTGGATCAAGGTTCACCACGGTCAGGACGGTATCGGCGCCGCGGCCGTGGCCCGCGCGTTTGGAATAGGCGAGGACCGCTTCGTTGTCGGTGGGATGGAAATGCAGCCGCCGCAGTTGCTGAAGGGCCGGATGGCGGCGGCGGACGCGGTTGAGGGTGGTGAGCAGCGGGGCGAGGCTCTTTCCGCTCCGGGCCGCGGCCGCCCAGTCGCGGGGCCGCAGTTGGTACTTCTCCGAATTCAGATACTCCTCGCTGCCCGGCTCCGCGGGCTCCGCCTCGCACAGCTCGTAGCCCGCGTAGACGCCCCAGGTGGGGGAGAGGGTGGCGGCCAGCACCGCGCGGACGGCGAAGGCGGGACGCCCACCTCTTTGGAGGTAGCCGTGCAGGATGTCCGGGGTGTTGACGAAGAGATTGGGCCGCAGATAACCGGCGCCCTCGCCGGACAGCTCGGTGAGGTAGCGGCTCAGTTCCTGCTTGGTGTTCCGCCAGGTGAAGTAGGTGTACGACTGCTGGAACCCGGCGCGGGCGAGGGCGTGGACCATCGCGGGGCGGGTGAACGCCTCGGCGAGGAAGAGGACATCCGGGTCGGTGCGGCCCACCGCGCCGATCACCGTCTCCCAGAAGTGCACCGGTTTGGTGTGCGGATTGTCGACCCGGAAGATCCGCACGCCCCGGTCCATCCAGAAGCGCAGTAGCCGCTCGGTCTCACGGACCAGCCCCCGGAAATCGGTGTCGAAGTCGAGCGGATAGATGTCCTGGTACGTCTTCGGCGGGTTCTCCGCGCAGGCGATGGAGCCGTCGGTGCGGTGCCGGAACCACTCGGGGTGGCGGGTGACCCAGGGGTGGTCGGGCGAGCACTGGAGCGCGAAGTCGAGCGCGACCTCCATCCGCAGATCGCGGGCGGTGCGGACGAAGTGGTCGAAGTCGTCGAAGGTGCCGAGGTCCGGGTGGAGCGCGTCATGGCCGCCGTCGGCGGAACCGATGGCCCAGGGGGAGCCCACGTCGTGCGGTCCGGCGGTCAGGGAGTTGTTGGGGCCCTTGCGGTGGGTGGTGCCGATGGGGTGGACGGGCGGGAGATACACGACGTCGAAGCCCATCGCGGCGACGGCCGGGAGCCGTTCGGCGGCGGTGCGCAGGGTGCCGCCGACGAGGGTGCCGTCCGGCCGCGCGGTGGCGCCCTCGGAGCGGGGGAACAGCTCGTACCACGAGCCGTACAGCGCGCGGCGGCGCTCGACGAGGAGCGGCAGCGGGGCGGCGGCGGTGAGCAGCTCGCGCAGCGGGTGGCGGGCGAGCGCGTCGGTGACGGCGGGGGCGGTCGCGGCGGCGAGGCGGGCGGCGGGCGGCGCCGTGGTGTCGCGCAGCGCGTCGGCGGCGGCGAGCACCGCCTCGCGTCCGGCGTCCTTGGGAACACCGTCGGCGGCGCGGGTCAGCAGGTCGGCGCCTTCGCGGAGGGTGAGTTCGGTGCCGAGCCCGGCGGGGATCTTCACGGCGGCATCGCGGCGCCAGGTGGTGACCGGGTCGGCCCATGCCTCGACGGTGTACGTCCAGCGGCCCTCGGCGTCCGGGGTGACCTCGGCGGTGAACCGGTCGGTGCCCGGGCGGAGTTCGGCCATCGGGGTCCAGGGGCCGGTGCGGCCCGCGGGACCGGTCAGCACGACATTGGCGGCGACGGCGCCGTGGCCCTCGCGGAAGACGGTGGCCGAGACGTCGAAGGTCTCGCCCGCCACCGCCTTCGCGGGGCGGCCGTCGTCGAGGCGGGGGCGGATGTCCAGGACAGGGATGCGACCGATCATGGGCTCACCAGAGAATCGTCAGGTTTTGCCGGAATTTCTCCTTTCTATCCGTTCCGCTGGGGGAGTCGGTGTGCGAGGAGCGGGGGGCCTGCCGCCTTCACCCGGTTGGCGGCCGGGGCGGCGCCGGCCGGTCCGCGGCCGGGTGCCGGGAGGGCGGGGTGGCCCGGAGTGGCGCGAGGGCCACCCCGGACTCCCGGACTCCCGGACTCCCGGACTCCCGGACTCCCGGACTCCCGGACTCCCGGACTCCCGGAGCCCCGCAGTGGCGCGAGAGCCGGGACATGACGGAACGGCGGAACGGCGGAACGGCCGGGGAGAGAGTTCCCCGGCCGTTCCGCCGTTCTCGGGGCGCCGACCGCACCCGGGGACACGTCACAGGGGTCCCGGGCGGATCGGCGTGGTGCCGGGCGCCGTGTCGCACGGCGCCCGGCGTGGTGCGTTACTTGACGGCGACGCCGTTCCAGGCGGCCTCGACGCCCTTGACCTCGGCACTGTCGGCCTTGTACAGGTCGGTGGCGGCCTTGACGGTGGCCTCACGGGCCGCCTTGTAGTCGGTGTTCGAGGTCATGTACTCGCTCAGGGCCTTGAACCAGATCTTCTCGGCCTTGTCCCGGCCGATGCCCTCGACCTTGGAGCCGTCGGCGGTCGGGCTGTCGTACTTGACGCCACCGATCTCCTTGGCGCCGCTGCCCTCGGACAGCAGGTAGAAGAAGTGGTTGGCGACACCCGACGAGTAGTGCGGGTCCAGGCCACCGGTGCTGGAGTCCCAGTTGTCCTGCGACTGACCGTCCTTGGACGGCTTGTCCATGTAGCGCAGCGGCGTGCCGTCACCGTTGATGTCGATCTTCTCGCCGATGAGGTAGTCGCCCGGGTCCTCGGAGTTGTTCGCGTAGAACTCGACCGAGGTGCCGAAGATGTCGGAGGTGCCCTCGTTCAGGCCGCCGGACTCACCGCTGTAGGTGAGGTTGGCGGTGGCGGAGGTGACACCGTGCGACATCTCGTGGGCCGCGACGTCGATGGCGGTCAGCGGGGCCTTGTTGCCCTCGCCGTCGCCGTACGTCATGCAGAAGCAGCTGTCGTCCCAGAAGGCGTTGACGTAGTTGTCGCCGTAGTGGACGCGGGAGAAGGCGCCCTTGCCGTCACCCTTGATGCCGGTGCGGCCGTGCACCTCCTTGTAGTAGTCCCAGGTCAAGGCGGCACCGTAGTGCGCGTCGACGGCGGCGGTCTCCGGGTTGTCCGGCTTGCCGTTGCCCCAGGTGTCGGTGGAGTTGGTGAAGAGCTTGCCGTCGCCGTCCTCGGCGTTCTCCAGGTTGGTGGTCTTGTGACCGCCGCGCTCGCCGTCGGTCAGCGTGAAGTTGCTGCCGTCCTTGGTGGTGCCGAGGTCGACGGTGCCGCTGAACTCGCTCTCGCCCTTGCCGGTACGGATGTCGTCGTACTGGAAGAGCTTCTTGCCGGTGTTGGCGTCGGTGATGACGTGCATCCGGCTCGGGGTGCCGTCCTTCTTCACGCCGTTGACGACGGTGTCGTACGCCAGGACGGGTGAGCCGGAGGCGGCCCAGACGACCTTCTTCGCGGCCTGCGCGCCGGTCTGCTTGGCGCTGATCGACTTGGCGGCGGTGCCGTGCGCGCGCTGCGCGGCGGCGGCCGCGGTGATCTTCGGCGTGAGGGAGGCGACCTTGATGGTCTTCTGGGTCGACTTGGTGGTGCTCTTGATGGAGCCGTCCTTGGCACGGTGCACGACCATGTCGCCACCGAGCACCGGCAGACCGGCGTAGGTGCGGTCGTAGCGGGTGTGGACGGTGCCGTCGGCGTCCTTGATGACGTCCTTGACGACCAGCTGCTCCTGGGCGCCCAGGCCCAGCTCCTTGGCCGTCTGCGCCTTGGCGGCGCTCGCGTCGCGGATCAGCTCGGCGCGGTGCGAGGTGGTGAGGGCGACCGGCGCGCCGCCCTTGGCGGCCGGGGCGGTCGAGGCGCTCGCCGTGGCGGCGACGCCGGCGACGAGGGCCGCGGCGGCGACGACAGCAGTGCCGGTGATGCGGGCCTTGCGGGATATGCGGGGGGTCACGCGTGCTCCTTCAACTTTGCCAAGTGGTGGGGGTGCAAAGCGATGCGGGTGTGACGTGCGTCGGGAACATTGCCATTCCGAACGCGTTCATGTCAGGACGCTGAGAGCAGGTTGGCCGAAACTCGTCGGTAGGGGTGTACGCGCGATCCGCGCAACGGAAACGGGCGCCGCCCCCGGAGGTCCGGAAGCGGCGCCCAATTCGCCGTTTTCGCAGGTGGGTTCCGTGCACCGGTCGGCCTTTCGGCCATGCCACGCCGAGATGACCGGCCGGTGCCGTCACCGGGTCAGGATGTCACTTTCCGGCCGACACCCGGGAGCCGACGTTCACCGCGGCCCAGGTGTTGGCGACCGTGTTGTACGTCGCGCTGCCCTGGCCGAAGAGGTCGGCCGCGGCCTTGAGGGTCGCGGTGCGGGCCGCGGCGTAGTTGGTGGACGAGGTCATGTACTGGCTGAGCGCCTTGAACCAGACCTTCTCGGCGTTCTTCCGGCCGATGCCCGGCACGGACTTCCCGTCGTACGTCGGGCTGTCGTAGTGCACGCCGTTGACGTCCTTCGCGCCGCTGCCCTCGGACAGCAGGTAGAAGAAGTGGTTGGCGACGCCGGACGAGTAGTGCACGTCCTTGTTGCCGACCGTGCTCGACCAGTAGTCGGCCGACGCGCCGTCTTTGGAGGGCTTGTCCATGTAGCGCAGCGGCTCGCCGTCGCCGTAGATGTTGATCTTCTCGCCGATGAGGTAGTCGCCCGGGTCCTCGGCGGTGTTGGAGTAGAACTCCACCGCGGTGCCGAAGATGTCGGACGTCGCCTCGTTCAGGCCACCGGACTCACCGCTGTAGATGAGACCGGCGGTCGCGGCGGTGACGCCGTGGGACATCTCGTGCCCGGCGACGTCCAGCGCGGTCAGCGGCGCGGCGTTGCCGCTGCCGTCGCCGTACGTCATGCAGAAGCAGCTGTCGTCCCAGAACGCGTTGACGTAGCTGTTGCCGTAGTGGACGCGGGAGTACGCGGCGACGCCGTCACCGTTGATGCCGGTGCGGCCGTGCACCTCCTTGTAGTAGTCCCAGGTCTCGGCCGCGCCGTAGGCGGCGTCCGCGGCGGCCGTCTCGGCGTTCTGCGGTGTGCCGTTGCCCCAGGTGTCGGTGGAGTTGGTGAAGAGCTTGCCGGTGCCGGACGAGCCGTGGTTGAGGTTGTACGTCTTGTGCCCGCCGCGGCCGCCGTCGGTCAGCGTGTAGGACGATCCGGAGGCGGTGGTGCCCAGGGTGACCTTGCCGCTGTACTCGGTGTTGCCGATGCCGTTCTCGATCCCCTGGTACTGGAAGATCTGCTCACCGGTCGTGGCGTCCGTGATGACGTGCAGCTGGTTGGGGGTGCCGTCCTTCTGGAGCCCGCCGATCACGGTCTCGTACGCCAGCCGCGGGGTGCCGTCGGCGGCCCAGACCACCTTGCGCGGCGCCTTGTCGGCGGCGGCCTTCGATGCGCCCAGGGAGCGGGCGGACGAGAGCGCCTTGGCGGACACGGCGGACGGCGCGACCTTCGCAGTGGTCGTGGCAACCTTCAGCTGCCGGGTCTGCGCCTTGGTGACGCCCTTGACGGCGCCGCCCTTCGCCTCGTGGACGATCAGGTCGCCACCGAGGACCGGCAGGCCGTCCAGGGTCCGCGCGTAGCGGGTGTGGGTGGTGCCGTCGGCGTCCCGGGAGACGTCCTTGACGAGCAGCTTCTCCTGCGCGCCGAGCTTCAGTTCCTTGGCCGTCGCCGCGGTGGCGGCGCCGGCGGCGCGGATCAACTTGCCGCGCTGGGCGGGGGAGAGCTGCGCGGGCAGGGCGCCCGCGACGGGGGCGGCG